>JANLYB010000112.1:0-26956 GCA_031365425.1 Hyphomicrobiaceae bacterium
GTCAAGACCCTCAAGGTCGCATGGACGTTCTCGACCGGCGTGCTGCGTGGCCATGAAGGTGCGCCGCTCGTCGTCGGTAGCGTGATGTTTGTACACACACCGTTCCCGAACAACGTTTTTGCTCTCGACCTCGACAACGAAGCAAAGATCATCTGGAAGTACGAGCCCAAGCAGGATCCGTCCGTGATCCCTGTGATGTGCTGCGACACGGTGAACCGTGGCGTCGCTTATGCTGAAGGCAAAATCTTCCTCCACCAGGCCGACACGACGGTTGTGGCGCTCGATGCCAAGACCGGCAAAGAAGTCTGGAAGGCCGTGAACGGCGATCCCAAGAAGGGTCAGACCAACACGGCTACCGTGCTCCCTGTCAAAGACAAGATCATCGTTGGTATCTCGGGCGCTGAGTTCGGCGTGCAGTGCCACGTGACGGCCTATGACATGAACACCGGCAAGCAGGTTTGGCGCGCCTATTCGGTCGGCCCGGATGATCAAATCCTGTTCGACGCAGAAAAGACCATGTCGCTCGGCAAGGCCGTCGGCAAGGACAGCTCGCTCAAGACCTGGACGGGCGACCAGTGGAAAATCGGTGGCGGCTCGACTTGGGGCTGGTACTCGTATGATCCCGCTCTGAATCTGTTCTACTATGGCTCGGGCAACCCCTCGACCTGGAACCCTGCGCAGCGCGCTGGGCCCGATGGCAAGCAGATCGACCAGAAGTGGACCATGTCCATCTTCGCTCGTAACCCCGACACCGGCGTGGCCGCCTGGGCATACCAGATGACCCCGTTCGATGAGTGGGACTACGATGGCATCAACGAAATGCCGCTCGCAGAAATCGACGTCGGCGGCAAGAAGCGCAACGTTCTCGTGCACTTCGACCGTAACGGCCTCGGCTATACGCTTGATCGCGCCACTGGCGAACTCCTCGTTGCCCAGAAGTATGACCCCAAAGTCAACTGGACGACCGGCGTCGACATGGACCCCAAGTCGCCGAAGTACGGCCGCCCTGCAGTTGATCCCAAGATGTCTACGTTCCAGAACGGTCAGGACGTGAACTCGAAGGGCGTCTGCCCGGCAGCTCTCGGCTCCAAGGACCAGCAGCCTTCGGCATTCTCGCCGCAGACCGGCTTGTTCTACGTTCCGACGAACCACGTTTGCATGGACTATGAGCCCTTCAAGGTCTCCTACACCGCTGGTCAGCCATACGTCGGCGCCACGCTGTCCATGTATCCGGCTCCTGGCTCGCACGGCGGCATGGGCAACTTCATTGCCTGGGACGCTGGACAGGGCAAGATCGTCTGGTCGAAGCCTGAACCCTTCTCTGTCTGGTCGGGCGCTCTCGCGACCGCTGGCGGCGTGGTGTTCTACGGTACGCTGGAAGGCTACCTGAAGGCAGTCGATGCTAAGGACGGCAAAGACCTGTTCAAGTTCAAAACCCCGTCGGGCATCATCGGAAACGTGATGTCGTACGAGCACAAAGGTAAGCAGTACATTGGCGTCCTCTCGGGCGTCGGTGGCTGGGCCGGTATCGGCCTGGCAGCTGGCTTGCAGAACCCGACCGATGGTCTGGGTGCTGTGGGTGGCTACGCTGGCCTGAAGCAGTACACCTCGCTGGGCGGCACGCTCACCGTGTTCTCGCTGCCATAATCTGGTAGTTCGACACAGAGGCCGGCGCGGATTATTCCGCGTCGGCTTTTCTTTGCCAAAAATTCAATCAAAGCCCAGCCTACAATGATCTAGTCGCCTTGATTTAGTGTACTTCTAGTGCAACTCTGATCATGGGCCGCTGACTGTTGATCCCCCGGGCATTTCAGCGAATAAAACGACGCCCATAACGCCAGCTAGAGGAAACTCTTAAATGAGGTTCGGTACCGCATTCGTGCTCGCAGCCCTCGCCACTGCAGCATCTATTACTAGTGTCTCTGCCCAAACCGCCCCCCCCGCGGCAGCAAAACCTGCAGCTACCGAAAAGACGATCGGACCGGAAGGCAAGTGGACGACGAAAGACGGCTCGCCGACCTATAATATTCAAGCCGATGGAACAATGGACTGGTTCACATATTCTGGCTTCCGCCGCTATCATTCGGAATGCCACGTCTGCCACGGTCCTGAAGCACAAGGTTCGACGTACGCCCCCGCTTTGGTCGACTCCGTGAAAACCATGGATTACCCGACGTTCCTTGGCATCGTCGCCAGCGGTCAGCAGAACGTCCGCTTCCAGGGGAACTCCGTTATGCCAGCATTGGGCGATAACAAGAACGTCATGTGCTACATCGACGACATCTACATATATATCAAAGCGTTGTCGGATGCTGCGATTCCCCGTGGTCGCCCTGCTGGCCGTGTAGATAAGACCGCCGTTCAAGGCGAAAACGAAAAGGCATGTTCGGGTGGCTAAGAATATTGTCGCGCTGTTGTGCCTGCTCGCAATCAGCGGTCTCGAAACCGCGCAGGCACTAGCAGCGGATTCCGGCGTCGTCGATCTGGTGAACCGCAAGGTTCTCCGGGTCTGCTCCGACCCTCACAATATGCCATTCTCCAATGAGGCCGGCGAAGGGTTTGAGAATAAGATCGCGGATGTCATCGCGGACGAATTGAAAGTACCCGTTGAATACACATGGTACCCGATGTCGACGGGGTTCGTGCGTATGACCCTGTTTTCAAAACGTTGCGACGTGATTATCGGATATGCTCAAGGCGACGAACTTGTCTTGAATTCCAACGCGTATTATCGCTCAACCTATGCCTTCGTCTACAAACAAGACGCAGGTCTGGATGGCGTTGATAGCCTCGCTGATCCCAAGCTCAAGGACAAGCGTATCGGCGTCGTCGCCAATACGCCTCCTGGATTCTCCATGGCCAAGCACGGATTGATGGCCAAAGCCAAACCCTATCCGCTGGTGGTCGATACACGATACGATTCGTCGGGCGAGGCGATAGCCAAAGACGTCCGCGCGGGAGAAATCGACGCTGGCGTTCTCTGGGGTCCGTTGGCTGGCTATTATGCTGTTAAAACCGGGACACCTCCCCTGACGGTCAAGCCTCTCGCGCTCGACTCCAGCGTGACAACCAAGATGAGCTACGGCATCACCCTTGGCGTTCGGCTGTCCGATACTGACTGGAAAAAGCAACTCAATACGATCCTGACTAAGCGCCGGGGCGACATTGATAAGATTCTGCTCTCCTATGGCGTGCCCATCGTCGATGACCAGAACGTGCAGGTCACGGCCCCGCGCCAGTGACTGGAATGACGTTGGGCGGCACTGGAAACCGGAGTGAAGTCATGCACCGCCGTCTGGCGCGCTCCGCTATTTGCGCGGCGTTAGTTGCTCTGGTCTGCTCTCCACTGCCATCCCGATCTGCCTTCGGTCAAACCGCAGTACAAACGGCTGAAAGCGTGCCCGAGCCAGACGGCTACCGCCTGGAGGACTACCGAAAACCCGTCCCGGCGACCCTCAACGGCGCCCGCGGCGTGCTCACCGCGGACGCCGCCAAGCAGCTGCGCGACATGGGCGCGATTTTCCTCGACGTCTACCCGCAAGCGCCCAAACCCCCGAACCTCCCTGCCTCAACTGTTTGGCGCGAGCCCAAGCATCCCAGCATCGAGGGCGCAATTTGGCTGCCGAACGTCGGTTATGGCGTCCTGTCGGAACAGGCGCGATCCTATTTCGAAACCCACCTCGTTCAATTCACCCAAAGCGACAAGAGCAAACCGCTGGTCTTCTTCTGCCTTCGCGATTGCTGGATGTCGTGGAACGCCGCCAAGCGCGCTATCGCGAACGGCTACACAGAAGTCTACTGGTTTCCCGAAGGTACGGACGCCTGGGAGGAGCGCGGCTACCCGGTAGCCATCGTCTCCCCCACGCACTGATCCTGTTGCCGCAAAAGCTTGCGAAGTTAACCCGGCTGCCCCATCAAGCCCTGAATTTCGCGTGCGAGATCGAAAATCCGGCCATCGATCGCGGGCGGAATCTCGCACGCCAGCGGCAAATTCTGCCGCCGCTCCTCAAACACCCGCGTATTCCAATCGTACAGCTCGATCGCCTTGTCGTAGTCGGCCTTCGCCTTTTCGTCCTTCTGAGCGGCCTTCTGCAGGTCGGACAACTTTTGCCCTTCCTGCTCGATTTCGGTTGCCCGGATTTTCTGCCGCTTGTTAAAGCGCTCGATGCCTGAAATGACCGATGACCGGTAGTCGTTCACGGTCTCAAGCATGCCGGCAAACACCAGCGTCAGTTTGGCGTTGCGCTCGCCCGCGGGGATCTTCTCGGCATAAGTCTTGAGAGCCTTCACCGCCTCATCCACAGGCGTGCGGCGGCTGGCAAGCGTCTCGACCAAAATCGCGACCTCGCGATCGTCGCGCCAGCCCTTTACGGTTTCGACCGGCGCGCCCTGCCATTGCAGATCGGATGCTCCCAGCTTGACGACCTTGCGCTGCGGACACGGCCAGTCCGGACTGTCCTGCTTCCCACCAACCGCCTGCGCCCCGGCGCACAAAGGGGATAAGCTGAGTAGAACGACGACAGGAATGCGCAACGCGCGCGTCAGCGATTGCACGAGTGAAACAACCATGGAATTCAAGCTCCTCCGCCACCGGGACCGCCGCGGCGCCCGATCAGCCCTTTAGATGGATTATAGGCGTAGATCGCCGCCAGCAGGAAGAAAGCCGTGTACCCGAGAACCACCAGCGGATTTGTGAAGTCGATCCCCGCGCCTTCGATTTTGGGCCCAATCTGTCCATACATCGCAAACCGGATCAGTTCGACCGCGTACGTGAACGGATTGAGCCGGCAGATTTCGTACAGCAACGGACTCGATTCCTTCACGCGCCACAGCGGGTAAAGCGCCGACGACGCAAAGAACATTGGGAAGATCACGAAGTTCATGACGCCCGCAAAATTCTCCAGCTGCTTGATGACCGACGACATGAACAACGCCAGCGCACCAAGCATCAACCCGACCACGATAAGGGCGGGAAGGATCGTGATGTAACCGTTGAAGGGCTCAGGGATCGACAACCCAAATCCGAGCCGGAGAGGCGGCCCGCCCGGATCGATCTCCCAAAAATGGGCAATGATCAGAAACACATAGACTTGCAGCAATCCGACGGAGACACCGCCAAGCAATTTGGACGTCAGCAGGAACGAGCGCGGGAACGGGCTGACAAGCAACGTTCGCATCGCCCCCGTTTCGCGGTCGTAGACCATCGACAGCGACGATTGCATTGCGTTGAACAGCAAGATCATCCCGATCAGACCGGGCGTCACGAACTGCTCGTAAAGCACATACGTTTCATAGGGCGGGATGATCGATACACCCAGCGTCTGGCGGAACCCGGCGGCGAAAATGAACAGCCAAACCAGCGGACGGACCAGCGCGGACAAAAACCGTTCCCGCTGATGCAGATAGCGCAGCACCTCGCGCCACACGATCCCGTTGAAGCAGGCGAGATACCCGCTCAAACCGAGCCTGCGATGCGAGACTTCGGCAAATGTCCCGGCCGCAGGACGTGTGTTGGTGGCAAGCGTCATGATGCATCCCGATTGCTGACGGCCTGCGTTCCAGTCATGGCGCGGAACGCGTCGCTCAACGTCGCCGCCTTGGTTTCGGCCAGCAACCCCGGAACGCCGCCCGAATACAAAATCTTGCCCTTATGCAACAGCACGACCAGATCGCCCGCGGCGACCTCGTCGATCAAATGCGTCGCCCACAACACGCCCATGCCCTCTTCGGCGGCAAGTTTGCGCACAATCCCAAGCACGCTCTCGCGCGAGCCGATATCGAGGCCGACAGTCGCCTCGTCCAGCAGCAGCACATTCGGCCGGTGCAGCAGCGAGCGCGCAATCTCGACCCGGCGCGCCTGACCGCCCGACAACGTGCGTATCCGCGTGTCGGCCTTATCGGTTAAGCCAACGATCTCCAGCGAGCGCGCAGCCCTGGCCCGTGCCTCACGCCCTGAAAGCCCATGCAGCGCCGCATGATACGTGAGGTTTTGCGTGACACTCAGATCGGGGTCCAGCGTCCTGCTCTGGAACACAACGCCAAGCCGTTGCAGTGCAACCGTCGGCCGCCGCCGCACGTCCTCGCCCAGGATCTTGATCGATCCCGTGACATTGTCGTAAAGCCGCGTAATCAGCGCAAACAGCGTTGATTTGCCCGCACCGTTAAGTCCGAGCAGAACGACCATCGCTCCCCGCGGCACGCTCAGCGAAACGTCCTTCAAAACAGCGTTCGGCCCAAAACTATGATTGACGTTCGTGATCTCAAGCGCAGGCACGCTCGTGCTGGCACTTATCATATCCTGAGCGGGAAGCGTCGAAGCCGCCGGTGTGGCGTTCGTGTGTACGTTCATGGTTTCCGCGACTTTCAATTCGGTGACACCACCACGCCCCACGGATAGCGCCCAGTCTTAATCGACTTGAGAACCTTGAGATTGGGCACATCGATCGCCGACACATCGTTCGATGTGCCATTGGTCGTGAACAGCATCTTGTCGTCCGGCGTCAAAGCAAGTTGCCACACCCGCTGCCCGACCAGCAGATACTTTTCGACCTTGAACGTCGCCGTATCGATGACCGCCACGCGATTGGCAGGCCCAAGCGCGACGAACGCTGTCTTACCATCCTTGGTGATCCGCACGCCGACCGGCTGGATCGCATCCTTGGTGACGCCGGGAATATCGAAGCCGATCTTGGCCATGATCTTGCGCGTCGCGGGATCGATGACCGTCACCGTGCCGCCGATTTCCGCGCTCACCCAGAGTTGCTTGCCGTCGGCGGTAAATTCAGCCACCCGCGGCCGGTTATCGACCAGCACGTTGTCAAACGTCTTCTTCGTCTCGGTATCGATGAAATGCGCCATGTTCGTCGTTTCCGACGTATTGACCAGTACCTTCCCGTCCGGCGAAATGCCCATCCCTTCCGGCTCGACCCCAACGGGAACCTCCGTAATGACGACGCCCTTAACCATATCGACGACCGTCACGAGATTGTCGTCCTCGTTGGCGACGTATAGCGGATTGCCCGACGGGTGCAGCGCAAGCAGTTCCGGGTCGCTGCCAGATGGCAAATTCTGGATGTATTCATAGGTTTCGGCATTGTAGATCTGAATGGCGTGGTCATCGCTGGTGCAGACTAGCAGCCGCTTTCCATCGTGCGTCAGGATAATGCCGCGCGGCCGCTGACCGACCTTGATCGTCTTGATGACCTCCAGCTTTTCGCTGTCGATCACAGAAACGGTATTTTCCTTTTCGTTGCTGACGAACACCCGGTAGGCCTGCGCCTGAGACGCTGCGCCCATGAGGAACGACGTGGTCAGCAAAGACATCAGCAAAGTCGAAACACGGTTCAAAGGAATTCTCCTGGCAGCGGTCTGGTCGGGCGGTCGGTCGAGTACAAAAGGCAACGGCTACTTGACAAGATACGCTTTGCATTTCGTTTCGGGTCTATCATATCCCAGAGTATCGAGTTCGCTGAACTGATGCAGAAACTGCGGCTGAGGCGAGACCGACACCAGCAACTTAGCAGTCGTGACCAGCAAAGGCTGGCGCAACTGCCCGTTCCAGTCGCGGAACGTCGTCTTAACGCCCTTGAAGCCGGCAAGCTCGAAATCCTTCGAACGCATGAACGTGACCAGTTCCTTGAAGTCGCCTGTCCGCTTGCGCGACGCAGCTTCGCCAACGGCCCGCACCGCCAGCCAGACGTTATAGTCGAGCGGTCGCATGATCCGGTTGTTCATTCGCTTGAACCGGTTCTGGAACTGTGTCCCGCCCCAAAGTTCGAGCGCGGGATGCCACGGCAGCGCAACCAGACCCGCCGTACCCGCAACGGGGCGTGGATCCCACGTCCGGAACGGCAGATACTCGCCGAACAGTTCCCCCTCATCGGCCACCAGCACCACGTCGTGCGGCTTGGCGCCCTGCGTAAATGTCGGAATTTGCTGTTGGATCTGCTCAAACCCGCCATCCGTCCGCCGGCTGCCCGGATCGTACTGGAACACCCGCTCCTCGACGATGGTCGCCCCAAACCGTTTGGCCGTGCGCCGTAACTCGTCGGCATAGGCCTTGTCTTCAGGCCGGGTCCCGGTCACCAGAAACCACTTGGTCCACTTCTTCCAGATTAGGTACTGCCCGAGCGCATCCGTCAGCATCGACCGCGTGGGCGCGGTGTGCATCACGTTCGCCCGGCATTGATCCTCGCGCAATCTGTCGTCAGGAGCTGCTGCATTAAAAAGCAATACGTCCTTGTCCTTCAACGCATCTGCTAGCATGAGCAGCGTATCGGGCGACGCATCCACAACGACGAACTTTGTACCTGCCGCAACCTTGGCCGAAACGTCCGCAATCAATCCATCAACCTTGGCATTCTCGCTGACGTCGAGCGTGAACTCCTGATTGAGGAAGCGGCCGGTCGTGTTGTTGTCCGAAATGGCGAGCTTCCCGCCTGCAATCCCATCATCCGGCGGCGGCAGATCGAGCAGCGAGAGCGGCAACGGCACGTCGCGTATTTCGCGCGCCATCAAAATCGGCACCTGCAACTTGGCGTCACTTGGCTTGGCAACCTGGGCCGGCGCGACGTCGGCGGCATGGATCGGCGATGAAGCGATCGGGCTCGTCAGGCACGCAATGGCCAAGGACGAGGCCACTACCGCAGCATAGGACGCAGGCGAACTGACTTTAACGAGCAACGGCTTCCTCCAAGCAACTTTCAGGTCCCGTTGATCCGCTCTATTCCCTTCGGCGTTTCGGGTACACGTTTGCGCGCTACCGAAGGCGACAGGGTCAGCGATGTCAAGGTGAGGGTTTGGACCTCGCGGGAACGTGAGGACACGTCATTGGCAAAGTTTGCCGCATGACTTGTAATGCAATGCAGAAATCGGCGAATTATGCGGACAATCAACCGGAGAACCTTGTGGTGCGACATTTCACGGCCTTAACACTCATGACGGTCTTCACTCTTTTCGCGGCAACTGCCCAATCGGATTTCGCCAACGCCGAGGCCCCCAAAAAGGTCGCTGTGTTCAATTTTGATTTGATCGATGATAGCCAGGAAGGCGAAATGAACGGCATCCGCGCCGACGAAACCCAACGCCTTGTGCTCATTTCGGACGAATTGCGTCGCCTCTTGAAAACCGATGCCCGCTATGAAGCCGTCGACCTCACCTCGATTGCCGCCGACATCGAGCGTCTGAAGCCGATGTACAAGTGCAACCACTGCGAAGGCGAACTCGCCCGCAAGGTCGGCGCCGACTACGTTATGATTGGCACAGTGCAAAAGGTCTCAAACCTGATCTTGAACCTCAATCTGTTCATCAAAGACGTAAAGGCCGATAAAATCATCAAAGGCATGTCCTCTGACATCCGCTCGAACTCCGACGACAGCTGGATGCACGGTATCCGCTGGGTGGTCAAAAACCAGTTGCTCGCCGATAAACAGCCCGGACAACAGTAGGCAGGACAATCATAGTGTTTGCAAAACTCATGATGGCAGGGTGGTTACCCGCAATATTGCTGGGGTGCGCCGCTCAACTCGGCGCGCCGGCAGCGCTTGCCGCCCAGACCGTCGCCGTGTTCCCCTTCGAGTTGCTCGACCAGAGCCAGGACGGTGAACTGATCGTGAAGGTGCGCCCGGAAGAAACCAAGCGTCTCGCAGCCCTGACCCAAGATCTGCAAAACCGGCTGACCGCGTCCAAAGCCTACGAAATCGTTGATCTGGCCAAGCTCGCCGCCGAGATCAAGGCGGGAAGCCCGCTTCACAAGTGCGACAACTGTCTGGCCGATCTTGCAGCCAAATCGGGTGCGCAGATCGCAATGTTGGGGCTGGTCCAGAAGTTCTCGGATACATTGCTCAGCGTCAGCATTCAGATTATCGATGCCAAGACCGGTACCGTGAAGAATAGCTATACTGTCGGCGTCCAAGGCAATACTGACGAGGCGTGGCTCCGCGGCGTGAGTTACATCGCGCGAAACAAAATGATGATCGAAGGAGCCTCGCAATGATGGACCGCCGAACGCTCCTGTTAGGCTCAGCGGCATTGGCAACCGCAGCCGGCTTATCTCCGGTCGCGGCGCAGACACCGGCGGCCCCCTTCAAAGTCGGCACCGTCAAGTTCGGCTCACTCAACTGGCTGATGGAAACCATCAAAGCCGAGGGCATCGACACCAAGCTTGGACTCGACCTCGCCGCCGTCGAATTATCCAACAATCAGGCCGGCCCCATCTCGCTGCTGAGCGGCGGCTCCGACCTCATCGTCAGCGACTGGCCTTGGGCGCTGCGCCAGCGCGGCATGGGCGAGGCGCTCAAATTCGCCCCCTATTCCTCCACGCTTGGCGGCGTCGTCGTCCCGGCCAGTTCCACGATCAAAACCTTGACCGATCTTGAAGGCCGCCGGATAGGTGTCGCCGGTTCCGGAATCGACAAAAGCTGGCTGCTGCTCCAGGCCTACAGCCGCAAGAAACTGAATTTTGACATCGCTACCAAAGCGACCGTCCAATTCGGCGCAGCCCCGTTGCTGAGCGAACAGGTGCGTGATGGCAGCCTCGACGCCGTGTTGAATTTCTGGACCCAGAACGTCCGCCTATCGACGCTGGGGTTTCGCCAGATCATAGGAATGAAGGGCGTCCTATCCGAATTGGCCATCGATCCCATCCCGGCCTTCGTCGGCTTCATCTGGAAAGAGCAAACCCAAGCTGCCAAAGAACCTCAGATCCTTGCCTTCCTCAAAGCCGTCGAGCAGGCCAACGTCCTGCTGGCAGGGTCTGACGCCAAAGCGGACGCCGCCTGGGACCGCATCAAGCCGCTCATGAAAGCCGCCAGCGACGAGGAAGCAAAAGCCCTGCGCGCCGCCTACACCTCCGGCATCTCCGCACCCTGGACGAGCGCCGACATGAAATCCGCCGATAAGATCATGAGCCTGCTGATCGACGCAGGCGACACCGAGTTCGTCGGCGCAGGCACCAAATTCGACCCGAAATTGTTCCATGTCGCAAACGCATAAGCCAGCGAGCCCCATACGCTTGTGGCAGTCCGGCTCGGGACAGGCGAACGCGTGGCAGGAGCGGTTAGTCTGGACAGTGCTGTCTTTGGCCGTGCTCGTCGCGCTTTGGTCGCTTGCCGCTGCCATCGCTCAGAACCGTCACGGGCCCGGCCCGCTTGCGGTGCTGTCGGTTATCGCACATGAAGCCGCGACCGGTGCGCTGTGGGTCAACCTCGGCGCAACGCTCGCCCGCGTCACCGTCAGCTTCATAGTCGCCATGCTGATCGGCTCCGCCATCGGCCTAGCACTTGGCCGCAACCGCACTGCTGACAAGTTCTTCGATAGCTGGCTGATCTTGATCCTGAACCTGCCCGCCCTCGTCATCATCGCTTTGAGTTACGTCTGGATCGGCCCCTATGAGGGAACTGCGATCCTCGCCACCGCCATCAACAAAATCCCCAACGTCGCGGTCCAGATGCGCGAAGGTGCCCGCAGCCTGTCGCGCGACCTGGATGAGATGGCGACCGTCTATCGCTTCGGTTGGTGGAAAACCTTCAAGCACGTTACAATCCCCCAACTGGGCCCGTTTTTCGCAGCCAGTGCCCGCTCAGGCCTCGCCCTCGTCTGGAAAATCGTCCTCGTCGTCGAAGCGCTTGGCGGCCACTCCAAGGGCGTCGGCCATCAGATCTTCACCGCCTTCCAGTCCTTCGACGTGCCCATGATCCTGGCCTACGCCCTCGCCTTCATCGTCGTCATCCAGATCGTCGAATTCGGCCTGCTGCAACCCATGCAGACGCGTCTCAACCGGTGGAAACGATGAACGCTCATCAGCCCATCGCAGCTCACGCCGCCCCAGCCAGCGTCGACATCCTCGTCGAGGCCAAAACGTTTGCGCCCGTTGCCGGCCGCCCCGCTCAACCCGTGTTGCGCAACGTCGCGCTTGCGGTTGCTCCCCGCTCTTTCCTCGTCATCACCGGCCCCTCGGGTTGCGGAAAATCCACCCTCCTCAACATCGTCGCCGGCCTCGATACCGACTACACGGGCCATATCCGCTTCGCCGCCGCCGACCCGCGTGTTGCTTTCATCTTCCAAACCCCGCGGCTTCTGCCCTGGCGCACCGTCGAAGAAAACATCGCGCTGCCCTTGCCAGAGGGCGACAAGCGCCGCGCCGCCATCCCCGATCTGCTCGCCCGCGTCGGCCTGTCGGGCGCCGAAACCGCCTACCCAGAACGCCTCTCGCTCGGCATGCAGCGCCGCGTCGCCATCGCCCGTGGCTTTGCCCTGCAACCCGACATCTTGTTGATGGACGAACCGTTCGTCTCCCTCGACGACCCCACCGCTCAATCGCTGCGCACCCTTGTCGTCGAACTCTGGCATAGCCGCCCGACCACGGTACTTTTCGTGACCCACGACCGCGCCGAAGCCATCCGTCTTGCAACCCGTATCGTCCGCCTTGATCAACTGACCGATACCATGACGACCAACGTTCTGGCCGATGGCCCCGTCACGCTCACCGAAGCCGAACGCTGCGACCCCGCCGCCGTCCGCGACGAACAAGCCCGGTTTTTCGCCAACACATGACCAAGCTCCTCGCCAGTGTCACGACCGTCGAAGAAGCCCGGCTCGCAGTCACGTGCGGCGCTGACATCATCGATTGCAAAGACCCTTCGCGCGGCGCACTCGGCGCGCTTCCCATTGAAACCGTAACGGCTATCCGCAAGGCTGTGCCGCCCCGCATCACTCTCAGCGCCACCATCGGCGACCTGACCGCTGAGCCCGGACCCGTCGCCGCCGCGACCCGCGCCATGGCCGTGACGGGAACCAACATCGTCAAAATCGGCTTTTTCCCTGACGGGGACCCACGCGCCACTATCGCAGCCCTGGGCCGTCTCGACCTCGAAAACGTCCGCCTCGTTGGCCTTCTTCTCGCCGACCGCAATCCCGACTTCACCTTGATCCACGACATGGCCTCCGCGGGATTTATCGGCGTTATGCTGGACACGGCGGCCAAGTCGAGCGGCGGCCTTTGCAACCACTTGGCTGAGCCAGCGTTGACACAATTCATCGCATTGGCCCGCAAACGTGGTCTTTTCGCTGGCTTTGCGGGATCGCTGGCGCTATCTGACATCGCGCCGCTTATGCGACTAAAGCCGAATGTCTTAGGTTTCCGAGGTGCGCTCTGCACGGGGAAAGTCAGGACAGGGCCTTTATCGGCTGAAGCAATCAGCGCCGTCGCGGTCGAAATGGCCCGTCACCGCGAGCACGAAGCAATAATCCCCGAACCCATCGGGACAACGGAATAGGAAGACGTCTGATGGCGAACATGGAGATCCTCGCAGGCCGGTTGCTGCAGCAGCCGCGCATAGACATCTCCAAGTTTGACCGCATCTTCATCCAGGACATGGTGATGGATTGCGCCATTGGCGTATATCCCGAGGAGCAGGGAGTCACCCAGAAGGTGGCTTTCACCATCGAAGCGTTCGTCGCTCCAACCGTCCGCGCCCGGCACGATGCCCTATCCGAAGTCCCCTCCTACGACAGCGTCGTCATGAACGCAGTGCAGACGGTTACAAGCTCAGGCCACATCAACTTGGTAGAGACCATGGCCGAGCGCATCGCCGAAAAGATCCTCGAAGAACCACGCCTAGTTTCGGTTATGGTGCGCGTGGTCAAACTTGAAAACGGCCCCAAACGCGGCGTCGAAATCGTCCGCGCCCGCCCATAGTTCCTCTGGGGACCAGGGGGGAGCGACTTTGTACTTGCCTACATGTGCTATCGTCCTGATCTTCACTGTCTTCTCCCCCTGGGGAGAAGGTGCCCCGCAGGGGCGGATGAGGGGGCTCTTGCATCTCTCGCGGCGGTCCAAATGAAAACTCTCGTTCTCAAACTCGGCGGCAGCCTCGCGGAAACGGGCCACCTCAAATCTATCATCGCCCTGACCACCCGGGCACAACGCCCCGTCATCATTGTTCCTGGCGGAGGACCCTTCGCCGATAGCATCCGCTCACTCCAGCCCCAGCTCGCGATCTCCGACGAGACCGCCCACGAGATGGCCTTGCTCAGCATGGACCAGATGGGCCTCTATCTCGCAAGCCTCCACCCCAGGCTGATAACCTGCCAAACCCTCCAGCAAATTGCCCAAGTACTCCAGGACGGCAAAATCCCCGTCTGGCTCCCCTACGCGCTCCAGCACGCCGACCCCACGCTTCCATCCGATTGGTCCGTCACCTCCGACGCCCTCGCCGCGCGCCTAGCCGAGCGCATCTCCGGCGCATCCGTTGCGCTGGTAAAATCCTGCTCCATCCCGCCGGACGCCGGCCTCGACCTCCTGACCGAACTTGGCATCGTCGACCCCGCTTTCGCGCCAACCGTCCGCCGAACGCACCTGACTTGGGGCGTCTACGGCGCAGGCGACGAGCCTTTGCTCGCTAAGCGGCTCCTCATCGATCCGGCGAACATCCGCTAGACCCCTTACAGCGCGCGTGATAACCGCCACTGAACGCAAGTGAGCATAGCATGGCTGAAAAGCTCCTTTTCCTGACCGGACGCCTCGCGCAGGACCGGCTGAACACGACCATCGAAGGAGCCGGCCTTGAAGCCGGTTCCTGGCGCGTGGCCAACATCGGCATCAAGGTCGCCGCGCTGATGACCGAGGCCATCGTAAAAAACCGCCTAAAACCGCCATTGGACGCCGACCGCGTGATCGTGCCCGGCCGCACCCGCATGAACCTCGACAGCCTGTCCGATCACTTCGGAGTCGCCTTCCAACGCGGCCCCGACGAACTGTTTGACCTCCCCGTCTTCTTAGGGCGCGGCGGCAAGCCCCCTGACTTTTCCAAACACAACCTACGCATCTTCGCCGAAATCATCGAAGCGCCTGGGCTCACGCTACCCCAGATCGTGGAAAATGCAGCCGTCCTGCGGTCCAAAGGCGCCGACGTCATCGACATCGGCTGCCTCCCCGGCGCACCGTTCCCGCACCTTGAAGACGTCGTCAAAGCCCTGCTTGCCGAGGGCCACAAAGTCAGTGTTGACAGCGGAGATCCAACCGAGCTCCGCCGCAGCGTCCAGGCCGGCGCGAACTTTGTCCTGAGCCTCGATGAGACCAACCTCGACATGGTCGCAGGCACGTCCAGCGTGCCCATCCTCGTCCCCAAACCGCACGGTGACCTAGCTTCCCTCGTCCGCGCCATCGACAAAGCCAAATCCCTCGGCATCCCCCACATCGCCGACCCGATCCTCGATCCGATCATCTTTGGCTTCACGACCTCGCTCGAACGCTATGCCGAACTGCGCCGCTTGCGCCCCGATGTTGAAATTCTGATGGGCACCGGCAACCTCACCGAACTCACCGATGCTGACACCGGTGGCCTTACAGCAACCCTCGTCGGTATCTGCACCGAACTCGATATCGCCAACGTCCTCATAGTCCAGGTTTCGCCCCATACCCGCCGCACCATCGAGGAGCACGACGCTGCCCGCCGCCTGATGTACCGCGCCCGTGAAGACGGCAGCCTGCCCAAAGGCTACGGCGGCGCAGGCCTTATCGGCCTTCACGACCTGCAACCTTTCCCCGTCACCAGCACCGAAATCGCCGCCACCGCCGCCACCATCCGCGACGACAACTTCCGCATTCAGGTCGCAGAAGACGGCATCCACATCTACTCGCGACAAGGCCATCAGATCGTGACCGACCCGTTCGCCGCCTTCCCCAAGCTTGGCGTCGAAGCCGACGGCGCTCACGCTTTCTACTTGGGCTACGAACTCGCCAAAGCCGAAATCGCTCTCGAACTTGGCAAGCGCTACGCCCAGGACAACCCGCTCGATTGGGGCATCGCCGCTGACAAAAAAGCCCAAGACCTCACCCAATGCGCCCCCGAAAGCAGCACCCTGAAAGCCAAGCGCGAAGCAGCAAGCCTCGCCCGCCATCCAACAGCTAAAGCCTCAAAGCCCGGCACCGGCGATTAACCATTGAACGGCAGTGTGGGGTCAATTGACGGGGGAGACATCCACTGCGACGGAGACGGTGTGGGCGCCGCCGCCCAGCAGGATGCCGCTGATCGGGCTCACGTCGTTGTAGTCGCGGCCAAGCGCGATGGTGACATGCTCGTCGCTGACGGCAATGCCATTCGTGGGGTCGAAGTCGACCCAGCCGGTTTGCGGTGACCAGACGGAAATCCACGCATGCGAGGCGTCGGTGCCTTGCAGCTTGATCTGGCCGGGGGCGGGTTTGGTCAGGATGTAGCCGCTGACGTAGCGGGCGGGGACGCCCTTGGTGCGCAGGCAGGCCAGCGCCAAATGGGCGAAGTCCTGACAGACGCCGCGGCGCTGTTTGACGACCTGGACGATGGGGGTCGAGATGTCGGTGGCGGTGCCGTCGAACGTGAAGTCGTCGTAGATGCGGTTGGTCAGGTCCATGGCGGCGTCGAGGATCGGGCGGCCGGATGCGAACGAGGCTTCGGCATAGCTGGCGATCTCCGGCGAGGGCGGCGTGAAGTGGGAGGCGCAGCGGTATTGGATCGTGTCGAGGTCGAGCCAATTGTTGCTGAGCACGAGGTGGCTGTCGATCTGGTCCCACGGCGTCGTCGAGCGCCAATCGAAGGCGCGCAACGGCGTAACATCGATGGTGGACCGGGCGTGTAGCACCAGTTCCTTGTGGGGCATCTCAAGATCGAGGATCACCATCGTGTTGCCGAAACTGTCGACGCCTTCGTAGCGCATCGCAGGCGCCGGTTCGACGATCAGGCTGTGATGGCGCACCGACTGGCGGGGCAGCACGCGCGGCGACATGTGGACGACGTGCTGCGACTGCACCACGGGCGCGGAGTAGCGGTAGAGTGTCTTGTGGCTGACTTCGAGGTTCATCGGTCAATCATGGGCTGATCAGGTCCTGGGGGGGCCGCGGGTCTGGACGCGGTGGGGCGTGTCGTCGATCAAATTGAAGTAGTGCCGCGCGACCGCGTTCGACAGTTCGGGCAGCAATTGCATCTCCTCATCCATCAGTTTGGCGAGCGTTTCGCTGCCGGTTTCGCCGGCCATGGCTTCGACGTTTGCAAGGCGGATCGAGGTCAGCAGCGTCAGCAAAATGCGGCGGTCGTCGGCTAGGCCGCGGTGGGGCAGGCCCTCCATGTGGCGGGAGAAGGCGGCGATCTGGAAGGCGAGGCTGCGCGGGTTGGTCTCGTCCAGCAGCAGCAGGTCGAGAACGAGCGGGAACAGCGGGTCGAGGCGATAGCGCGAGCGATAGGTGATGTAGCTGTCGGCGATCTCCAGCAGGAGCATGAGGCTGCTCGCCTCCTCGTCCTCGCCGGGACGGGGGATGAATAGGCCGGTAATAGCTTCGCTGAGATTGGTCGCGCGTTCGAGGCGGCGGCCCATGTCGAGGAACGACCAGCCATAGTTGCGGGTCATGTTTTCATGCATGAGGCCGCTGAATGCGGCGAGCGAGGCCAAGCCGTCGTCCAGGTGATCGAGAATCGTGCCGGGGGAGGCCTTGGCCAGCGATGAGGCCCACGGGTCGCCGGGCCGGAGCTTGCTGAGGGTGTGCCAGGCTTCCAGCGAGAGACGGTCGCGCGCCAAGTTGGCCACGCGGTACAGCCCGTTGCAGGTGCGCTCCAGTGTACGCGGGGCTTTGCTGGCACCGATGAGCTGGGCGCAGAGCGCCTCGATTTCGAGGTCGGCGGTTTTGCCTGAGGCGGGATGCTTCGTGTCGATGCCCAGCATCAGCTCAAGGCACTTGCGTGCACCGCGGCGGCCACTGGCGGGGCCGCTGTCTTCGGTGACACGGCGCAGCGCGCTGCGCATGACGCGCATGGTCCAGTCGGCGCGCTCGGCGTAACGGCCAAGCCAGAACAGATCGTCGGCGACGCGGCTTTGAATGACGCGCTGCGAACGCTCGACGCGGGCGTTTTCAACGGTCGGACGCCAGAGGCTGACATGGGGGGCCTGTTCGGCGTCGGAAACAATCCAGACATCGCGGGTGTGGCCGTCAGGTGCGCTCAAGGCAACGGCGCGGTCGGGGTCGACGGACATGGCAAGGCCGCCGGGCATGGCTTTGTAGCCGGATGCAGTCTTGGTCACGAACATGCGCACGGCGAACGGGCGCGGGACGAGGCCGTCGCTGCCGAGCACGGGGGCTGCGCTAAAGCCGATCTTTTCCTCGGCGACGAGGCGGTGGCCGTGGAGCGCGATCTCGTGTTCAAGGAGTTGACGTTCGGTCATCGTGAGCGCTTGCGGATCCTTGCCGAGGGCTGCCTGACCGGGGCGGCCGGTGCCTTCCTGGGCCTTGCGGATGACGAAGTGTTCGAGGTTGGCCAGCACGTGGGCGCGCTTGGCGGGGTCGCCCAACCACCAGCGGGGGGCATCCGGCAGCAGGAGGTTTTCACCCAACAGTTCGCTGGCGAGATTCTGCAGCGACGCACCAAAGCCGCGATTCTGGACGAGCCCGGTGCCAGGGGCGTTGACGACGAGGCGGGGCGATTCGCGGCAGACGCGGATAAGCCCGGCGGGGCCCTCGAAGCCGCCTGGGTCGAGTTCGAGCGGGTCCACGGAGCGGCCATCGACGCAGCGGACCAGCAGATCGATGCCCTTCAGACCCTCCAGGGTCTTCAGGTAGATCTGGTTGCCTTTGGTGACGAGGTCGCTGCCCTCGACGAGCAAGTAGCCGAGATAGCGCGCCAAGTACGCATGCGAGAAGTAATCGGCGTGGTGGGGACCGGGCGTCAGCAGAGCGGTGCGGGCATTCTTGCGGCCGGAGTGGGCGGTGAGCGCCGACTGCATCTCCTGAAAATAGTTCGCCAGACGAACGGCGTTGCATTGCTTGAAGATGTCGCCTGCGATGTGACTATGGACGACCCGGTTGGCGAGCGCGAAGCCCAGACCAGCGAGCGTCTCGGTGTGATTGTCGATGACGCGCCATTGGCCGTCGAGGCCGCGTGCCAAGTCGGCGGCGTAGAACTGCAGTTGACCCGCGGCCGGCAGGATGTGCTGACAGGGGCGCAGAAACGTGTTGTCGGAAAAGACCAGTTCAGGCGGCACGTGGCCGCTGCGCATCAAGCGCTGAGGGCCGTAGATGTCGTTGAGGATGGCGTCGAACAGCCGCGCGCGTTGGGTGAGGGCGCGCTCGAGCCATTGCCATTCGGCGGCGGAAAAGATGACTGGTGTGAGATCGAGGTGCCAGCGTTGCGAGGGTTTGCTCGGGTCAGCGTAGATATCGTAAGCGATGCCGGTTTCGCGAACGCGGCGGTCGAGGCGAGTGGCGCGCGCAGTGCGTTCAAGGACCGGCATGTTGCCGATGGTCGACAGCCACATATGCCAGTGGGGCCTCGGCTTGCCGTCAGGACCCAGGAATTCGTCGTATCGCTGGTTTTGAGATGACCGGTAGGCCGTCAACAAATCGGAGCCGTTTGTTGGGTCTGTCCTGACAGTCGTGGCAGCACTGGCCGTCACCGCGTTCGGCATCCTCAGGTTAACAAGTGCAGGTGTGGTCGGATTGTTGTCGGATCGCAACTATCGCGGCAGTTCGTCGCTTTCGCAAGCTATCAAACGAAAATTGCACAGTATTTCAGCAACGTGATGCGCTCTTGTTTCACTAAATGTGACCTGTAAGCGGCCACGGCTGGTGAGCCCGGTGCTCGCGGCTACGTTCAGGTGCTGATACAGCTCTGCCCCGCGACTTGTAGCCCCCGGATGGCCGGGTCAAACCCGGCCATGGAGTAGGGGGAAGGTGTTTCGACCTAGACCGGACGGCGCAGGTCGAGGGTTAAGGGGAAGTCGGGGTCGATAGTGGGGCGAGCTACGGCCATACGGCCCGGCGTGTGGCCGATGGTTTCAAAGCGCGACAGGCGGCGGCCTTCGGCTTCATAGGAGTTGACCGGGAACGTGTCGTGGCTGCGGCCGCCGGGGTGGGCGACGTGGTACCGGCAACCGGCCACCGAGTGGCCCGACCACGTATCGACGATGTCGATCGTGAGCGGCACGTGCGGCGCGATGGTTGGGTGGAGTGCGGCCCAAGGCTGCCAGGCACGATAGCGGATGCCGGCGACCGATTCGCCGATGGTGCCGGTCGGGGTAAGCGGGACTGGGCGGCCATTGCAGGCGACGATGTAGCGTTCGCCGGTCATGCCGCGAACTTTGACCTGGACGCGTTCGACCGAGCTGTCAACGTAGCGCGCGGTGCCGCCGACGGCACCTTCTTCGCCCAGCACATGCCAGGGTTCGAGGGCTTGGCGGACTTCCAGCGTTATGCCGGAAGCTTCGATTTTGCCGAAGCGGGGGAAGCGGAAGTCGAGGTGAGGGACGAACCAATCGGCTTCGACGGGGAGGCCGGAGGCGCGCAAATCGGCGGCGACGTCCTTGAAGTCGGACCAGATGTAGTGGGGCAGCATAAAGCGGTCATGGAGCGAGGTGCCCCAGCGGACGAGTTTCTGGCGGTACGGCTTTTCCCAGAACATGACGATGAGGGCACGCAAGAGGTGTTGTTGTGCAAGGCTCATGCGGGCGTGCGGCGGCATTTCGAACGAGCGGAACTCGACGAGACCGAGACGGCCGGTCGGCCCATCAGGGGAATAGAGCTTGTCGATGCAGATTTCGGCACGGTGCGTATTGCCGGTGACGTCAATGAGCAGGTGTCGGAAGATGCGGTCTACGAGCCAGGGCGGGACAGTGCCGGCGCCGGGATCGGGGATTTGCGCGAGCGCGATTTCGAGTTCGTAAAGGGCTTCGTGCCGGCCTTCGTCGACGCGCGGAGCTTGGCTGGTCGGTCCGATAAACATGCCCGAGAACAGGTACGACAACGATGGGTGGTTCTGCCAGTAGGTGATGATAGAGCCGAGCAGATCGGGGCGGCGCAGGAACGGGCTATCGGCGGGCGTCAGGCCGCCGAGCACGATGTGGTTGCCGCCGCCGGTGCCGGTGTGGCGGCCATCGACCATGAACTTTTCGGTGCTGAGGCGGGTGAGGTGCGCTTCTTCATACAACGCGGTGGTGACGGCGACAGCATCGGGCCAGTTGGTGGTCGGTTGGATGTTGACCTCGATGACGCCGGGGTCGGGGGTGACTTTGACCACATTGAAGCGCGGGTCGAATGGCGGTTCGTAGCCTTCGATGTGGATGGCGGCACCAGTTGTCTTGGCAGTTTCCTCGATGGCAGCGATCAGGGCCGAATAGTCCTCGGCGTCGGGCAGCGGGGGCATGAAGACGCACAGCTGGTCGCCGCGGGGCTCGATGGCCATCGCGGTGCGGACGGAGCCGACGATTTCACTCGGGCCAAAGTCGGCGGGTTTGGGGGCCTCCAGGGTTTCGGTGCGGCGGCGCTGCATGAGGATGGTGCGCGAGGGGAGCGGCGGCGCGTCGGCGAACGGGTCGCGGGCAACAACGTGGGGGAAGTCGACGGGGTTGAGGGTAGCCATCGAGTTCATGGGCAGTCGGTAGCCGGCGGGGCTGTCGCCTGGCACTAGGAAGAGGCGTTCGCGGCGCAATGCCCACCGTTCGGTGATCCAGCGGCGGCCACGATCTTGGGTGTGCCAGACCTGGATTGGCAGTACGTAGCTGGCGGCCTTTGCAACGCCGCGGTCGAAGACGCGGACAAGGCGTTCGCGTTCAGCTGGATCTTCGAGTTTGTTGGTCTCGGGCGTGGTGCCGATGGGCAGCTTCTGTTCCACGAGGATGAAGTGGGCGGCGTCTTCGTACGCGGGAATGGCGCTGTCGCCGGGCAGGCCCAACTGCTTGCACAGGGCTGCGGCGAAGGTTTCCGCCTCGGCGATGGTCGCTTTCTGGTGCGCCTTTTCGCGAGCGATCAGGTCGAGGTTTTCCCAGATCGGCTGGCCGTCGGTGCGCCAGTAGACGGAGAAGGCCCAGCGGGGGAGCTGCTCGCCGGGATACCATTTGCCCTGGCCGTAGTGGAGCATGGCTCCTGGGGCAAAACGCTTCTGGAGGCGGCGAAGGAGTTCCTCGGCGTAGGCGCGCTTATTGGGGCCGACGGCAGCGGTATTCCATTCGGCGCCTTCCATGTCGTTGGCGGCAACGAAGGTCGGCTCGCCCCCCATCGAGAGGCGGACGTCGCCGCGCTTCAAGAGGTCGTCAACGTGTGCGCCGCTGTCGAGGATGGTCTGCCAAGTCTCGTCGCTGTAGGGCAATGTCACCCGGGGCGTTTCGCGGATGCGGGTCAGCGCCATCTTGAAGTCGAAGGTCACCTCGGCCTTTTCGTGGGCACCCGTGATGGGGGCGGCACTGACGGGATGAGGGGTGGCAGCCAGCGGGATGTGGCCCTCGCCGGCGAGCAGGCCGGACGTGGGGTCGAGGCCGACCCAGCCGGCGCCAGGGAGGTAGACTTCGGTCCAGGCGTGGAGGTCGGTGAAGTCGGTTTCAGCCCCAACCGGGCCGTCGAGCGATTTGACGTCGGGGGTGAGCTGGATCAGGTAGCCGGACACGAAGCGGGCGGCGAGGCCCAGATTGCGGAGGATTTGGACGAGCAGCCAGGCGCTGTCGCGGCAGGAGCCGGTCTTTTTCGTTAGCGTCTCTTCGATGGTCTGGATGCCCGGCTCCATCCGGATGACGTAGCCGATCACTCCTTGCAGCGAGCGGTTGAGGTCGCAGACGAAATCGATCGTGTTGGTGGGTTTGCGGTCGATGGTGGCCATGTACTTGGTCAACATCGGGCCAGCGGGTTCGGGCGCAAGGTAGGGGGCCAGTTCCTGGGTCAGCATTTCGTCATAGACGAACGGGCATTCCTTGGCCTCGTCGGCGACGAAGAAGTCGAATGGGTTGATGACGGCCATGTCGGCCACAAGGTCGACGGTGACGGAAAAGACGTCGGTCTCTTCGGGAAGGACCACGCGGCCTAGGAAGTTGCCGAACGGATCCTGCTGCCAATTGATGAAATGGACTTTGGGCTCGAGCGTGAGCGAATAACTTAATATGGGGGTGCGGCAGTGCGGAGCTGGCCTTAGACGGATGATTTGTGGACCCATGCCAATGCTGCGGTCATAGCGGTAGGTGGTCTGGTGGGTCAGTGCGACATGGAGGACCATGGTGTGCAACTTGTCCTTGTGGGCTCTAGCAACTGCGAAAGTTCGATGTCGAATAAGGGAACACCGCGACCCTAGGATGGGTTTGCGATTCTGAACAAGCGCGGCTACATCAAAATCGGGTTTGTACCCGCAAACTGCCTATTGATAAGGCATGTTGGGCGAATTCTGGACGTAAATGACGGAGAACTGAGCAGGGAGACATGGCGCGGCTGACGTGAGGAGGAGGGGGGCCGGGGTCGATCGTGGGAAAAAAAAGCGATTTTGGCGGACCTCGTGGTGGGCGAGGTGGGGGAGCGAAAGGTTGCCATGAAGACGTTTGTCTGCAGTCACTGCGCGAATAAAATCTATTTTGAAAACGCCGAATGCGTGAAATGCGGCCACGCGCTGGGATTTGATGCACGGACGCTGCAGTTTGCAGCAATCGAGGCAGACAAGGCGGGTGGCGGCCTGTACCGGCGGGTTGACGGTAAGGACGCCACGCGGGTGCGGTATTGCGCGAATGCGGAGCATGGCGTGTGCAACTGGTTGACAGGCGAGAAGGATCCGAACGCGCTATGTCCGGCGTGCGATCTGAACCGGACGATCCCAAATCTTGCCGAGAACGGCAGTCTGGCGGCGTGGGGCGAACTGGAGCGGGCGAAGAAGCGGCTTATTTATTCACTGTTGCGGTTCAAGCTGCCATTTGAAGCGTCGGCCTCCAACGCGGGGCCTTTGACGTTCGACTTCGTGCGAGATGCGCGCACCGGGCACCTGGACGGTGTGATCACGATCGACATCATGGAAGCCGATGCGGTCGAGCGCGAGCGGCAGCGGCAGGTGTTTCAGGAGCCGTACCGGTCGCTGCTCGGGCATTTGCGGCACGAGAGCGGGCATTTCTACTGGATGGTGTTGGTCGAGGCGGCGGGGAAGCTCGATGAGTTCCGGTCGTTGTTTGGAGATGAGCGGCAAGATTATGCGGCAGCCCTCGCTCAGCATCACGCGGCTGGCCCGCCCGGCGACTGGCAGTTGCGGTACGTGTCGTCATACGCAAGTTGTCATCCGTGGGAGGATTGGGCCGAGACGTGGGCGCATTATCTGCACATGGTGGATGCGCTCGATACCTCCGAAGCCGAAGGGATGGAGCCGCGGCTGCCAGGGCTTTCATTGGCGTCGCTGTGGCCGTTCAAAACGCACGATGTATACCGCAGGGACAGTTTCAACTCGTTGATGGCGCGCTGGGTGCCACTGACTATTTCGCTCAACAGTTTAAGCCGCAGCATGGGGCACAACGATTTTTATCCGTTCGTCATTTCGGCGCCGTCGGAAGCGAAGCTGGCGTTCGTGCATAAGCTCATCCGGCGGCACATCCGGTAACTCAGGCTCCTGATCAATATTTCGTGATCAAAAGCGCGCGAAACCTTCCCGCGATTTCGGCGTACCTCCTTGCAACTCCATTCGCGAGGAGCTGAGCGGGACGCAGTTTGCTGCTTGCAGACTTATCCCCGGCAGTCACCGAGCGATCAGTTTCGGGTATCGCCGACTTCCCCGGTGATGCTTCGAAAGCTGGGACTGGGTTTGCAGCAGCCCCCTGCCGGCACCCGGTCCCGGCGATTTATTTGGCAGAGTTGACTACTCCCACTCGATCGTCCCGGGTGGTTTTGAGGTGATGTCGTAGACGACGCGATTGATGCCGCGGACTTCATTGATGATACGTGTCGCGGTTCGCCCCAGTACTTCGTGTGGGAACGGGAAGTAGTCGGCGGTCATGCCATCGGTGGAGGTGACGGCGCGCAGCGCGCAGACATTATCGTAGGTGCGGGCATCGCCCATAACGCCGACGGTCTTCACCGGCAAGAGCACAGCAAAGGCCTGCCAGATGGTGTCGTAGAGGCCGGCCTTGCGGATTTCATCCAGATAGATTGCGTCCGCCTTGCGCAGGATGTCGAGCTTTTCCTCCGTGATGTCGCCGGGGATGCGGATCGCCAACCCGGGGCCGGGAAAGGGATGGCGGCCGATGAAGTGTTCGGGCAGGCCGAGTTCCCGGCCAAGCACGCGAACCTCGTCCTTGAACAGTTCGCGCAGGGGTTCGACCAGCTTCAAGTTCATGCGGGCGGGCAGGCCGCCGACGTTATGGTGGGATTTGATGGTGACGGACGGCCCACCGGTGAAGCTGACGCTTTCGATGACATCAGGATAGAGCGTGCCTTGGGCCAGAAATTCCGCGCCGCCAAGCTTTTTGGCTTCGGCGTCGAAAACGTCGATGAACAGGCCACCGATGATTTTGCGTTTTTTCTCGGGGTCTGAGACGCCGGCAAGCGCCGAGACGAACTGTTCGCGGGCGTCCACATGGACGAGCGGGATGTTGTAGGTCTCGCGGAATAGGCGGACGACTTCATCCCCTTCGTTGAGGCGCAACAGGCCATGGTCGACGAAGATGCAGGTGAGCTGGTCGCCGATGGCCTCGTGGATCAGGACGGAGGCAACCGCGCTGTCGACACCGCCGGACAGGCCGGAGATGACGCGGCCTTTGCCGACCTGGGCGCGAATGCGGGCAATTTCGGCGGACCGGAAATGGGCCATCGTCCAGTCGGGCTTGAGGCCGGCGATGGCGTGCACGAAGTTCGAGATGAGCTTGGCGCCGTCGGGGGTGTGGACCACTTCGGGATGGAACATGGTCGTGTAAATGCGGCGCTTCTCGTCGCTCGCGATGGCGAAGGGCGCGTTTTCGCTGGTAGCTTTGACGGTGAAGCCGTCGGGCAGTTTGGTCACGCGGTCGCCGTGGCTCATCCAGACGGGGTAACGCTTGCCGACCTCCCAGATGCCGTCAAACAGTGCGCTCGCCTCGCGGATTTCGATGTCGGCGCGGCCGAACTCCGCCGCATGACCGCCTTCGACGGTGCCGCCCAATTGCACCGCAGTCGTTTGTTGGCCATAGCAAATGGACAGGATCGGCAGGCCGGATTGAAAGACCCAGTCCGGCGCGCGAGGGCTCATATCGGCGGTGACGCTGGCGGGGCCGCCCGATAAGATGACGGCCTTCGGGTTTAACCGTTTGCCTTCGGCACCGGCGTGGTTGAACGGCACAATCTCGCAGTAGACTCCAGCTTCGCGCACGCGGCGCGCGATGAGCTGGGTGACCTGGGAACCGAAATCGATGATGAGGAGGGTGTCGGATTGGATCGGGTTTGTCATCGGGCAGAGTTAGCGCGAAAGGTTGGGGCGGGCAACGTCATGCGCATAACTAATAGTGTCGCGCCTATGATGCGTCACTGACCGGGGTGACGCCGCGTTCATGACGGTTGCAGCATTGTTTGTTCATTCAGCGTTTGACGCGCAACATGGGCGAGTAGCGGATTTTCTCTTCATTTTGTCAGGGACTTCATGCAGCGAACTCAAATGATTGGTGCGGCGGCCGTGGTTGCCGTGCTGTTCCTTGCGTCGATGGGTGAGCGTTTCATCATGTCTGCTTTGACCGGAGGGCAGGCAGTTTCGCTGCATGGGTGGTTTGATGGCCTGCCGGGGAAATGGAAGGTTATTGCAATTTTCATGATGCCGATCGCTTTGATCGCGGGGGCGATGGCCGTGAAATGTATCGAGATCCGCCGGGCGCGATCCTGGATCGGCGTTCCCGGCAAGATCGTCAGCGCCAAGCCGGTTCAGCGCAAGGTCGCGCGCAGCCTGTCGAGTTCGAACGACCAAGACTTCGAAATGCGCAATTTTGCCGAGATTACCTATGCCTACAGTGTGGGCGAACGAAAGCTGCGGGGGTCGCGGCTGAGTATCGGTGCCGATCTGGGCAATTCAGGCGTGGCTGAAAAGCTTGCGCGTTACAAGCCAGGCGCAAATGTGACCGTCTACTATGATCCCGCCAAGCCAGAACGCGCGGTGATCGAACGCGATATGCCGGAGGGGATCTTCCGTTTCGGGGTTGGGCTGGTGGTGGCACTGACGGTCATTTTGTTTGCCGTGGTGTTTGGTGC
>JANLYB010000189.1:0-5253 GCA_031365425.1 Hyphomicrobiaceae bacterium
CACGACCCGCGTCAGCGCGAAATTGCCGCCCGACGTGGCAAGCTGTCCGTCGAGCATGAACGGGCCTTCGTAGTGCCCCGATGGCGTGCCCGCCGCCAGCCGGATCGTCGTATCGTTGCGCGCCCACGACATGAACCGCGAGAGGTTGCCCCCGCGCAGCATCACCGGCCCGGTGAACCCCCAAGACTTCGCGTCGGACTTGGCATCTCGTTTGATGCCGCCGCTTGCATCCAGCCTCGTCGCGCCCGGCAACACGGCGCGCAGTTCCTTGACCTCCAGCACCGAGTCTCGTCGGTTCATGGCAATAGAGACGCCGGTCACCGCTTCACCCGCCAGCGTCACGCGCTCGGCCTTGAGCCGCGCATCCGTCTGCGCCTCCGCAGGCAGAGTAGCTAAAATGACATTCAGCGAATTGCGTGCCGTTTCCAGCGGATCCTTCGACGACCCCTCGGCGCCGATCGCATCAAGATTGAGCGACCGCGTCGTCAGCGCCATGTCAAACCGCAGCGCTTCGTTCCAAGACGCGGTGGCCTCCCCCGTGATCAGCTGAGGATCACCCACCTTATCGAGCGACAACGCGATATCGGAGAGCTTCCCGCCCTTGAGATCGCCCTCCACCTTGGCTTTCAGCTCGAATATGTTGGAGTCGGCCTCATTCGGCCCATTACCCGCCGCAGGAGCCTTGGCCACCGGTGCCGCGCCCGCAATCGGCAGCTTCGCCGACAGCTCGCCGTCGAGATGCGGCCGCCCCTTCAGATCGAGCACACGCCCGTCGAACATATAGCTGTTCTGGTTGCCAGGCACCCGCAGCGAAGCACGGAATTTCGTGGCCCCATCCGCCTCCGGTTTGGATGTCGCAAACCGTATTTCCCGCTGCTCGCCATACCACGCCGCGTTGCCCTTGAACTTGAATGGCCCCTCGAACCCATCCGCCGAAAGCTCGCCGTCGATGCCCTGGAATTCTGCTAGCTCTTTGCCTGTCCCGCTGACGAACACCATTGTGCCGCCTTCGATCCCGACCGACTGCAGCGTCACGTCGGCCGGCACGAACGGCAGCAACCCAGGCTTCAGCGACAGCGACGCCCAATTCCCGCGCCCCTCGCCATCGACGACCAGCCGCAGCGACGGCTTCTTCAACTCGACGCTTTGCGCCTCCAACACGCCCCGCAGCAGCGGCGCAATCGACAGCCGCATGGTCACGCTCTCGGCGCGAAAGAGGGGATCCCCGCCCGTCGAAGCGGTATCGGCAATGCGCAGCTTCTCGAACCGCACATACGGCACCGGCAGCACGCGCACGTTGACGGCTCCGCCCACGCGCACATCCCGCCCGAGCAGGCGCGACGCCTCTTCCTCGAACACGCCGCGATAACCGTTCCAGTCGATGGCCATGGGCACAGCGACCAAAGCGGCTAAAATCCCGGCAACGATTGCGCCGAGCAACAGCAGGACGTTATTCATCGACGCCTTTCAAAATCTTCAGCGGTGCAGTGCGTCAACCGGCACAACCTGACAACGCTCTGGCAAACCTTCGTGACCGATATTAGGTCCCCACATGGTAAACGTCTATGGCGGCGCACTTATAACGCCTACGGCCTGTCATGTTTTTAATGTGGGCGACTTGCCCGCATCGTTGCAGATGAAGCCTAGCTGATATAGCTCAGTTGTATGGCACAGAGTCGAAAACATACCGCGAACGCGGCCCCGAACCAGCCCGAAGACTTCGAAGCAGATGACATCCCCTTCGATCTTCCGGTCGCGCCCTCCGCCCAGCCGGACCCACCCCCGCCGGGGCCGGCCGGCAATCCAGCGAAGCTGTCCATTTCGCAGCGGGCCATGGGCGCGGTGCAGCAAGCCCGAGCGCCCTACCTAGACGGCCTGAACGCCGAGCAGCGCGCCGCCGTTGAAGCTCTTGATGGTCCCGTCCTCGTGCTCGCAGGCGCAGGCACCGGCAAAACCAAGGTACTCACCGCCCGCATTGCGCACATCCTGAGCATGGGCCGCGCCAGCGCCCACCAGATTCTCGCCGTCACCTTCACCAATAAAGCCGCCCGCGAGATGCGCCACCGCATCGCCGGCTTGGTCGGGCCCGCCGTCGAAGGCATGGGCTGGCTCGGCACGTTCCACGCCATCGGCGTCAAGATCCTGCGCCGCCACCACGAACTCGTCGGCCTGAAATCCGGTTTCACCATCCTCGACACCGACGACCAGCTTCGCCTCATGAAGCAGGTCATCGAAGCCGAAGGCATCGATAAAGATCGCTGGCCCGCCCGCCAATTGGCCAACCTCATCGACAGTTGGAAAAACCGCGCGCTCACGCCTGACAAAGTCCCCGCCGCAGAAGCGCTGAACTTCGCAGGCGGCAAAGGCCAAATCCTCTACGCCGCCTATCAAAAGCGTCTGAAAGAACTCAACGCTTGCGACTTCGGCGACCTGCTTGTCGAAAACGTCCGCCTGTTCCGCGAACACCCCGACGTGCTCGCCGAATACCAGCGCCGCTTCCGCTTCATCCTCGTGGACGAGTACCAGGACACCAACGTCGCCCAATACCTCTGGCTTCGTCTCCTCGCCCAGAACCCAGGCGGCGCCGGCCCCGACGGTTCAAAGCAGGCCAACATCTGCTGCGTCGGCGACGACGACCAGTCGATCTACGGCTGGCGCGGCGCGGAGGTGGACAACATCCTCCGCTTCGACAAGGACTTCCCCGGCGCAAAAGTCATCCGCCTGGAACGCAACTACCGCTCCACCGGCCACATCCTCGCCGCCGCCGCGACCCTCATCGCCAAGAACACCGGCCGCCTCGGCAAGACCTTGTTCACCGACGATCACCTCGGCGAAAAAGTTACCGTCACCGGCGTCTGGGACGACGAGGAGGAAGCACGCGGCATCTGCGACGACATCGAACGCGAACGCAAAGCAGGCGCGAACCTCAACGAAATCGCTATCCTCGTCCGCGCTTCCTTCCAGATGCGCTCGCTCGAAGATCGCCTCGTGACGACGGGTATCCCTTACCGCGTCATCGGCGGTCCGAAATTCTACGAGCGTCAGGAAATCAAGGACGCCATCGCTTACCTCGAAGTGACGCTGAACCCCTCGAACGATTTGAAGTTCGAGCGCATCGTCAACACCCCCAAGCGCGGCCTCGGCGACACCACCATCAAGCGCCTGCGCGAACTCGCAACGGCGCGCGAAATGCCGATGTATTCAGCCGCCCGCGAAATGGTCCAGGCCGACGAATTGACCGGCAAAACCCGCCGCTCGATGTCCGACCTGCTCACCTCCTTCGAGCGCTGGCGCGGCCAAATCGAAACCATGCGTCACACCGAACTGGCCGAGCTGATCCTGGATGAGTCCGGCTACACCGCCATGTGGCAGGCCGACAAAACTCCGCAAGCCCAAAGCCGCCTGGAAAACCTGAAGGAACTCGTGCGCTTCATGCACGATTTCGAAAGCCTCGCCGGCTTCATCGAGCACGTCTCCCTCGTCATGGACACCGACAAGGGCGACGACGGCGAGCGCGTATCGCTCATGACCCTCCACGCCGCCAAAGGCCTGGAATTCGACACCGTGTTCCTGCCCGGCTTCGAGGAAGGCCTGTTCCCCCACCAGCGTTCGCTGGACGAAAGCGGCATCGAAGGCCTGGAGGAGGAGCGCCGCCTCGCCTACGTCGGCATCACCCGCGCCAAGAAGCGCGCAAAGATCAGCTTCGCCCAGAACCGCCGCAACCGCGGCCTCTACCAGTCCGCAATCCCCTCCCGCTTCGTCGATGAGCTCCCCGAAGCCAACGTCGACGTCATCGAGAGCAAGAGCCAGTTCGGCGGCGCGTACAAAAACTTCGGCACGGCGAACCCGTTCGGCTCAAGCCGCTTCGATTCTGAGCCCGACCGCACCATCACTGGCGGCTTCCAGTCAGGCCAAGCCCGCTCGACCTACGACACCCCCGGCTGGCAACGCGCCAAAGCCCGCACCGCGAGCGAAAACACCACCGTTGACCGCGACGCCGCCCGCAAAGCAGCCCGCAGCGCCGCCGCCCGCAAAGGCCCCATCACCATCGAAGGCAGCCTCACCGCCTCGTCAGGCGCAACCTCGATCTACAAAGTCGGCGAACGCGTCTTCCACGACAAATTCGGCTACGGCAAAATCGCCGCCGTCGAAGGCAACAAACTAACCATCGACTTCGAGAAGGCAGGGCAAAAGCACGTGGTCGATAGCTTTGTGGAGCGGCATTAGTGCAGCGAAGTCCGGCTGCAAGTGAAGAAAGATTCGCGTCTTCTAGGCTTGTGCGCATACGCCCTTTATGATTTCTTAACCATGGGCTGGTTTTGAGTTATTGGGGGCATTGCGTGAAAGATTTTGTCGAAGCTGTATTGCAGATCTTGCGTGACTATGGAGTGTACGCACCCGACTGGGCCGTGCCTTATGTGATTGTATCCATGGTTCTCTCCGCCGCGTTGGTTCCAACATGGCTCGCTGTGCGTAGGTGGCGTGGCGATTTTCAAGCGGTATCGGGCGAGCTAAGGGCTGCAACAAAACTTATATCTGAAGACACGACGAAGCGACTAACCGACGTAACGGACCGATTAGAGAGCAGATTGAGCGGTAAGCTCGACGCAATTCATGAAGTCGTGAAAACCCAGCACGAGGTAACTGCTAATGGTGCCGACCAAGACATACAGGACGCTACTGAGGTAGCTTCAACGCCGAAAACCTTCAGGCTTAAGTCAGCGACGAGTGTCGCGGATCGAGTACTTGAAAAGTGGCAAATGGGCACAATCTTGCAAATGGACCCAAAGCGACCCGGATGGTTCCACTTTGTGGGTGTAAATGAGCAGCAACAGAAACTTCAGGTGATGTTGCTCACACCATATCGCGCCGAGTACGGCTCAGACAAACGGATGGCATTTGCGCTCGATGTTTGGGTCGAGGGTTACAAGAAGCTGAACTTCGAATGGAACTCAGAGGGCGAGTATGCACTTCGTGGGTTCAAAAAGGGCGATTGGATTGAAGATCTTGCAGAATGGCGCGTAAAGCCGGTCTTGCAGCAAGCGCAAAAGCAATCGGCGGCTGCCGCGTAGTTCTTAAGCCGACGGAAGCGCGTCCCGAACCCCACTCCAGGGACGGCCCGATCCACGTTCAGCCCATCCGCCAAAACTCCGTCATCCCGGCGAAGGCCGAGACCCAGTCGACCATCAGATTATTGCAAGATTTCCCTCTAACTACCGGCCTGTCTGGACCCCAGCCTTCGCTGGGGTGACG
>JANLYB010000195.1:0-4835 GCA_031365425.1 Hyphomicrobiaceae bacterium
GAGCACCAGCATCCGCATCAAACGCGACTGAGCTGCGGTCGATCCCGGCTGCATGGCCGCGATCACGAATCCGCCCGCGAGCAGGGCCGTGACCATCAGCGGATACGCGCCGCGATGGGCATAGGCGGCGTAGGTCATCCCGTTGGGCAGCGCGATGCCGCCCCAGAGGAAGCCGATGTCCATCACCGTTTGGAGCGCAAATAAACCGTTGAATAAAATGAGTGATCTCAGGATGGCGCCGTCGCCGAATAGCGCGCTGGCGGGTTTCGCCGTACTCGTTGCGGTGGCGGGGCGCACCTTGGCAGCCCTGGGCCGCATCGCGACGAACGACCACGTCAGGCTGCTCGCGATCAGCCACAACAACACGCGCGGAATACCGATCTGCGCGAGTAAGTTGCGCAGATCGAGCTGCGCGACCAGCGTCTCCATCACCGGATTGGCGGCGACGAAAAGCCAGAGAAAAACACCGCTCAGTGACAGCGGCACAACCCACACCACCAGCACACTGACGCGCGATGTGATATCGCCCTTGGCGTTCGCCGGGGCTTGGATGCCGGCGAGACTTTGCACGAGCTGTCCGGGTCCGGCGACGAGCAGATGCGTGGCGCGCCGGGCGCGAAGGTGAAGCGAACCGGCAAGTCCGGTTGTCATCATGAGTGTGAACGTCGAGACCCCCAACGCAGCAAATAGCTCAGATAATAGGTTGCAGTCTTCAATAATGGGGATGAGCGAAATGATGAGGATGAACGGCGCAATCGCCATCGTGCGCCAGTTGGCAATCACAAGATTGGTCACCACCGAAATGGTGGCAAGCGTGAGCGCAAATATGAGAATAGAAATGCCGGGAGGATGGCCGTAGAAAAGAAAGTCGGCTTCGGCGACGAGTGCGGCGGCGGCAATCGGTTTGAGGTGGCTCGGTTTCGGCGCGGCCTCGGTCGTGGGTGAAAGCGTGGCGGATTCAAATGTCATGGTGTCCCTGTCAAATTGAAGAAGAGCCAGTCGCCGGTCGTTATGCTGCCTGTTCAATTCCGCCCATGCGCCGGTCGCGCCGATGGAACTCGGCAATCGCGGCGTTGAGATCGGCGGGCGTGAAGTCGGGCCAGAGCCGGTCTGTGAAATACAATTCGGCGTAGGCGCACTCCCACAACAGGAAGTCCGATAGACGCTGCTCGCCACTGGTGCGGATGACGAGATCGACGTCGCGTGGCGCGTCGCCGCCGGCCAGCAGCCGCGAGAAGTCCTCGTGCGTCTTGAGGCCGCCAGCGGCCGCCGCTGAGAGGATCGCATCGCGTGACGAGTAGTCGATCGCAATTCGAAGGTGCAGCGCGCGGCCTTGAGAGGTGGCCGCCTCCGCCCGCGCGATCGCCGCCACGATGCCGGGACACAACCGGTCCCGGCGGCCAATGATCGTCAACCGCACTCCGGCTTCGGTGAGCTGCGCGATCTGCGTCTCGAGATAGCGCCGCAGCAGGCCCATCAACGCATCGACCTCGGCAGGCGACCTGCGCCAGTTGTCGGCCGAGAACGCGTAAACCGTCAGCGTGCCGATGCCGAGGCCGGGAGCAGCGTCGATCACCCCGCGCAACGCCTCGACGCCGGCATGGTGACCAGCCGTGCGCGGCAAGCCGCGATTCGTCGCCCACCGCCCGTTGCCGTCCATAATGAGAGCCGCATGGAGCGGCGTAGTTAGTTTGCTGTGAAGAGTGCTCTGCATTGCAAAGTTCCAGGGCAAAAATGGGTGAGTGGGAACGGGGTGGGGGAGTGCGTGAGGACGGGGTGGGAGACATGGTAGGGACATGCGGGGGAGATGTTGGAGGAGATCGGATTTATGTCGTCCGAAGACGCAGCTTAGGATCTTGCGTCGTCGTCGTGTGAGTTTGGCCGGCGGCGGCTGCAGCGTCCTTAACGACGCGCTCCAGCACCGCGAGATAGTCGAGAAAACGCTGCCGCCCTGCTGGCGTCAAACGGCATGTGGTATGCGGCCGGTTGCGCTCGTAACCCTTTGTAATATCGACAAGTCCGGCCTCGGAAAGTACCTGCAGATGGCGGCTGAGATTGCCGTCCGTCAGCCCGCACAGCGTCCGCAGATCACCAAACGCCAGCCCCTTGGGATGAGCGGCGAGCGACGTCATGAGCCCAAGCCGTGCCTTTTCATGAATGACCCGGTCGAGCCCCTCATACGAGAACGGCGCCTCATCACCTGAGTTCGTCATGATCACCACCAAAAGCCAAATGGAGAATGCCCGCTAGCACGAATTGTCCGACCCCGAAAGGCACGCCCATCGCCCATGGAATAAGGGTTTGCGTGCGGCTCGACACGATCAGTGCCACCATCCCCGCCAGAAAATACCAGGCCCCCGCAATGGCAACGCTTCTCGGCAAAAACCGCACCGACGCAAACAGCCCGACACTCACCAGAATCGCCCACAAACCGGGCAGCATCCACACCGTCTGCGGCGCAAACCGTAGGATCACAACCCCAATGGCAGCCCCCGCCGCCGCAGCCGGCAGAAAGTGCTCGACCGCATTGATGATCATCTCATCCGCCAGCCCCCCGTGATGCCGCCGTGTCCGCGCCAGCATCTCAATCCCAACCAGCCCGCACGACACCAGCGCCGTCGCAACCCACACGCCGATAAACAAAAATGGGTCATGCCCAGCCTCGCTGAACCACGCACTTTGTGCAGCAGCCGTCGCCAGTGCAAGTAGTCCGCTGCAAGCGATAACAGCAGGACCAAACCCGCGAAACAGCGTGCCCTTGGCCATCTGCTGGCGAATATCGCCGATGTCGGCGAGCGCCTTTTTGAGATCGTGCATAAGGCATCCCCGCAGTAACTCTGCATTGCAAAGTACATGCGGACATAAAGTTGTGCAACCGCTTTTTCACGATCGCTCTTCCCGGGCGGGAATTCGAATAAAAGTTGCAGGCGCGCAGCCCCGCCACTTTTGCGCCCGACCTTCGTCTCAACGCTGAGGTAGTTATGGGAGTCGCGATCGAGCGGATTACGATAGATTAATAGGTCCGTTCGAGCGGAGAAGCGTAGAATGGATATGTGGCATTCTTGCCAGGACGTACGCAAAAACAACCAGCTAGGAGCCGCCTGAGGATTTACCGGCGTGCAATCGGTGTGAAACCCACACGCGAAAGGTTTCCCAAGGGCTGACGGAGCAGTATGATCATACCCATATATCGAATGAACTATCGTTGTGCCGGGCGGATGCCGCCCCCGTAGGGGCAAGTATCCGATGTGATCGACCCTTCAACGCAGAGCAAAGATATATGTCAAAAGATCAAGTCTTCGACCTCTTCGCCCGTTCTTATGATCGTCATAAGCAGACCGAGCTGAGCTTAAAACAGTTCCTCGAGGCCTGCCGCACTGATCCGGTATGCTACTCGAGCGCCTCCGAGCGCATGCTGCATGCTATCGGCGAACCGACCTATGTCGACACCGCGCGCGATGCCCGCCTCGGCCGGATCTACATGAATCGGACAATCAAACTGTACGCGCCCTTCAAAGACTTTTACGGGCTCGAAGAAACCATCGAACGTATCGTCGGCTACTTCCGCTCGGCAGCCCAAGGCCTCGAAGAGAGGAAGCAGATCCTCTATCTGCTGGGACCCGTCGGCGGCGGTAAATCCTCGCTCGCCGAACGCCTCAAGGAGCTGATGGAGCAGAGCCCCATCTATGTCCTCAAGGCCGGCGACGAACTTAGCCCCGTGTTCGAAAGCCCGCTTGGGTTGTTCGATCCCGCCACGATGGGCGATAACCTGTTGGAAACATATAAGATTCCGAAGCGGCGCCTGACGGGAAATATGAGCCCATGGGCCGTCAAGCGCCTCGATGAGTTTGGCGGCGATATCTCGAAATTCACCGTCGTCAAAGTCTTCCCATCGAAGTTGCGCCAGATCGGAATCGCCAAAACAGAACCCGGCGACGACAACAACCAGGATATCTCCTCGCTGGTCGGCAAGGTTGATATCCGCAAGCTTGAGTTCCACAGCCAGAACGACCCCGACGCATATTCTTACTCGGGTGGCCTGAACCGCACGACGCAAGGGTTGCTTGAGTTCGTCGAAATGTTCAAAGCGCCGATCAAGATGCTGCATCCGCTGCTGACAGCGACGCAGGACGGCACCTACGTCGGCACAGAAAACGTCGGCGCGCTTCCCTACACGGGCACCATTATCGCCCACTCCAACGAAAGCGAATGGCAGAGCTTCAAGGCCAACAAGAACAACGAAGCATTCCTCGACCGCATATTCGTGGTCACGGTCCCATATTGCCTGCGCGTCACTGAAGAAAAGCAGATCTATCAGAAGCTCTTGGCATCGAGTGAATTGGTCAACGCCCCCTGCGCTCCCGGTACTCTGGAAATCCTGTCGCAATTCTCAGTCCTGTCGCGCTTGAAAGAGCACGACAATTCCTCTCTCATGTCCAAGATGCGCGTCTATGATGGTGAGAGCCTGAAGGAAGTCGATCCGCACGCAAAGAGCATTCAAGAGTACCACGGCGCCGCTGGCGTGACGGAAGGCATGGACGGGATTTCGACCCGCTTTGCCTACAAGATCCTGTCTGAAACCTTCAACTTCGATACCCAGGAAATCGGCGCTGATCCGGTCCACCTGATGTACGTGATCGAGCAAGCCGTCCGCCGCGATCAGATGCCCCATGAAACCGAAGAACGCTACCTCGAGTTCATCAAGGAGGATTTAGCCCCCAAGTACGCCGAGTTCATCGGCAACGAGGTGCAGAAGGCCTACTTGGAGAGCTACTCCGAATTCGGCCAGAACCTGTTCGACCGCTACGTATCCTACGCCGACAGCTGGATCGAAG
>JANLYB010000222.1:0-31970 GCA_031365425.1 Hyphomicrobiaceae bacterium
GCTGCACCGATGACGCCGCCGGTGTGAAGAATGGCGGACGGCGCGAGTCCGATTGCTTGGGCCCACGAGGTGTAAAGCGGGGCCAGCATGCGTTCGCTAGCGATGAGTTCACCGGCGATCCAGCCCAGCAGGGCGGCACCCGCCCACACGAGGATGGGGAAGCGGGTCAGCAGGCCGATGATAAGGGTTGCGCCGCCCATGATCAGGGGGATCGAAAGCGCGAGACCGAACAGGATGAGGCCGGGCTGGCCGTGGGCTGCGCCTGCAATGGCCAAAACGTTGTCGAGGCTCATCACGAGGTCGGCAAGCGCGATGGTGCGGACGGCACCCATAAGGGTTTTGTTGTCGGCAATTACTTTTTCGCTGTCGTCAGCTTCGATTAGGAGTTGGACGGCGATCCACAACAGCAGGAAGCCGCCGACAAGCATCAGCCATGGCCAGCCAATGACGAATTGCAGGCCAAGGGTAAAGATGACGCGCAGGATGATGGCGGCGGCGACGCCTAAGATAATGCCCAATCTGCGTTTTTCGGGGGGAAGGGAGCGGCAGGCAAGGGCGATGACGACGGCGTTGTCGCCCGAAAGCAGAATGTCGATGCCGATGATCTGAAGGATTTGGAGGATTGTCCCGCTGTTGGCTCCAAAGACCGTGTTCAACCAAGGCATGAGCTGATCGCTGAGGCTCGCCAGTTCAATCGCCATCGATTCCCGTTCCTGTCTACATCGCAGTTGTTTTGAGGTTCATCCTTAACGTCTCACGGTCGTGCTGTCATTGCGGCTGCGGCGAAGCGGCTTTGCCTATAGGAGACGGAATTCGCCGCAGGAGCATCAGGACTTCCTTGCGGCGATCTCGTTCTTTCGACTAAAGTTTCGTGAGCCAGCAAATTGTGCTGCGACTGCCTTTGGATCTGTGATGAACCTGTACGAGTTTCAAGCCAAAGAGTTGATTTGCCGCTTCGGGATTGAGATCCCGCGCGGACGCGTGGCCGGCAGTGCGGAGGACGCCGAACGGCTGGCGCGGCGGCTGGCTTTTCCCAGGTTTGCCATTAAGGCACAGATTCACGGGGGCGCGCGCGGGGAGGCCGGCGGGATCCGGTTTGCGGCGACGCCCGAAGAGGCTCGCGCGATTACAGGACAGTTACTCGCCAAGCCGCTGGTGACGAGCCAGACGAGGCCTTCCGGGGAAAAAGTACGCTGGGTTTATGTCGAAGAAGCGTTTGACATCGCGCAGGAAATTTATGCGGCGGTGGTCGTCAACAGGTCGCTGGCTGAGTTGGAATTGCTGGTGAGCGGACAGGGCGGCGGCGACATTGAGGAAAAAGCCGCGGCGGATCCGTCGGTGATTGTCCGCTTCCCGTTGACGGCAACAGCTGCGGCCACATCGGGCGATTTCTTGGGGGCCGCCGAGGCCATCGGTTTGTCAGGAGCGATTGCGCAAAAGGCTGCAGGCGTCTTCGCCGGGATGGCACGGCTGGCGGTTGAGCTTGATGCCACGCTGGTCGAGATCAATCCGCTGGCGTTGACGCGCGATAAGCGCCTGGTCGCGCTGGATGCCAAACTGACGGTCGATGGCAATGCGCTGTTCCGGCACCCCGCGTTGTCGGCGCTACGGGCGCAAATCCATGTCGAAGAGGGTGATCCCAAGGAACTGGCGGCGGATCGCCATCACATCAATTATCAGAAGATGGACGGCAATATCGGGGTCGTGTGCAACGGCGCGGGGTTGTCGCTGGCGACCCTCGATATGGTGATCGATGCAGGCGGGAAACCGGCCAATTTCATGGATATCCGCACGACGGCATCGAGTATGGATGTCGCATATGGTATTGAAGTTGTTCTAGAAAACCAGAATGTGCGGGTGCTGCTGATCAACATCCATGGCGGGGGCATGCAGCGTTGCGATACGGTCGCGGAGGGCGTCGGGGTGGCGATGCGGCGCGTGCGGCGGGCGGTGCCGGTGATCGTGCGGTTTGCTGGGAACAATGCGGATTTTGCGCGGGTGCGGCTGAAGGCATCCGGGGTGGCGTTCATCGACGCACGCGATCTGGAGCATGCGATGGAACTGGTGATGGCGGCGTTGGCGAAGGAAGCCGCATAATGGCTATTCTCATCGACGCAAATACGCGTCTGCTGGTGCAGGGGATGACCGGGCGGGCGGCCACTTATCATGTGGCGCGGATGATCGCCTACGGTACTAAGGTCGTGGCGGGTGTGACGCCGGGCAAGGGTGGGCGGTCGCATCTGGATGCGCCGATATTTGAGACGGTGGCCGAGGCCGTTGCGGCGACGGGTGCGAATGCGAGTATGCTGTTCGTGCCGCCCGAGCATGCTGCCAAGGCGATGATCGAGGCGATCGAGGCCGAGGTGCCGTTGATGGTTTGCGTGACCGAGCGTGTGCCGGTGATGGACATGGTGCGGGTCAGTCAGGCGCTGCGGGGAACAAAGACGCGGCTTGTCGGGCCTAACAGTCAGGGGATTTTGTCGCCGGGCATGAGCCAGGTTGGCGTAATGACGACGGTGAATGCAAAGGCTGGCGGTATCGGCATTGCGTCGCGGTCGGCGTCGCTGACGAGCGAGGTGATGGCGCAGACGACGCTGGCGGGGCTTGGGCAGTCAACCACGGTCGGGGTCGGCGGTGATCCGGTGCATGGATTGAGCCTTAAGACTTGCGTCGAGTTGTTTCTTGCCGATCCGGGAACGCGCGGGATCGTGGTCATCGGCGAAATCGGCGGCACGGAAGAGGAAGAGGTTGCTGCGTATGTTCGCGCGGTCCGGCCAGCAAAACCGATCGTCGCTTTCGTTGCGGGACGTCATGCGCCGCCGGAACGGCGAATGGGACATGCAGGGGCTTTCGCTACGGATGGGGGTGGCGCTGCTGCTCCCAAGATTGCCGTGCTGGAAGCGGCGGGTATTCGCATCGCGCGCAATGCTGCCGTCGTCGGTCAAGCCATTGCCGACGCTGTGCGCGCCCAGGTTTAATGCCCGTCCGGAACCCATACAAACCTACGTCAAGATTTTTGCCGGACCGGCATTCTCTTTTGCATCTCCGGTCTCGGAACCATTCGGCCATTCTGTCCATCTTGCGTTGTGGCAACTGGACATTCTGTCTGGGCCGCGGCGCTGCTGCGACAGTAATCGATTGATATTGTTCATACCCGAAACGCGGCATTGGACTTGCTACGTAAAATTCACAGGTGCGAGGTGGGTCGTCTTTCGCACTGCGGCAGGCGTGAACGCAAAGCGAGCAGCGCAATGAGCAAAATAATTTGTAGTCTGGGAGGTGGCATTATGTTGCAAATGCCAATGTATATTGTATACCAGTAGCAGTGCTGCGCTCGTTTGCCTTTGCTGGCAGATGTGCGCGGTGTACAAAAGCCTCGTCTGTAAGAATTGTGACCTCCAGGAGGTCTAATTTTTTTGTGCCGCGCTTTCGCCCGGTACGCTTTCTGCCGCTCGGCCAGCAGCTGCGGTGGATATCAAGTCAGTCGGCTGGCCGAAATGGGTTGAGAGATCAAAGGGCGCTGCGCACATGAACGATATGGCGGACGGACATAAACCGGGCAAAAATGGGGGCGAACGCGCCATTCATCCGGGGAAGGGCCGCCGGAATGCGCTGCTGCATCCCAAGGGGCGGGTGTTGGCGGAAGCGGAACTTGCGGTCGTCACGAAGCTGATCGGCGAGGGACCGTATGAGCGGGCGCTGCTGATCGAGTATCTGCATCTCATTCAAGACGCCGAGCGCTGTTTGCCTGCCGGGCATTTGCATGCGCTGGCCGAGTTGATGAACATCCCAATGGCGGAAGTCTATGAAGTAGCGACGTTTTACGCGCACTTCGATGTGGTGGGCGATGGCGAGGCCAGGCCGCCGAAGATTACCATCCGCGTTTGCGATAGCCTGTCGTGCATGATGGCCGGTTCTGAGGCGCTGCTGCTCGCATTGCAGAAAGAGAAGATGGCCGACGTGCGGGTGTTGCGCGCGCCGTGTATCGGATCATGCCATACGGCGCCTGCGGTGGAGGTGGCGCATCATCACGTGGATCATGCGAGCGTCGCCAAGATCAAGGCGCTGGTCGAAACGCATGAGACGGATGCGCATATTCCCGAATATCAGAAGATGTATGCCTATAAGGCGGCTGGCGGATACCGGATGTTGCGCGAGTGCCTGGATGGCGTGCGCAAGGTCGACGACGTGATCGCGACGCTTTCGGATGGCGGATTGCGCGGCCTTGGCGGGGCAGGGTTCCCGACGGGCCGCAAGTGGGGCCTCGTGCGTCAGGCCAAGGGGCCGCGGCTTATGGCCGTCAACGGCGATGAGGGCGAGCCCGGCACATTCAAGGACCGGCATTATCTCGAGACGCGCCCGCATGCGTTCCTGGAAGGGATGCTGATCGCGGCATGGGCGGTGGAGGCGACCGACGTCTACATCTACATGCGTGACGAGTATCCGGCAGTGCTGGAAATTCTTGCGTATGAAATTCCCAAGATCGAGGAGGCCGGGCTTTCCAAGCACACCAAGATCCACGTGCGGCGCGGTGCGGGGGCCTATATCTGCGGCGAAGAAAGCGCGATGATCGAGAGCATCGAGGGCAAACGCGGGCTGCCGCGTCATCGCCCGCCGTATGTTGCGCAGGTTGGTATTTTCGATAGACCGACGCTCGTGAACAACGTCGAGACATTGTATTGGATCCCCGACATACTCGAAAAGGGCGCGGCTTGGTTTGCCGGTCAGGGCAAGAACGGCGCCAAGGGTCTGCGGTCGTATTCGGTGTCGGGACGTGTGGCGAAGCCGGGCGTTGTATTGACGGCTGCCGGGACGACGACGAACGAACTCATCGCGCTGTGCGGCGGGATGGCCAAAGGGCACAGCTTCAAAGGGTATCTGCCGGGCGGAGCGTCGGGCGGCATTTTGCCGGCGAACATGGCGGATATCCCGCTCGATTTCGGCCAGCTCGAAAAGCATGGCTGTTTCGTTGGCTCTCATGCGGTTGTGATCTTGTCCGATAAGGACAATATGAAGGATGTCGCGCTCAATCTGATGCGCTTCTTCGAGGACGAGAGCTGCGGGCAGTGTACGCCTTGCCGCAATGGAACGGAGAAGGCCGTGAAGCTCATGAGCCAACCCGTCTGGGACAAGGATCTGCTCGAGGACTTAGGTCAGGTGATGCGCGATGCATCCATTTGCGGCTTGGGGCAGGCGGCATCGAACCCATTGACGAGCGCGATCAAGTTTTTCCCGGAAGACCTTGTCTAATCGCCTGAGATCGTTCGCATTTTTTCTTTGCCCAGATGGTGCATCATGACTGATAAGATCACGTTCGAACTCGACGGCAAGATGGTTGAAGCTGCCGGTGATGAAACCATCTGGCAGGTGGCGCAACGGCTCGGGACGACGATCCCGCATCTTTGCCATAATCCCGCCCCTGGTTACCGGCCGGACGGCAATTGCCGCGCGTGCATGGTCGAGGTCGAGGGCGAGCGCGTGCTGGCGGCATCTTGTCAACGCAAGGCAGCGCCCGGCATGAAGGTCAAGACGGCCAGCGAGCGGGCGAAGAAGTCCCGCGAGATGGTCTTTGAATTGCTGGTCGCCGATCAGCCGCCAAAGGAAGATTGCCACGACCCGAAATCGAAGTTTTGGACTTGGGTCGACGCCATGGGCGTCGCTACGACGAGCCGGTATCCCCGCGGCGAAAAACCCGAGATGGATATTTCGCACACGGCGATTTCGGTCAATCTGGATGCGTGCATCAATTGTGGGCTTTGCGTGCGGGCGTGCCGCGAGGTGCAGTCCAACGATGTGATCGGCATGGCGATGCGCGGGCACAACTCCAAGGTCGTGTTCGATTTCGATGTCGATATGGGCAACTCCACGTGCGTCGCTTGCGGAGAGTGCGTGCAGGCGTGTCCGACCGGTGCGCTGATGGAATCGGCGCTGCTCGACAAGACCACGCAGAAGCGGGTCGCTTTCGAGACGGCGTCGATCGATACGGTTTGCCCGTATTGCGGCGTCGGGTGCCAGACGACGGTGCACGTCGCGAACGATAAGATCTTGTATGTCGATGGCCGCGATGGGCCGGCCAATAACAACCGGCTGTGCGTCAAGGGCCGGTTCGGGTTTGATTACATCCATCACGAAGACCGGCTGACGAAGCCGCTCATCCGGCGCGAAGGCGTGGCTAAGAGCGGGTCGATGCAGCTTGGCCGCGAGGACGTCTCGAAGGTGTTCCGCGAGGCGACGTGGGAAGAAGCGCTGAGCTTTGCCGCGTCGGGCTTGAAGAAGATCACCGACCGCGATGGCGGCGATGCGCTTGCCGGATTCGGCTCTGCCAAGGGGTCGAACGAGGAAGCCTATCTGTTCCAGAAACTGATCCGTCAGGGCTTCCACACCAACAACGTGGACCACTGCACGCGGCTTTGCCACGCATCGTCGGTGGCAGCGCTGATGGAGGGGTTGAACTCAGGCGCGGTGTCGGCACCGTTCACGGCGGCCAAGGATAGTGACTGTATCGTCGTGATCGGGGCGCGGCCTGCGGAAAACCATCCGGTGGCGGCGACCTATCTCAAGGCTGCGGCCAAGCGCGGCGCGAAGATGATCGTGATGGATCCGCGCGGACAGAACCAGGGCATCGCGCGATATGCGAGCCACGTGCTGAACTTCAAGCCGGGCCGCGACGTGGCGCTGCTGAACGCTATGCTCAATGTGATTGTCGAAGAGGGCCTCGCGGATGTGCAGTACATCCAGGCGCATACCGACGGCTACGAATCGCTGAAGGCCAAAGTGAAGGGCTTTACGCCCGAAAAGATGGAAGCGGTTTGCGGGATCAAGGCAGAGACGATCCGGGAGGTCGCACGCATCTATGCACGTTCGGAGCGGTCGATTATCTTCTGGGGTATGGGCATCTCGCAGCACGTTCACGGCACTGACAATTCTCGCTGCTTGATTGCGTTGGCGCTCGTGACCGGTCAGATAGGCCGGCCGGGTACCGGGCTGCATCCGTTGCGTGGCCAGAATAACGTGCAAGGGGCGTCGGATGCGGGCCTCATTCCCATGGTCTTCCCGGATTACCGCTCGGTCGCTGATCCTGAGGTGCGCGGCGAATTCGAGGCACTGTGGGGAACCACATTGCCGGCCAAACCCGGATTGACCGTGGTCGAGATCATGCACGCGATCCATAACAATGAGATCAAGGGTTGCTACATCATGGGTGAAAACCCGGCGATGTCGGACCCGGACGTGACGCACGCGCGTGCGGCGCTTGCTCATCTCGAGCATCTCGTCGTGCAGGATATTTTCCTGACCGAGACGGCTTGGCATGCCGATGTGGTGCTGCCGTCGTCGGCGCATGCGGAAAAGCTCGGCACGTTCTCGAATACGAACCGTCAGGTGCAGATCGGACGTCCAGTCGTCAATCCGCCGGGCGATGCGCGCCAGGACTGGCTGCTGATTCAGGAGTTGGCGCAGCGGATCGGTCTGGACTGGAAGTACACACACGTTTCGGAAGTGTTCAACGAAATGGCCTCGGTGATGCCGTCGCTCGCCCACTTTACGTGGGATCGCGTCGAACGCGAAGAGAGCGTGACGTATCCTGCGGACTCGACCGATCAGCCCGGCAACGAGATCATCTTCGTCAATTCGTTCCCGACTGCATCGGGACGGGCGAAGATCGTACCTGCGGACTTGGTGCCGCCGGATGAATTGCCAGACAGCGAGTACCCGCTGGTGCTGACCACGGGGCGCTTGCTCGAACATTGGCATACGGGCTCGATGACTCGGCGTGCGTCTCAGCTCGATGCGCTGGAGCCGGAAGCCATCGTCGGGCTCAATCCGCGCGATATGGAACGGGCTGGGCTGGTTGCCGGTGATTTCGTAACGGTGTCGACGCGGCGCGGGGCGCTTACTCTCAAGGCGCGTTCGGATCGCGACGTGTCGGCGGGGATGGTGTTCATCCCGTTCGCCTTTGCCGAAGCGCCCGCCAACGTGCTGACCAATCCGCAGCTCGATCCGCTGGGGAAGATCCCGGAGTTCAAGTTCTGCGCCTGTAAGGTCGAGAAGGCCAAAGTTCTGGCGGCGGCGGAGTAGGGTCGAGCCGACTGTGATGAGATTTGAAAGGCCGGCAGTGCTCCTCCCGGCCTTTTTGTTTGAGACAGCCCAACAGTGGTTAAATTTGGGTCAGCGCCACCAGCGCTTTGACGTTTCCATTTCGGCATCTGCGCGCGAGATACCGATATCTTTCAGTTCGTTCTCGTCGAGGTTGCGGAGGCTTGAGGCGCTCGGGATCACGTTTCCAATCGAGCCGCAGGGCGGGTTGTTCATTTGGGGGCGGTTCCCTGATGGGGTCGATACCGTTCAGATCGTGGAGCACGCCGTCGGTAAAGGGATTGCGATGGTGCCGGGTAATGCTTTCAGCATTTCGCGCAACGCCATGCCCTTTATGCGCTTCAATGTTGCGCATTCGCATAGCGAGCGGATTTACGCGTTTTTGCGCCGCCGAGCTATCGCGATAGCCGGGGCTCAGCGCGCGGTTTTTTTACGGAGGCGGAAGACGGCTTTTTCGCCGAGCAGGTTTTGCATGGAGAGCGTTGCCCCGATGGGAAGGCGTTTGCCGACTGAGTTGAAGGCGACGGCCTCCTCGACGTGGGCATCGACTTCGCGGCATAAATCGACAAAGTCGGCGATGGTGCAGAGGTGCGCGTCGGGGGTTGAGTACCAGGGTTCGGGCAGGTTCTTCGTCATCGGCATGCGGCCGGTGAAAAGGATGTCGCGGCGGATTTTCCAGTGACCAAAGTTGGGGAACGAGACGATGGCGTGTTTGCCGATGCGCAGGAGGTTTTGCAGCACGGTCTTGGGGTAGCGCGTCGCCTGGATGGTGAGGCTGAGGATGGCGTAATCGAAGGCTTGGTCGGGGTAGTCGGCGAGGTCGCTGTCGGCGTCGCCCTGGATGACGGAGAGGCCGCGGGAAACGGCGGCGTTGACGCCTTCCCGGGAGATTTCGACGCCGCGGCCATCGACCATTTTGGTCTCGGTCAGCAGGTGGAGGAGCGCGCCGTCGCCGCAACCGACATCGAGCACGCGGGAACGCGGTTCGACCATTTCGGCGATGAGCAGGTGGTCGACGCGGGGCGTCGAGAGCGGGGCGGGGAGGATGGGGGCGGTCATGGGGGAGAGATTTTCACTTGTGGCCCCTGGATGGCCGGGTCAAGCCTGGCCATGGAGTGAGGGGGAGCGGTGTCAAGACGGCTGCGTTGACGGTCATTTCAGGCCCCGTTTGAGGGCGGCGGCGTGCATGAAGCCGCGGATGGTGTCGAAGAAGACGGGTTCGTCGAGGAGAAAGGCGTCGTGGCCGCGATTGCTCTCGATTTCGACGAAGCTGACGTTGGCGGCGACGGCGTTGAGGGCGCGGACGATGGCGCGGCTCTCACGCGTCGGGTAGAGCCAGTCCGACGTGAAAGAGACGACGCAGAAGCGGGTGCGCGTACCTTTGAAGGCATTGGCCAGGATGTCGTTGTGTTCGGCGGCCATGTCGAAATAGTCCATGGCGCGGGTGATGTAGAGGTAGCTGTTGGCGTCGAAGCGGTCGACGAAGGTCGAGCCCTGGTGGCGCAGGTAGCTTTCGACTTGGAAGTCGGCGTTGAAGGAGAAGGTTTTTTCGGCGCGGTCTTGCAAGTTGCGGCCGAACTTTTCGTGCAGCGCATCTTCGGACAGGTAGGTGATGTGGGCCGCCATGCGGGCGACTGACAGGCCGTTCCGCGGCACCAGACCTTGTTCGAAGTAGCGGCCCTGGCACCACTCGGGGTCGGCCATGACGGCTTGGCGACCAACTTCGTGGAAGGCGATGTTCTGGGCGGAATGGCGCGGGGCGGTGGCGATGGGGAGGGCCGCGAACACGCGGTCCTTGTAACGGGCGGCCCATTCGAGCACCTGCATTCCGCCCATGGATCCGCCGATGACGGCGAAAAGCTGGTCGATGCCGAGATGGTCGATCAGGCGGGCCTGGGCGTTGACCATGTCGCCAATCGTGATGACGGGAAAGTCGATGCCGTAGGGTTGGCCGGTTGCGGGGTTGAGCGAGGCGGGGCCAGTGGAGCCCATGCAACCGCCGAGGATGTTTGAACAGATGATGAAGAAGCGGTTGGTATCGACGGGAAGGCCGGGGCCAATCAGCGAGGTCCACCAGCCGGGCTTAGCGGTGACCGGATTGTCGCTGGCGACGTGCTGGTCGCCGGTGAGGGCATGGCAAACGAGGATGGCGTTCGATTTGTCGGCGTTGAGCGTGCCGTAGGTTTTGTAGGCGATCTGAAAGGGGGCGAGCAGGCGCTGGCAGTCAAGTTTCAACGGCGCGCCGGCGGAAAAGCGGACAAGCTCGCTCGTGGGCGTTTCAACCTCGGCCAGGGGGCCGCGGTCGCTGCCTGTCTTGCTTTCGTTGGTCCGGGCCTCGGTCGTCCGGGCGGCAAGCTTGCTTGTTGGTGCCGACACGCGAAAAATACCCTCACTTCGCTCGATGGCCGTTAGCTAGGCCTTGGACCTCGAATGTCAATCTTTTCTTTGATTTCACCCGGCGTCAGTCCTATCACAGGGGCTTGTTTTTTACAGCCGCTAGCCTTGTTCTTTGCGCTGAGCGGTATCAACCAGATCATGAGAGCAATATGGCGACCGTTGCGCCCGTCCCCAAGCCGGGCATCCTGGATATCGAGCTTTATGTGCCAGGTGAAAGCACCCTGCCCGGCGGGATCAAGCCCATCAAGCTTTCGTCGAACGAATCTCCGCTCGGGGCCAGTCCGAAGGCGATGGCGGCTTACCGGGATGCTTCGGGTGCGCTGGAGCGGTATCCGGATGGCGGAGCTGGTGCTTTGCGGGCGGCGATTGGCAAGCGGTTCGGGCTCGATCCTAACCGGATCGTGTGCGGGGCGGGGTCGGACGAGCTGTTGTCAATGCTGGCACACGCTTACCTCGGGCCGGGCGATGAGGCGATTTACACCGAGCATGGGTTCCTTGTGTATCCGATCGCGATCCGGGCAAACGGGGCGAGGCCGGTGGTGGCCCCAGAGGCTGGTCTCAAGACGGATGTGGATGCAATCTTGGCGCGGGTGACCGAGCGGACCAAAATGGTTTTTCTGGCCAATCCGAACAATCCAACCGGGACTTATATCGGCATCGACGAGGTGCGCCGGCTGAGGGCGGGGCTGCCTGCGCATGTGCTGCTGGTGCTTGACGGTGCGTATGCTGAATATGTGCGGACTAACGATTTCGAGGCCGGGATCGAGCTGGTGGCGACGACCAGCAATACGGTGATGACGCGGACGTTTTCGAAGATTTACGGATTGGCGGCGTTGCGGCTCGGGTGGGCGTATGGGCCTGCCGGCGTCGTCGACGTTTTGAACCGGTTGCGCGGGCCGTTCAACATTTCGCAGCCAGGCATTGCTGCGGGAATCGCGGCGATGGAGGATACGGCGCACATCGAGGCCGCAGTTGCGCACAATGACACGTGGCTGGCTTGGTTGACGACAGAGATCGAGGCGCTTGGCCTTAGTGTCACGCCGAGTGTTGCGAATTTCCTACTGATCCATTTCGAGCCCAAGGGACCTTGGACGGCGGCGAATGCGGATGCATTCCTCAAGGAGCGCGGGATCATCTTGCGCCGGGTCGTAGGGTATGGGTTGCCGGATGCGCTGCGGCTGACGGTCGGGACGGAGGCGGATAACCGGGCTGTCGTAGATGCGCTCGATGAGTTCATGGGGCAGCGCGGGGCATGACGAAGGTACACTCCCGGCCGATCTCTCGGCCGATGTTTCAACGGGTTGCGCTGATCGGTATCGGGCTTATCGGGTCGTCGATCAGCCATGCGTGCCGGCGGGGCGATCTGGCTGCATCTATCGTCGGTAGCGCTCGGACGAAAGAGACGGTCGATACGGCACTGCGGCTTGGGATCATCGATCAGGGCTTTACCAGCGCTGCCGAGGCCGTGGCCGGGGCCGATCTGGTGATCGTGTGCGCGCCAGTTGGGGCGTGCGGGAAGATTGCCGAGGAGATCGGGCCGCATTTGAAGGCGGGGGCGATTGTCACGGATGTCGGATCGGTGAAAGCTGCGATCGTAAGCGATATGGCGCCATTCATTCCGGCGGGGGTGCACTTCGTGCCGGGGCATCCGATTGCTGGGACGGAACAGTCCGGGCCAGAGTCTGGGTTTGCGGAGCTGTTTGACCGGCGCTGGTGCATTCTGACGCCGGATGCGGCAACGGACGCTGGTGCGGTTGCCAAACTGCGGGCGTTCTGGGAGGCGCTGGGGTCGGACGTTGAGATTATGAGCGCGGAGCATCACGATCTGGTACTTGCGATCACTAGCCATGTGCCGCACCTGATTGCGTTCAATATCGTGAATACGGCGGCGCACCTGGGGCGGGTGACGGACAGCGAAGTGATCAAGTTTTCCGCAGGCGGGTTTCGCGATTTTACGCGGATCGCCGCGTCCGATCCGACGATGTGGCGCGACGTGTTTTTGAACAACAAGGACGCGGTGCTTGAAATGCTGGGGCGGTTTCAGGAAGATCTGATCGTTCTGCAGCGGGCGATCCGATTTGGCGATGGCGAGGCGCTGCATAAGACGTTTGCGGAGGCGCGGGCAATCCGGCGCGAGGTCATTCAGGCGGGTCAGGATACGGCTGCGCCGAATTTCGGGCGGACACAGGAGCCGAAGGCGATGGTGACCGAGAGCGCGGAATTGAAAGCGCCGGTGAAATCCGGCAAGCGGCGTGGTTGAGCGAGATGGCCGATCTATGGGTGTTTGGCTATGGGTCGTTGATGTGGCGACCGGGCTTTGCCTATGAAGATGTGCGGCCAGCGGCGCTGACGGGTTACCGGCGCTGCTTTTGTATTTATTCGGTGCATCATCGCGGAAGCGCCGAGCGGCCAGGATTGGTGCTGGGGCTTGATCGCGGGGGTGTGTGTCATGGGATGGCGTTCCGGATCGCGACCGAGCGGACGGCGGACACGGTGGCGTATCTGCGGGCTCGCGAGCAGGTGAACGGGGTATACCGGGAGGCAGCGGTGCCGCTCATGCTTGACGGCGGCGAGCAGGTCGAGGGCTTGGCGTATCTGGCCGAGCGTGCGCATCCGAGCTATGCGGGGTGTTTGCCGATTACGAAGCAGGCGGCACTGATCCGGGCGGCGCGGGGGCTGTCGGGGACCAATCTCGACTATCTGAACAATACCATCGCTCATTTGGCGGTGCTCGGAATCCGTGAGCGGGAGCTTGAGCGGGTTTTGGTGGCCGCAGGGCCGATGTTCGGGCGTGGCGCTGGCGAGGACCAGCGGCGGGCGCGGTCAGCGGCGCTGGTTCAGACGCTGCGACATGAGCCAGTTGCGGCGCCTCGCATGTCACGAGGCGCACGCAAACGCTTCATGCACCGCCAGCTTGTGAAGGAAGGGTAGAGGTGCGGGTCTCAGTGGCTGTCGCCGATTAGGCCATCGCCAGCGAGCGGCGTAGGTCGGTTTCGATTTGCTGGCTTTGGGCGGAGCTATCGGCGAGCAGGTGGACGTGGACTTCGTTAGCGCCGAGTTGGGCGCTGCGCAGGCGGATCTCGGCAAGATTGAGGGTGCCGGTTGCGCTGGTGGCGCGGCCGATGGAGACGACGGTGCGGTGGCCGTCGCTATGACGCTTTACGAGGATGTAGTTGGCACCTTCCACGGGGGGGCAATCAAACAGGTTATAGACCGAATGGACGTAGCGGGTGCCCGAAGCGCCGGTCCAGAAAAGAAATGGGGTTTTGTCAGCCGGGGCGATTTCCGCATGGGCCGAGCTCGACTGGGCGTGATTGCCGTTGGCAGATCTCGCACCTGTGACAATCTTCACTGCGCGCTTGGCGCGAAACAGAGCCAAATCCACAATTTCTGCACACATGGTACTCACACCTTAGCTCGGCCACATCGCGAAGCTTGCGATGTCAATTGGTCTAAACTTCTCCTCTAAACAATTCCGGATTGAGAAAGCTAAAATATGACCTAATTGGCGCGCTTACACGGCAGGGTTAATCTCATGTTTAGCACTGCCTCAGCTTCAGACGGTGGAAGATGGAGCTGTGTTAGCCGCAACTCGAATGCCCGCAATTGAGACAGACGCGGCATGATCCCTCCATACGATAGCCAGGTTGGGAGCAACGCGGGCAGAGTTTGGGCGCTGGTTGTGCTAAACGATGGACGGCGCCTTGGGTGGCGTTGATGGATGCGGATGATGACTGAGGCTGGGCGGCGCTCATTGTTACGGGCTGGCGTGCGCCGTCGGCCGTTTCGATGGTTGCCAGATGGGTGTCGATGATGCCGCCGATTGCGGCCAGAAGGCTTGGCACGTATTGGCCCGCAATCCATTGACCGCCCTGGGGGTCAAAAATGGCTTTTAGTTCCTCAGCCACGAACGACACATCGCCTCCGCGCCGGAAAACAGCGCTGATCATCCGGGTCAGGGCAACCGTCCAAGCGTAGTGGTTCAAATCCTTGGTGTTGATGAAGATTTCGAAGGGACGACGGCGGCCGTCGCGGATGAGGTCGTTGATGGTGATGTAGTAGGCGTGATCGGAACTCGGCCATTTCAGTTTGTAGGTTTTGCCGGGAAGGACATGATCGCGCGCGAGCGGTTCGGTCATATAGACGACGCCGTGCGGGCTGTTGGAGGTTTTTTGGGGGGGTGGATCGATTTCTGCGGGTTTTGGCATTGGTGCGGGGGCGGACGGAAGTTGCGACAGCACAGCGCCGGTGACCGCGTTCGGCCGGAAGAGGGTGCAACCCTTCAGGCCCAGGTCATAGGCTTCCATATAAAGATGCTCGAAGGCTGCCGGATCGATGCCGGCCGGACAATTGATGGTTTTTGAAATGGCGCTGTCGACGTGGGGCTGAAGGGCTGCCTGCATGGCAAGATGGTCGTGCGGAGTCAGATCGTTGACCGTGACCCAGGCGGGACCCGACGGGGTGGTATCACCATTACGCTGGCGGTAGCGGGCGTGGGCAAAGTCCTCGACGGTTTCTTCGCGCGTGCCGCCGGCTTGGGTTCGGATGCGCCTGCGGTACTGGAAGTCGAAGACCGGTTCGATACCGCTTGATACGTTTCCTGCCAGGAGCGAGATGGTGCCGGTTGGTGCGATCGAGGTCAGGCAACCGTTGCGGACGCCGTGTTTTGCGATAAGCGCACGGGTTTCACCGCTGAGTAAGCGGACATTCGGCCGGTCGAGGAATTTCGCGGCGTCGTAAAGCGGGAAAGCGCCTTTTTCGGCGGCGAGTTGGGCGCTCGTGCGGTAGGCGGCGTTTTGGATTGCCTTCATCCAGCCTTCGGCCAGCGTGCGGGCGGCGGCGGAATTATAGGCTGCGTCTACGAATATCAGCGCGTCGGCGAGGCCGGTGACGCCAAGACCGATGCGGCGTTTGGCTCCTGCTTCTTGTTGTTGTTCGGGCAGCGGATAGCGGGATACATCAATGATATTGTCGAGGAGGCGAATGGCAACGGCGACGGTATTCTCAAGGCGATCGATGTTGAGTCTGGCGTTCGTTGTGAACGGCTGATCGATGAGTTGCGCTAAGTTGATGGAGCCCAAGAGGCATGCGCCATAGGGCGGCAAAGGTTGTTCGCCGCAGGGGTTGGTTGCATAGATTGCTTCGCAATAGGAAAGATTGTTGGTGGCGTTGATGCGGTCGATAAAGACGACGCCCGGTTCGGCATAGTCATAATTGGAGCGCGCTATTGTGCGCCAAAGGTCGCGAGCCGAAACGGTTTTGTAGACGTGGCCGTCGAAGACAAGGTTCCAGGGCGCGTTGGTCTTGACAGCCTCGATGAAGGCGTCTGTGACGAGAACCGACAGATTGAAGTTGCGCAAGCGCGCCGGGTCGGATTTGGCAGCGATGAATTCCTCAATATCGGGATGGTCGCAGCGCAGAGTTGCCATCATTGCGCCGCGACGCTGGCCAGCCGACATGAGCGTGCGGCACATGGCATCCCAGACGTCCATGAAGCTGACCGGCCCGGAGGCTGATGCCTCGACGCCGTGCACAGGTGCGCCACGCGGTCTCAAGGTCGAGAAATCGTGGCCAATGCCGCCACCGGCCTGCATGGTCAAAGCAGCCTGCTTCGTGTTTTCGAAGATCGCCCCAAGGTCATCGTCGATCTTGCCCATCACGAAGCAATTAAACAGAGTGACATTGCGGTCCGTCCCCGCGCCCGCCAAAACGCGCCCTGCTGGAAGGAAGGCTAAACCTGACAGGCAATCGTGAAACGTCGCCGCCCATCTTTCTTGCGCGGCGGGATCACCTCGTTCGGCTTTGGCAGCCGTTCTTGCGACACGCCAAAATGTATCGTCCAGCGATTGATCGATAGCTCGACCACCGCGCCTCAATCGATATTTTTGCTCCCAGATGTCGTGGGCTATGGGAGCCAAGAAATCCTTATCCATCGATTTTAACACTCTCGAAACTTAACCCGGGACCATTCGGGGAAGGCAAACTGAATTCGAAGCGACCAGCTCGACCTACATTTTGTACTTTCGCTGTTGGCGACAATGGCAACGTCGTCATCTCCATTGGAAAATAGCAGAATAAAAAATTACCGTCAATTATTTGTTCGCTTGACGTTCTTCTAATGTTTCTCTATGCATATTGAATGTCGAGGATGCATAGGTTTCAGCGAGGAGGCGGGCGGATGCGGCTTCAATGCGGGCTTCGAGAGTTTGACGGAATGTTGTGCGGTCCATGCCGGCTGGCAAGGGCTCGAGGAATTCGACGACGATCGTGCCCGGATACCGTATCACGCTGCGGCGTGGCCAAAGCGCCCCCGAGTTAAGGGCGACGGGAACGCAGGGCAGGTTTAGGCCTTCGTAAAGGGCCACGATGCCGGATTTGTAGTTTGGCGGGGCGCCTGCTGCTTGGCGGGTACCTTCGGGGAAAATGACGATCTGGCGGTTGGCGCCTGCGCGCTGTTTTGCGTCGGCGATCATGTGACGGAGCGCTGCCGGGCCGCGTTTGCGGGCAACAAAGATGTGGTCGAACTTGTGGGCAAACCAGCCGTAAAACGGAATCCAGCCGAGTTCGGCTTTCATGACCATGGCCGGGTCGGGCAGGAGGGGGATTAACGCGAAGGTTTCCCAGGTCGATTGGTGTTTGGAGGCGACGATGGCGGCTGCGGCAGGAATGAATTCGTGGCCACGCACTTCAAGGGTCGTGCCGACGATGGTGCGTAAGAGCCAGAGGCAGCATTTGGCATGGACTTTGAGGCCCATCATGGCGTAGCGGCGGGGACCGAACAGCAAAGGACAGCCGAGGATCGTGAAGGCTGCCGTCGTCAAATAGAACGCGAGGGAGAAAAGGAGAGAGCGCAGGACGAGCATTGGCCGTCAACTTTGTGAGGCAGCCGGTTGGCTGGCCGCGGTGGTGGGGGTTACCCAGGGTTTCACGTATCGCATGGTCCCTAATCGGGCTGCAACGGGCAAGAACTTTACGTACTCCGAAAGCAGGATTCGAGTGGCACCTGGGTGAAGCCACCAAGCGCGATTGCGGAATTTGCGCGGAACAACGGGGTCGGGGATGAATTCGGCTTCGGGCAGCGCGAGGGCAAGTTCGGCCAGGCTTCGAGGCATGTGGTAGATCGATGTGACGACGAAGAGACGTGAAAGTTTGCGGCCATTGGCCCAGGTGCGGGCTTCCTCGGCGTTGCCAACTGTGTCTTGGGCGGCGTAGCCAACGTCGACGCAGCAGTCGAATGTTGCGGCTTCGAGGCCTGACAGTTTCATGAGGTCGTCACGGCTGGTCTTGGCGTTGACGCCGGAGATCAGCATGCGATTTGCGCGGCCTTGCTGGAGGAGGCGTCCGCCTTCGAGGATGCGGAAGTCACCGCCGGTGAGGACGATAATGCCGTCGGCGTTGCCTTCGGCCAAGGGCTGATCACGCATCACGCTGGTTGCAAACAGCGCGAAGCCGAAGACGAGGAGGGCCAGGCCGATGCCGATTGCGGTTATGGCGACGCGCACGGCCCGGTTTGATTTCGAGCCCCGTGGTTCAGGTCCGTTGCCGGTTGGATCGGCTGTATGAATGCGCGTGGAGGTGGTCATGTCGGTCTAACACTAGCCAAATTCTCATCAAATTTGACAGTTCATTGTAGCAAGGTTGTCAACGAAAGCTAACTTGGCGTTCCGAATAGGGGGCACCTTGGAATGGTGGATGCGACTCGTGCGGTTTGGCAAAGCGTGTGCCGCGCCGTTTTGTCGAGCTTCATGCGACCGGGACTGGGGATAACCAACCCGTTACGTCAGATTGTCCGGGGCAAATCAGGACTCGTATTTTAGTGGTCGCGGGACCTGTATTTTCGCGTGATGCGTTTGATCCGTAAAGCTTGACGCCGTTTTGGTCTTCAAGATCGCCTGCGGCAAGGTAACCCGGATAGCGGATACCGATCGGGTTTGATGGCTGACGAGGTGCCTGATCCCGCTGTTTGGCGGGATAGGGGCGATGGTGCGTGGAGTTCTGGCGGGTTATCAGATGTGGCTGTTGAGGATGCGGTAGACGCCAAGGCGGGATGTGATCATGCAGAGGGCTGCGATGGTTACAACGACAAGGCCCATGATGGCGTAGCCCAAGAGTTCGAGGGTTCCCGAACCGACGAGTTGGCGCAGTTCGACGGCCGTGACGGTTTGGCCGCCGATCAGTTCGACGAGGAAGGGTGCGGCGAGGAAAACGGTGCAGGCGGCGAGTGCTCCAACGAGGCCTGCCTTGATGCCGAGCTTGAGAAAGTGGCTTTCGAATTCGCGGGCGATGAAGCGGTCGGTGGCGCCGACGAAGTGGAGAACTTCGACGATGTCGCGATGGGAGGCCATGGAACTGCGGGTCGCGGATTCGATGATGGCGATGGTTGCGGCGGCGACAAGCAGCAGGATAAGGGAGCCGCCGAGTGCGAACGAGCGGGTGACGGTGCGGATCTGCTGTTGCCAGTGGCGGTGGTCGTCGAGGGTTACGCCGGTGAACTGAGAGGTCAGGCGCTGGCGGAGGACTTCGAGATCGGGCGGGGAGCCGCGATCGATTTCGAGCGCGATGAGGCGGGGAACGGGCAACGATTTCAAGACATCGGCTTGGCCGAGCCAGGGTTCTAGGAGGGCTGCGGATTCATCGAGCGTCAATGCTTTGACGTTGGTGACGCCGGGCTCCTTGGTAAGGAATGCGACGGTGTCCTTGACGACTTTTTCCGAGTCGGTGCCGCCGCGGGGTTCGACCTGGACGGTGACTTCGCTGGCCATGTCTTTCAGCCAGCCGTCGGCGGATTTGTTGATCATGAAAACAGCGCCCGCCGTCAGGCAGGCGAGGAAGCACATGATCGAGATCACGAGGGTGAGCGAGCGCCCGGTAATGGAGCCGGCAGGGACTATGCCGGCATGTTTGTGTTTTTGTTCAGCGCCACTGGTGCGGGCTTCGGCGTAAAGATGTTCATCGCGCGACTCGGGGTCGCGCTGCAGGGCGGGTTCGGGTTCCCAGTTTTGTTGCTGAGTGGCGGGTGTTTCGCGGCCGGGATGGTAATGGCCGGTGTGGTGAGCCGCCGGTTCCAGCGCCTCCTCATAGGGATCATGGGCCGCGGGCGCTTGTTGATTGCGCCGCATCGGAGGTCTGTCTGGTCTATCAAACGATCCGGACATGGCCGTCATGCAACTCCAGGCGGGGGGCTTTGTATTGGCGCATCAATTGATGATCGTGGGTCGCGATCAGGACGGATGTGCCGAGCCGGTTCAATTCGATAAATAGTCTTAGCAGACGGCGGGCCATCTGGGGGTCGACGTTTCCGGTCGGTTCGTCGGCGAGCAGCAACTCGGGTTTGCCAATGACAGCGCGGGCGATCGCGGCGCGCTGTTTTTCTCCGCCCGAGAGGACCGACGGATAGGCGTGCATGCGATCACCAAGCCCGACCCACTGCAGGAGGTCCGTGACGTCTTCGCGGTAATCGGCGACCTGCTTGCCGACCACGCGGAGGGGCAGGGCGACGTTTTCCCAGGTGGTCAGGTGGTCGAGGAGGCGGAAGTCTTGAAACACGATGCCGATGCGGCGGCGCAACTGCGCGCGCTTGGCGGTCGTGATCTGGCTGACGTCCTGGTTGAACATGTGAATCTGGCCCCGCGTGGGGTGGAGCGACATGAACAGGAGACGCAGCAGCGACGACTTTCCCGCACCCGACGGACCGGTCAGGAAGTGGAATGAGCCGGGTCGCAGATGAAAATTGACATCGCGCAATGTGTCGGGACCGGTGTCGTACTTCAGGGCCACGTTGCTCAAGCGGATCACAGTGTCACTTCTCAGGTTTGCTCGAAGCTAAATTGGCGCGGCGTGGCCGAATCAATCAAGGGCCCCATCGACCGCTGTGGTTATGCGTGAAGGCAGCTGCCGGATCAATCCTCCAGGTTTTTGAACGCCACTGATCGTTGAGGATTGTGGCTTGTTCATGCTTTCTTGGTTCAAAACGTGCGGCCTAAGAAGGCCGCACGTTTTGTGTCCGGCGCTCGCGCCGGCGGCTCTTCGCCGCTTCGGCCATAAGGATGGCCGCTAGGAGGAATTCGATTCGACCTGAAGGAGGCCACAAGTTTTGAGTACGGCGCTCGCGCCGGCGGCTGTTCGCCGCTCCGGCCAGCAACGGCTGACCGCTAGGGGCGCTGTCTATGGGGCTGGGAGAGAGTGCAACGATCCCATTGCGTGGCTGGCTCAATCGGCGGATACAGGGTTTGGGCGGGCGAATCATGCCGGTCAGCCGGAACGCAAAGACATGCCATCACACTCTGCTGCAGAAAAACAGGTCCAGGTCATCTATTCGGCCTCGCAGATCGCGGTTCGATTGAACGAGCTGGCCGATGAGATTGCTGCCCGCCATATCGATAAGTTGCTGGTGATCGCCGTGCTCAAGGGCAGCTTTGTTTTTGCCGCCGATCTCATCCGGGCGATGCATGCCAAGGGCATTGCGCCTGAGATCGATTTTTTGACGCTATCGAGCTATCGCAAGAGCAAGGTTTCATCAGGGCAGGTGTCGATTCTGCGCGATCTAGATCTCGATGTCGCGAACCGTAATGTTCTGCTAATCGACGATATTTTGGAGTCGGGACGCACGCTCGCGTTTGCCAAGGATCTGCTTTCGGCCCGCGGGGCGGCGCATATCTATTCGTGCGTGCTGCTGGAAAAGAGCGTCCCGCGCGCGGTTGAAATCGAAGCTGATTTTCGCGCTTTTTCGTGTCCGGAAGTCTTCGTCGTCGGTTATGGTATGGACGTAGCTCACCGGTATCGCGAACTTCCGTTCGTGGGGCATGTGCCGCAAAGCGCGACTTGAATTCAGGGTTGGCCATTTGGGGCCTTGACCGGCTCGAACATGCAGGGGGGCGAGGATGGTGCGCATCTTGTTGGCCGAGGATGAAGCGGCGACGCGTGATCTCGTGCGGCGGGCTCTGGAGGCCGAGGGGCACAGCGTCGACGTGATGGAGAGCGGCGGGGATGCGCTGGAGTTCATGGGGCGCGGGCCGTTGCAGTTTCAGCTTCTGGTGACTGATGTGAACATGCCGGGAATGGACGGGTTCGAGCTTGCCGCGAAGGCGCGCGCCCTCAATCCAAGACTGGCGGTGGTGTTGATGTCGGGCTTGATCGAACAGCTGGAACGAGCCAAGTCGTTGTCCGGTCAGCGTTATTTTACGCTTTCAAAGCCGTTTACACTCGATCAGGTGCGGGCATCGGTGCGGGCGGCGCTGGCGGCCTGATCTGATTTTGCCGACTAACCGAACCTTTGATTGGGATGCGTGTGCATTCTTGCGCGTGTTGGTTGTGCTCAATTCATTCCACAGCTTGTTAAAGAATTGTCGTGTGTGACTTGTAAGTTCTCACGGAAATATTGAGACTGAGGTAGAGGTAATCTTTACCATTGTTGATCACGATCGGGCGCGCTGGGGGCTCCCTTGTCTCCTTACTGCCGGTTAACCGGCCAAATCGGAGTTGTCTAATGACGTTTCGTGCTACCTTCGTGCGTGGCCTGACCGCTGGGCTCATGGCTGCAGCGCTGTCCGTTCCGTTGGCCAAAACCGCCAGCGCCGCCGACGATTTGATCTCGTTCCTGTGGGGCGGCGGCAGCGATTGGGGCGGTGGACGTCAATCCGTCAGCTTTAGCCCGCAGTATAAACCGGGGCAGGTTATCGTTAGCTTCGGCGACCGCCGTCTTTATCTGGTAACGGCTCAGGGCAAAGCGCTGAGCTATCCGATTGCGATTCCGCGTGAAAAAAGCCGTTGGCAGGGTGCAACGATCGTCAGCGAGAAGCGGATCAATCCGTCGTGGACGCCGACACCGACGATGCGCGCTGAAAATCCCAAGCTGCCGAATTTCGTTCCCGGCGGTCATCCGTTGAACCCGCTGGGCGTACGCGCCATGTATCTTGGATCGAGCGCTTATCGCATTCATGGCACCGATGCACCGTGGACAATCGGGCAGGCTGTCTCGAAGGGGTGCGTGCGCATGCTCAACGAAGACGTGCTGGATCTGTACCCGCGCGTGCCGGTTGGAACCCATGTCACGGTGACGTGGCAGAAGTTCAACACCAATGCGGTGGCCTCGTATGACGCAGCGCCTGCGCCGCGTGCCGAACAGCGCCGCGTCGTGCGGCCTGTTTATTCGGTCCGCCGCCCTGCTGTATCGCAGTTGAATTGATCGCATCGGCGCGAGGCTCGATCGACCCGCCCTAGCACTTACGAATTAAAGCGCGCCCGCATGTCGAATGCGGGCGCGCTTTTGTTTAGGATCGCGTCCTCTTTCAAGGAGGCAGTTTACAGCGAGGCGTCGATCGAGGACGCCGAAATAATTTCCTGCGGGTAGACGGGATAGACGCCAGCGACGCGGCCCATTTGCTGGGTGAGCGCCAGGACAGTGTCGATGGTGGGCGTGGGAACTTCGACGAGGCGGCCCATTTCCTGGACGGACGTTAGCAGGGCATCGAGTTCGAGCGGGCGCTTCTTATCGAGATCCTGGAGCATCGAGGTGCGGTGAGCGCCGACGGAAGCTGCGCCGTTGATGCGGCGCTCGATGTCGACGCGGAAGTGGACGCCCAGTTTGCGAGCGAGCGTCTCGGCTTCGGCCATCATGGCGCGCGCCACTCCGCGGGTGCCGGGGTCGGTGGCGACGACGTCGAGGGTGGCGTGGGTCAGAGCTGAGATGGGGTTGAAGCAGAGGTTGCCCCATAGTTTCAGCCAGATGTCGTCGCGGATGTCATCGTATACTTTGCATTTCAGGCCGGCGGCTTCGAAGGCTTGGGCCAGTGCGGTGACGCGCGGCGTGAGCTGGCGGTTGGGTTCGCCAAGGTTATAGCGGTCGCCATAAGTGTGCTTGATGACGCCCGGCGCTATGATTTCGGCGGCAGGATAGACGGTGCAGCCGATGACGCGTTGAGGGCCGATGGCGGACCACTGGCGACCTTGCGGGTCTACGCTTTCCATCTGCATGTCGGCGTACTTACCGTCGAGGCCATGGAAGTACCACCACGGTACGCCGTTCTGGGCGGTGACGACGGCAGTGTTGGGTCCGAGCAAAGGGCGCATCTGTTCGGCGACTTCCCAAGCCTGGTGAGACTTCAGGGCAATGATCACGTAGTCCTGGTGGCCAAGGTCGGAAGGGTTTTGGCTCGCTTTCATGCGAGCGATTTTTTCAACTTCGACTCCATCAACTTTGGTGAGGAGCTTTAGCCCGTTGGCGTTAATCGCCTCCAGGTTGGCGCCTCGAGAAACTAGCGAAACGTCGACGCCGGCGAGCTTCAACAGTACGCCGATATGTGCGCCGATTGCGCCCGCACCGTAGATGCAAACTTTCATGACCCTGCTCCCCGGAAGTTTTCTTGATTGGTATATTTCATACAGAGCTTCAACTTTTGTCTATGGTCAAGGGGGCACCGCGTGCCTGCGGCGAGGATGCGCAGGCGGATGGCTTCGGATTGCAGATCAGCCCCGCGTCGCTGGCAGGAAACCCAAGCAGACCTGATGCGATAAACAACCAGGCAGTTGCGGTACGTTTTTTCATTGCCGCCACTTTCTTGACGGTGCGTAGGGCGAGTGAGGATCTAGCTATGTCGAAGCCATTGTCGCGCGTTGCTGTAGTGCGTATTCGCTATGCTCTCGTTGCCGGGTTGTTCGGCCTTGCACTTAGTGCGGGCCAAGCGGATGTCCATGCAGCGCAGGATACGTCGGCCGCAGGCGGGAAGGCGGTCAAAGACGGAAAATGGGTGTTGGCGGATGGTGCGGATGTTTATTTGAAAGCACGCGCGGATGGCGTGGTGGGGCGCGGGCGGCCAGCCAATCATGCGGACAAGCCCACGCAGGCGACAGAAGCGGAGAATGCGTGTGTTGGGCCTTAAGTGAAGTTCAGAGGTCAGGGTCCGGTGGGCCTGGCTTTGAGGGCATCGGCGAGGCGGGTGGTTGCGGAACCGGGTTTCAGTGGCTTTGGCTGGCTATCGTGGGGCACCCATGCGGTCAGGGTGATGATCTCGAACGTCGCTCTCACCCGGCCGTCGGGAAGCCCTGAGCGTTCCGTGTAGATTTCAGCGGCGCGCATGAGCAGTTTGCGGGTGACGGGGATACGGCGGCGTTGCGTCAGCATGTTGCTTGCGCCCATGCCTTTGAGTTCGCGCATGAGGTGGTAGGGCGTTTGGTAGGTGACGGTGACTGTATCGGTGTCGGCGACGGGGAGGGCGAAGCCCGCGCGCTGCAGAAGGCCGCCCATCGCGCGGACGTCGGCGAAAGGGGCGATGCGGGGCGACACGCCGCCGGACAATTCCTCTTCGGCCAGGAACCAAGCTTCACGCAATTCGCGCAAGGTGTCTCCGCCGAGAAGAGCTGCGAGAAACAAACCGTCGGGCTTCAAGGCGCGGCGGATTTGAATGAGCGCGCCGGGCAGATCGTTGACGAGGTGGAGGCTCAGGCCGGAAACGAGAAGGTCGATGGAGCCAGCGGGTAAGTCGAGGGCTTCGGCGTCGGCAATCAGGGTTGGGCCGTCGCACTGGGCGAGCATGCCAGTTGACAGATCGGCGTCGATGATCGCGCCAACGTTGGGTAGCTTGCGAAGGCTGCGGCTCAGGAGGCCGTGGTGGGCGTCGAGGTTCATGCCTGACGCGAAGGTGCGGTTTACAATGGCGATGCGCTCGGCGAAATCTTCCGCGACCCGGGCCAGCAGGAAGTCGTGAGCTGCCGCATTGACGGCGGCGCGGTTCCGGTGCCCGGTCAGGAGGGGGCGGTCGAAGATGTGGGGTGCTTCGTTCATGCACTACGTCTCTCGCATGCGGGGATGGTTTTCGCTAGAGCACGTTCGCTCTTGGATTTAATCGAAGCGTATTGTGCGAACGTGCTCTAGGGCTTTGCTTTTAGAGACTGATTCACGGTTTCGATGGCGCGAAGTGCTTCCATCTCAAACGACCAGGCTCTAAGGTCGGTTCGGGGGAGCCAATGGTCAATCAGGTTGGGGCTGAGCACGTCGAGGACGGCACGGGCGGAGTTGCCGACGTCGTGCGGGTTGGCCTCAGCCAGCGTGCCGGGTTGCTTTTGCGCGCTGGGGCAATGGCGGTTGCCGATGCTGTCGTTCCGCCGGTGTGTTTATCGTGTCATGAGCCGCTTTGTGAGCATCACGCGTTATGTGCGACGTGCTGGGGGCAAATCGATTTTATCCATGCTCCGTTGTGCGACCGGCTCGGGATACCGCTCGCCTACGACACGGGAGGGGTGATGGTGAGCGCTGGGGCATCGGCGGATCCGCCAGACTACGACCGGGCGCGCGGGGTGGCCGCGTTCCATGGCACGATGCAGAAACTTATTCATGGTTTCAAGTATTCCGACAGGCACGACGCTCGGCGCTTGTTCGGGCGCTGGCTTGTGGCGGCTGGCGAGACGCTGATTGCTGAATGTGATGTGGCGATTCCTGTGCCGCTCAATCGCTGGCGGTTGTTGCACCGCCGGTTCAATCAGGCGGCCATTTTGGCGATGGAGGTGTCGCGGCGGACCGGCATGGCGGTGGCGCCGCTCGCTTTGGTGCGGACCAAGAAGACCCCGAGCCAAGTCGGGCTGACGATGGCGGAGCGGCGGCTAAATATGGCTGGGGCGTTTGCGGTGCCGGAGGCGCGGTTGACGGAGATCGCCGGGCGGCGGGTTTTGCTGATCGACGACGTTATTACGACCGGCGCTACGGTGAATGCCGCGGCGCGGGCGTTGAAGGCGGCGGGCGCGGCGCGTGTTGATGTGCTGGCGCTGGGCCTCGTTGCGCATGGCGGTTCATGACGTTGATGTTTTTAGTGAATGTAACATGGCTGCGTATGGCGCTGGCGTGACAGTTTCATTACATTCATTCGACGGATTGAGGGGAACAGGACAAAGGGATCACGGGGAAATGGCGAAGGTTTTCATCTATACCGCATCTTTGTGCCCCTACTGCCATATGGCCAAGGAACTGCTGGGGTCGAAAGGCGTGGTGTATGAGGAAATGGATGTCACGGGGGCCGGGCATTTGAGGGCCGAAATGAGGGCGAAATCGGGTGGTCGCAATACGGTGCCGCAGATCTGGATCGGTGAGCGGCACGTTGGCGGGTGCGACGACCTTTATGCCCTCGACAGGGCGGGGCAGCTCGATCCGTTGCTGGCGGCGTAGGATCTGACCGAGTAGATTGACCCTGATGACCCAAGCTTGCAATTTGAAATTCCGTGCCGGCCTGGTGCAGATGCGGTCTGGCCGGGATGTGACGGCCAACCTAGCGGCGGCGACGGCGCTGATCGAGCAGGCGGCCGCCGCGGGCGCGCAGTATGTGCAGACGCCTGAAGTTACGACGCTGATGGAATTGGACCGGGAGCGCCTGTTCGGCCAGATGCAGCCTGAGGCGGGAAACGCCGCACTGGCGCATTTCGTGGCCTTGGCGCAGCGGCTTGGGATCTGGCTGCATATTGGCTCAATGGGGGTTCTGGTTGGCGATAGAATTGCGAACCGGTCGTATGTGATTGGGCCGGACGGGTCCATCGCCGCGCGATACGATAAGATTCACATGTTCGACGTTCAGCTCGCGAACGGTGAAGCCTACAAAGAGAGCGCCAATTATCTGCCCGGAGATAAGGCCGTGCTGGCTGATCTGCCGTGGGGGCGGCTGGGGTTGACGATCTGTTACGATTTGCGTTTTCCGGCGCTTCATCAGGCGCTGGTCATGGGCGGCGCGCGGTTTATCAGCGTGCCGGCGGCATTCACGCGGCCGACAGGGGAGGCGCATTGGCATACGCTGTTGCGGGCACGCGCGATCGAAACTCAATGTTTCGTGTTCGCGGCGGCGCAGGGCGGACGCCATGAGCATGGCCGGGAAACCTATGGGCACAGTCTCATCATTTCACCTTGGGGAACGATCTTGGCCGAGGGCGGGGTCGATCCTGGAGTTGTGATCGCAGATATCGATCTCGCTGAGCTTGAAGTTGTGCGGGCGCGGATCCCATGTCTGGATCATGGCCGCGCGTTTACGCTTCAGCATGGGCGGCCGGAAGCTGGTTGTTGATGATCAAGTACCGATTGAGATGTGCGCGCGGGCACGAGTTTGAAACGTGGTTTCAAAACAGCGCGGCGTTCGACAAGCTGGCCAAGCGCAAGCAGTTATCGTGTGCGACGTGCGGGTCCGACAAGGTCGAGAAAGCCATTATGGCGCCGCGGATTGCGAAGCCGGGGGTTGTCCCGTCAAACAAGGAGCAGGCAAGCGTTGCGCCGGTGGCGGAGGCTGGCCAGTCTGACGATCCGCAGAGCGGCCAAGCGTTGCGGGCCGCGATGAAGGCGTTGCGGCAGACCGTGATCGGGAACGCGGATTACGTCGGACCGCGCTTTGCCGAAGAAGCGCGCCGCATTCATGACGATGAGGCGCCTGCGCGGGGGATCTACGGAGAGGCGTCTCTGCAGGAGGCGCGCGAGTTGCTGGAGGATGGGATTTCGATCCTGCCGCTGCCGCCTGCGGCGGATGACAGCAATTAGAGGTCAGCGCGGCAAAATGGACGCCTGGGTATAGGCCACAGCGGCGTCGATGCCGGCAGCTTTATAGGCGGGCTCGTTGTAGCCGGCGGGGGTCCAGGCAAAATATCCGCCGTGGCAGCGCCAGAAGCCGCGCACGTGGCCCCGCCGCTGGAGCAAAACTTCGCCGTAGTCGCCGGTCTCCACCGTGAAGCCGCTTGATGCCGATTTTATCAGGGCGTTCAGACGATTGAACAAGGCGACTTGTTCGGAATGGTTCGGCATTTCCGTCTGCGATCCTGGGTTGGTATTGTGTCGACCGAATACTCGCTGTTGTGCCGATGTTTGACCAGCAAACAATAGGTTCTGGCTGAAAACCTTGTGTCGAATAACAATCAAGTTTTATTCAACTTGGCTGTTCGAGCGCGGGATGAGGGGTTTGCGCCGCTCTTTTCCGGCTTGCGATCTTAGTTCAACGATGCAAACACTCAGCCGATACCGGTCCGGCGACTGCCCGTGAGCGGTATGACCGGTATGGAGAGATCGATTGACTATCGCAACGAACACGGGTGCTTTTGCGAATGCTGCGGCGCGGCCAAGTCTGCAAACGATCCGTCACGATTGGACCGGCGCTGAGGCACGCGCAATCTACGATCAGCCGTTCAACGATCTGTTGTTTGCGGCGCACAGCGTGCATCGGGCAAACTTTCCAGCCAATGCGGTTCAAAAGAGCCGGTTATTGAGCATCAAGACGGGCGGATGTGCGGAGGATTGCGGGTATTGCAGCCAGTCGGCGCATCACGAGTCGGGTTTGACGGCCTCCAAGCTCATGGAAGTCGAGCGGGTGATTGCGGAAGCGAAGAAGGCGAAGGAAGCCGGGTCGACGCGCTATTGCATGGGGGCTGCGTGGCGGTCGCCCAAGCCGCGCGATATGGCGGCGGTGACGGCGATGGTCGCAGGCGTCAAGGCGCTTGGCATGGAAACGTGCATGACGCTCGGGATGCTCGACGACGCGCAGGTATCGCAGCTTAAGACGGCTGGGCTCGACTATTACAATCACAACATCGATACGTCGGAAGCGCACTACGGCAAGGTGATTACGACGCGGTCGTTTGCCGAACGGCTGGATACGCTGGCGCGGGTGCGCGAGGCGGGGATCAATGTGTGTTCGGGCGGGATTGTCGGCTTGGGCGAGACGTCGGGCGACCGGGTCGATATGCTGGTGACGCTGGCGAATTTGCCGGAGCATCCCGAAAGTGTTCCGATCAATATGCTGATCGCCATTCCCGGAACGCCGCTGCAGAACGTGGCGAAGGTCGATCCGATCGATTTCGTGCGGACCATTGCGACGGCGCGCATTTTGATGCCGAAGTCGTTCGTGCGATTGTCGGCGGGCCGGACCGAGATGAGCGACGAGACGCAGGCGCTGTGCTTCTTTGCGGGGGCGAACTCGATTTTTGCGGGCGATACGCTGCTGACGACGGATAACCCCGGCGAGGATGCGGATGCGGCGCTGTTTGCCAAGCTCGGGTTGACGGCCATGCGGGCGGAAGATCACATCAGCGCGAAGACGGGGCAGAAAGCTTGCGGCGATGGCTCGCCTGCCTAGTGCAGTGAAGGGTAAACGGCAGCACGAGCGGGCGCTGGAGGCACTGGCGCGGCGCGGACGGTTGCGGGCGCTTACGCCTGCGGCTGGGATTGATTTCACATCTAACGATTATCTGGGCTTGGCGGATTCGGCGGGGCTGCGTGTGGCGGCTTGCGAAGCTCTGGCGCGTGGCGTGCCTTTAGGGGCTGGCGGGTCGCGGTTGCTGCGGGGCAATCATTTTGAGCATGAGGCTCTTGAAGCTGAGGCGGCGGCGTTTTTTGGGGTAGAGGCTGCGCTGTATTTTGGCAGCGGGTTTGCTGCCAATGCGGCGTTGATTGCAACGCTGCCGGGGCATGGGGATCTGATCGTTCATGACGCGCTGATTCATGCGAGCGCGTGGGACGGGATGGGCCAGACGAAGGCGACGTGCGTCGCCGCGCGGCACAACGATGTGCAGTCATTTGATGATGCGATTGTGCAGTGGCGGGCCGATGGCGGGAAGGGCCGGGTCTGGCTTGCGGTCGAGTCGCTCTATTCGATGGACGGGGATGAAGCGCCGCTTGCGGAGTTGATGGCGCTGGCGGACCGTCATGATGGGATGCTGCTCATTGATGAGGCGCACGCGACGGGTGTGCTGGGCGTGGGCGGGCGCGGGTTGGGCGCGGCGTTCGAGGGGCGCGAGAACGTGGTTTCGCTCCATACGTGCGGGAAGGCGCTTGGGGCGTCGGGGGCATTGATTACGTCGTCCGCGTCGATCCGGGATTTTCTGGTCAACCGGGCGCGGGCGTTCATTTACGCGACCGCGCCGTCGCCGGTGATGGCAGCGGTGGTGCGGCGGGCGCTGGGGATTGTGCGGGACGAGCCTTTGCTGCGGGAGCGTTTGGCCGCTCGGGTGGCGTTTGCTGGGGCGGAGTTGATGCGGACCTGCGGGCTGTCCGGGTCGGGGTCGCAGATCATGCCGGTGATCGTGGGTGCGGATGCGCGGGCAGTGGCGTTGGCGCAGGGGATGAGGCGAGCGGGCTACGACGTGCGCGCGATCCGGCCGCCGACGGTGCCTGAGGGGACGTCGCGGCTGCGGATCGTGGTGACGCTCAACACGGACGAGGCGGCGATTACGGGGATGTTCGAGACGCTGGCGGCGCAGTTGGGGGCGGAGCGTGGAAAGAAGACCATCGCTTCTTCTGATGGTTGCTTGGGCTTCGAGCAACCCCGAGCAGTTTACCCCTCACCCCAACCCTCTCCCCAGGGGGAGAGGGGGCGGGACGGTGTTTCGACGGATGGTTGCTCGACAGATGGTTGCTTGGGTCCCGGCCTTCGCCGGGATGACGATTCTTTGGGGCAGAATTCGGCGCATGGAAGAGAAGTGCGACCGGTCTTTGTGGTGACGGGGACGGGGACGGGGGTTGGGAAGACGGTGTTTGCGGCGGGGTTGGTGGCGGCGCTGGATGGCGACTATTGGAAGCCGGTGCAGGCGGGGCTTGAAGGGGAGACAGATACGCAGGTTGTGCGCCAGTTGAGCGGGTTGGCGGCTGACCGGTTTCATGCGGAAGGCTACCGGCTCGCGACGCCGGCTTCGCCGCATCTGGCGGCGGAGTTAGACGGCGTTGAGATCGATGCTGAGGGGCTTGAGCCGCCTGTGTCTGTGCGGCCTTTGGTGATCGAGGGGGCGGGGGGGGTGATGGTGCCGCTGACGCGCGACGTGATGATGATCGATGTGTTTGCGCGCTGGCAGGTGCCGGTGATCCTGGTCGCGAGTACGGCGCTGGGGACGATCAATCATACGCTGCTGTCGATCGAGGCGTTGCGGGCGCGGGGTGTGCCGATTCATGGGGTCGCGTTCGTGGGCGAGGAGAATGCGCCGTCCGAGGAGATCATCGTGGCGCGAGGTGGGGTGCGCCGGTTGGGGCGGTTGCCGTATCTGGAGGCGGTTTCCCGGGAGGCGTTGAGGCAAGCGTTTGCGGCGGGATTTGATGTGGCGGATTTTCGCTCATGACCTCACCGGTTTGGCATCCGTTTACGCAACATGGCTTGGGCCAGCCGATTGTGCCGATTGCGCGGGCGGAGGGGGCTTGGCTTGAGACAGCGAGTGGCGGGCGGTTGCTGGATGCGATTTCGTCGTGGTGGGTGGTGACGCATGGGCACCGGCATAGGGCGATTGTGGATGCGATCAAGGCTCAGGCTGATGCGCTCGATCAGGTGATTTTTGCAGGGTTCACGCATGAGCCGGCCGAGCGGTTGGCGCGGGAGCTGATCGGGGTTGCGCCGGCTGGGTTGGCGCATGTGTTCTATTCGGACAGCGGGTCGACGGCGGTTGAGGTCGGTTTGAAAATGGCGCTGGGCTATTGGCGCAATATCGGCGAAGCGCGGACGCGGGTGCTTGCTCTGGAGCATGCCTATCACGGCGATACGGTCGGC
>JANLYB010000259.1:0-11008 GCA_031365425.1 Hyphomicrobiaceae bacterium
TCGCAACAAGATCGATCAACACATAGAGAAATGATCCGATCACAAGTGTAATCCAGGCCCGCTTGAACACTCCGCGCGTTGTCCACTCCCAAACGGCACCGGCAAAGAAAAGCAGAATGGCCAGGAGCGCAGCTGACGTCAGCGAGAAGAGGGTCGCAAGTCCCAAAAATGCCGCTCGCATCAGGCGCACAGATACCTTTGGTTCGAGAAACCAAGCGAGGGCAAACACGCTGGCGCAAAATGTCCCGTAGTGGATCGGATGGTCAAAGGTCGCTGCGGCCCTCATCAAACCGAGCCTCAAGTCCGTGACCTGTGTCGGAATGGCGCCTGTCACGGCGCTGGCGATATTCTTAATCCAGTGCACATGAAAAATAGACTCAATCGCTGCCGCCGAGCCCGCAATGAGGACAAGAGCGCACAACAACTTTACTGTCGCAAAAAACTGGGCATTGGAGCGGATATACACACGCGCGATCACGTATCCGCCGACGGCTTCCAGGAACTGCGAGCTTCCAGATTGAAAAGCCTTATCCGCCGTATCCTTAAAGAAGAGCGAGAACCAATAATAGGCAAACGCCGTGATGATACAGACATCAAAGGCGCGCAGCGTCACAGATCGGGACGTCAAAAGCCGTGCAAACGCAATCGGCATCATGGCCAACAGCACCAATCTCTGAGGCGAGAGGGCAATGCCGATACTGAACTCAAGCTCGCGTGGCGCCAGCATAGTGATCAGGAGCGCGGCGACGGGAAGCGGCACATCGCTGAGGCGGGCAGTGGTCAAGCCGTCAGACTGACGTTGATCGCAGACCCTAGCCATCGCAATGCGAGCCGTCGCAATGCGTGGCTTCATTCGGCCATCTGCCAACTGTGGGCGAAGGCCCGCGGCCAGGACCTGCATGCTTGGCATTCGATCCACCTAAAGGTCTTCAGCAGCTACCGGAAAATGCCGCGACCTGAGGAAGCTTATGAATGGGCTCAACGAAGCGCAACGTTAAGACGGGTCAGTCGAACTACCTCTTTGAGGCTAGTCCCCGCCTTCTGGCGGATGCCCAACCAGCTGAACGTTGCCCCGAGGCGCTACCTGGCGGCAAGCGGCCGGGCTGGATTACCGGCAACGACCGATCCAGACGCCACATCGCCCACGACGACCGCCCCCATCCCCACGAGTGCGCCTGCTCCGACCGCAACTTTCTGCTTCACACTGGCGCCTGCACCGACATAGGCCGAAGGCCCAATCCGGACAAACCCGCTGAGAACAGCGCGCGGGCCGATCAGAGAGAAATCGTCGACCGACGCGTCATGGCCAAGAACGCAACCGGACCCCAAATGAACGTGACGGCCAACCCTCACGCCATTCCCAACGCACACGCCAAAGCACGCATACGATCCAGCACCAATCACGGCTCCCTTTGAGATCCCGGCACCGGGATGGATGAGCGTTGCAAAGCGGCTGGCGGATAGTCCAGCCGCTGTAATGATCTGTTCGCGCCGGGTAAAACTCGCCTCGCTGCCGATGGCATTGATGAACCACGTATCGGCGGCAAAATGCGCCGTCTCCTTTATTTTTCCAAGAATTGGGTGCCCATAGACCATGCTGCGATCGGCGGCCGCATCATCGAGCATACCGGCCAAGTCCCAAACCGGTCGCACCGAGTTGATGGCATCAATGATATCGATGATGTCCGCAGCGTTGCCGCCTGCACCCAGAATAACGATCCGCTTCACCATGGCCGCCGGTCATGCCTCGCTCAAGATGCCAGCGCCGTCGCTACCCATTGTGTCTGCAGCGCGAGCGCTTCCTTCAATGCCGCAACGACCTCAGCCACTTGATCTTCGGTCATCTGCGGGAACATCGGCAGCATGATACAGCGGTCCTGCGCTTCTTCCGAATTGCGTAGCGTGCCGGATGCAGCCGCTCCAGCATACGCGGGTTCCCGGTGAATACACATAATTCCGCGCCGGGTCGCAATGCCCCGATCAAGCATATGCTGCATGACGCGGCGCTGGTCGGCGTGATGGGGCAGCCGCACGCAGTAACTCTGCCAGTTGGTCCGTGCCCAACTCGGCTCAAACGGCGGCACGACCGCAGGCGCTTCCGCCGCTAGGACGTGGCTGTAAAGCCGGCCCAAAGCCCTGCGTCGCGCAACAATATGAGGCAGCCGCTTCAGTTGCTCGATGCCGATGGCGGCCTGCACGTCCGTCAGGCGATAGTTGAACCCGGCGACGGGATACGACTCGAAAATAACCTGATTGCTGTTGTGCCGGACGGTGTCGGGCACACTCATCCCATGCTGCCGTAATAACCTGAAGCGATGATCCCAATCGGCATTGTTGGTCGTCAACACGCCGCCGTCACCAACCGTGATCACCTTTCGGGGATGCAGCGAGAAACACGCAACGTCCCCATGCGGCGCACCAATTTTTTTCCAGACATCGCCGCAAGCAATCTCCGACCCGAGCGCGCAAGCTGCATCTTCGACAACCGGAATGTTGTGAGCCCGCGCAATCGGCAGAAGGCGTGCAAGATCACAAGGCATGCCCATCTGATGCACAGCCAGGATTGCTTTCGTGCGAGGCGTAATCGCGCGAGCGACCGCATCCGGATCCATGTTGAACGTATCTGGATCGATATCGGCGAACACCGGCTTGGCGCCGCATTGGGCAATGGCATTGGCGCACGCGATAAAAGTGTGGCTCGCGGTAATGACTTCGCACCCCGGCCCAACGCCTGCAACAAGCAACCCAAGATGAAGCGCTGTTGTACAATTCGAAACTGCGCACGCGTGCTGCGCGCCGGCGAGTTCCGCAAAACTCGCCTCAAAAGCAGCCACCTTAGGCCCTTGCGTCAGCCAACCCGATACGACGACCGCCGCGGCAGCGTCAGCCTCCTCCCGTCCGATCAACGGTTTGGCAATGGGTATCACGTCAGGCCACCATTGAATTGCGGGCTAATTTTCGCTCAGTGCGCCACCAATCGACAAGTTCGGCAAGCCCATCGTCCAACGGCACCGTCGTCTCAAATCCAATGGTGCGGCAGGCAAGATTGGTATCGGCCCGGCGCTTTGGCACGGGATTGATGGCACGCTCTTCCCAGTGGACCGGCTCGATGTCGGGCCTTCCCATGACGCGCGCAAGATTACGGGCAAGCGCGAGGAGAGACGTCTCCGTCCCGCTGCCGACATTAAGCGCGATGTCGGTAGCAGGCGAGACCGCGGCCAATATGTTGGCGCGTGCCACATCACGGACGTGCAGCATATCCATCGTCTGCTTGCCATCGCCGAAGATCGCAGGCGCCTCGCCTGCATCGAGCCGCTCCATCCAACGCACAAGGACTTCGGTATATCGGCCATGGATATCCATTCGCGGGCCGTACACGTTGAAGTAACGCAGACAGACATAGTTGGTGCCGTACATATCGTTGAATGAGCGCAGCAAGCCCTCGCCAAAGACCTTGGCGGCCCCATAGAACGTGCGATTGTTGTAGGGATGATGCTGTTCCGTCGTAGGAAACGCATCAGCCATCCCGTAGACAGATGCCGTTGAGGCCATCACGATCTTACGCACGCCTGAGTCATGGCACTGCTCGACGAGATCGAAGGTGGCCTTGATCATGACGTCGAGCGCGGCACGCGGTTCTGCCGCGCACTGTGTGATGCGCAACGCTGCTTGATGGAACACGGTATCGACCCCTCGGATCAATTCGGCCATGAGACGCGTGTTGCGGATATCGCCGGCAATAAGATTGACCTTACCGTTCGCCGTGGCGTTGGCGAGATTTTCCGGACGTCCGCGAACCATGTTATCGATAACAATAATCTCGTCACATCCCGCATCGACGAGAAGGTCCGCGATGTGAGACCCCACAAAACCCGCGCCGCCCGTGATCAGCACGCGCTTGCCCTTGAGCAAATTCGCAGTTCCGGGCGGAATCGCCCGCCGTAGATCCCGTTTCCTGGATGGCGGCTTGGGTTCGAAGGTCATGTGAACGTCCTTTGGGTTCCAATCCTGTCTCTAAGTCCAGTCCGTCATTCGGCAGCCTCTGCTGAGCGTCCGTCCCGTGTCCCACACGCAAAGCGTACGGCGTGCGAAACGGCTGCAATCTGCTGCTTCGACAATTCCGGGAACATGGGAAGAGATAGCGTTGTAACCCCGAGGGTCTCGGAAACCGGGAAGTCGCCGGCACGATATCCAAGATCGGCATAGGCCTTCTGCAAATGGACCGGGCGCGGATAGTGGATGTTGGTCATCACGCCGGCGGCCTTGAGCTGGCCCTGAACGCGATCACGCTCAGCCGTTTGGATCGCATAGACGTGGTAAACGTGTTCAAGACCGTTCGGACGCACGGGCGTCACGACTGCACAGTCTGCCAGCAAATCGTCGTAGAGTGCAGCCACCGCTCGACGGCCCTCAGTCCATTTTTGAAGGTAACGCAGCTTGACGTCGAGCACCGCACCCTGGATTCCATCCATGCGATAATTGAAGCCATGCCGCTCATGATTGTATTTGGAGGTCTGGCCCCAATCGCGCAATTGGGCGATCACCTCAGCGTACTTCCCGTTGTTGGTGATGATGCCGCCGCCTTCTCCGCATGCCCCTAGGTTTTTGCCTGGATAGAAACTGAAGCAGCCGATCACGCCAAATGTCCCTGCCCGCTTGCCGCCGATCTCCGCGCCATGCGCCTGCGCACAGTCCTCAATCACCGGAATGCCGTGGCGCTTTGCAATGGCAAGAATAGCGGACATATCCGCGAGACGCCCGTGCAGGTGCACCGGAATAATCGCCTTGGTTCGCGGCGTAATCGCAGCCTCGAGCTGGGTCGCATCCATCGTCCAGGTGTCCGGATCGATATCCACGAAAACCGGCGTTGCATTGACGTAGCGTATTGCTGCCACCGTGGCCACGAACGTCATCGGCACCGTAATCACGTCATCATCGGGACCGACGCCGAGCGCAAGCAACGCCAAGTGAAGCGCGGATGTGCCTGTGTTCAAGGCCACGCAATGCTTGGCGCCGCAATAGGATGCAAAATTCTTCTCAAACGAACTGACGTTGCTGCCGAGTACAAATTCGCCGCGGCGCATCACGTTGATCACGGCCTCTTCAAGTTCGGGCCCAACCACGCGATACTGCGCCTGAAGGTCAAGAAACGGGATCATGATGCCCTCCGTACAGGGCCAAGTTCGACGGGCATGCCGCGCTTTCGCAAGGACTGCATCGCGCCTTCCAGCATGGTAACGACGCCAAGCCCGCTCGCTCCTCCAGTCATCGGTAGAGTACCGGTCGTGATGCAGTCGACGAAGTGTTCGAGTTCGGTCAGCAACGCTTCTTTGACCGAAAGTTGAGGAGCCCACATATCGCCGATGCGATAGGAGACGCGAAGATTATGGACCTCGTCGGGGCTTTGCGTGAGCTGGACGCCGCGATCGTAAACCTTGACCTTTTCGCTGGTCTCCAGATCGTCATAGACGATCATCTTCCGGCTGCCGCCAATCAAAGTCTGACGGACCTTGACCGGGGCAAGCCAGTTGACGTTCACATTTGCGACGGCACCACTCGGATAGAAAATCGTGATGCGTGCGATGTTTTCCGGGCTGCCTTGAATGTGGCCGGCGCCGATAGCTGTAATGGCAGCCGGTTTTTCATCGATCAGGAAATCCAGAATGGCGAGGTCATGGACGGCCAGATCCCAGATCACATTCACGTCGCGCTGAAACAGCCCCAAATTGATTCGCGTTGAGTCGTAATAGTAAAGATCGCCCAGCGACCCATTCGCGATCAACTCGTTGATTTTGCGCACCGCCGGCGTGTAGACGAACGTGTGGTCGACCATAAGGACGAGCTTGCGCCTAGCCGCCTCCTCGATCAGAATTTCCGCTTCGGCTGATGTCGTCGTTATCGGTTTTTCGATGAGCACGTGCTTACCCGCCTTCAGCGCCGCAAGTCCGATCTCGAAATGACTGGCAACAGGCGTTGCTACGAGAACCGCGTCGATCGTTGGATCGGCGATCAGCGTACGCCAGTGCTCATGAAGGTCTGCGCCGGGATGACGCTTCTTTGCGCGAGCAAGTGCGGGAGCCGAGTAATCCGCGATGGCAGCCAAGTCCGCGCCGTCCGTTTCGGCGGCGTTCCGCGCAAGGTTTGGCCCCCAATAGCCGTATCCGGCGATGCCCATTCTGATCATGTCACGCTCCTTGCCCGGCGCGCGCAAACCGCTGCCTGCGTGTGAGTTCCGCTATGCCGGGCCGCGCCGTTCTGCGCCTGCTCGCGCACATCACCGATGACGCGGGCAGGTACACCTGCAACCAGCGCATGGTCGGGGACATCGCGCGAAACAACAGCCCCCGCCGCAACGAGCGCACCTTTGCCGATCACGACACCGGCAACGATGGTTGCGTTCGATCCGATAGATGCCCCTCGGCAGACCTTAGTCGGCACCATGTCCCAATCGCCGGCTCCCTGAAGCCCCCCCCCTGCGTTGGTCGCTCTGGGAAACAGATCGTTGGTGAACATGACCCCATGCCCGACGAACACGTCGTCTTCAATGGTTACGCCCTCGCAGACGAACGAATGAGACGAGATTTTGCAGTTGCGCCCGATGGAGCAGTTCTTCTGTATCTCGACGAATGGACCAACTCGGCTGCCATTGCCGATTGAACACCCGTAGATATTGACAAGTTCAGGATGACTTATGATGACGCCGTCGCCACGCTCAACATCTGTAATCGGCATTCTATAAAATCCCCCGCAGAATGGCAGAGTCCGGTCTCTTCGCGTGATGATGAGCCTAGCGGCACACCATGCATGACGGACTTTGGAATAAGGCGCGCCCGGATTCGCAAATAGACGTGCCCCCCGGCTCGAATGGGGCGGCAGAAGTAGCTATTCGGGTGAGGCTTCTCACGAAGGAGTAGGGTGATACCGGGCTTCAAAGTTCCGGCACAGCCGAGAGCCGGTGCAAGCGGCTCCACAAATCGAGCCCGCGCGGCAGCATCAAATGCAGCACAAGTCGGGGGGGGGCTCAACCCAGCACGACAGGCCAGTACGCCTTTCGGGTCTAGTCGCCGAACAGTCGCGTTAGCCTTTTTCCTTAAAGCTCCCGCGCAACGGTCTTGATGTAAAATAACAAAATCCAGCCGGTGGCTCGAAGCCTTTTCCTATGTCGATTGTTCTGTGTCGTTTGCGTTCTCTCGCAGTGATCGGTGTTTGCCAATGTCAAATCATCTCGCAAGCCTGGGCGTTACGGTTGGCCATACGTTTGCAAACTCATTTTCATCCGCGCTGAAAAGCAGCGCCCGGCGAGGAGACCCGCACCTAAAGCCGGGACAGGAAATCGTCCAGCACGTGGAACTGCGCCACGGCCCCGGCAAGGCTGACAGCATGGATAGTTCTGAACAGTACCGGATGCTGGACCTTCAAGACTATCCCCTGGGACTACGTAACCGCATCATCAAAACGGCGATGGATTACACGTTGGCAGGCGCCGGATTGCTCGCGCTATCACCTTTGATGCTGCTGATCGCAGCGGCAATCAAGCTCGATAGTCCCGGACCGGTCTTTTTCGTTCAGCGCCGGGGCGGCTATCGGAATGGCGTATTCAGCGTCATTAAGTTCCGGACCATGAACGTCCTCGAAGATGGACCGGAAATCATCCAAGCCGAGCGGGGCGACCCACGCGTAACAAGAGTTGGAAGTTTCCTGCGGCGAACGAGCCTGGATGAGTTGCCGCAACTGTTCAACGTCTTACGCGGCGAGCTCTCGCTGATTGGCCCCCGCCCGCACGCCTTGGCTCACGACAAACTCTACGGCCGCATCGTAGAACACTATGCGAGCCGGTATGAAATCAAGCCAGGTATCACCGGCTGGGCGCAGGTCAACGGCTACCGGAGTGCAACCCGCGACATCGAACAGATGCGGCAGCGCGTCAAACATGACATCTACTACATCAACAATTGGTCACTGTGGCTCGACATCAAGATCCTCGCGCGCACTCTCGTCATTTTCTGGGATAAGCAAGCATATTAATCTTCGCGCAGTCTCCTGACACGGCATGGGACGTGCGCCTATCCTCTCGGCCAAGGATAGTGCCCTTCCAAGCCTCGCCTGTTTCACATCTCCCTTCGAGCTAGCCAGGTGACCGGATTGAAGACGATGGGCAAACTGACGCGCGGATAAACCGGAGCCAGCGCCAGCCAAGCGCGCCTCACTTCGAGCCTGACGGGATGATCGAAAACGTCAATCGCCGTCACCCAGCTCAATGCAGCAATTCCCCCCGCCAGAACGATGTGCACAAAGGGACCAACGCTGTGACCGATCCAGGCGTCGAGCACGAATGGAGGAAACAGAGTACACAAACTGACGAGCAGGCTGCACCGGACTGCCGCCACCAAGTCCGCGATCGTAAAATCTATCCTGCGGCGGATAAAATGAAGCACGACGGCGACCTGAATCGGGATGGTGAGGAATTGGCTCGCGGCGAGCGCTGCTGGTCCAAAGCTTGCGGCCACGATCACCACCAAAGCGCTGATCGGCAACGAAATAAGACTGGCGCGCAACGTGTCGCCGATCCCGTCCGTTGCAACCAGCACCGGATAGCTTAGCACCGCCGGAAACAGCGTCATCCAAGACAGCGCGAGCAATTGAACGAGGAAAGTGCAGCCCGTCCATTGCCGCCCCAACAGAACTGCGACGAGCGGTTCCGCCAAGATGGCGATAAGTCCCAGCATCGGCCACTGAAAAGCCGTCAACAGACCGAGCGAGCCCAAGTAGATCGATTTGATGCTCCGCCCCTCACGGATTTCTGCGGCCAGCACGGGCAGGGCAACCGGACCGATCGACGACATCACGAGCTTGTCGGAGATCTGGCATATGCTCTGCGCCCGGCTGAATAAACCGACGACGGCCGCCGGAAATACATGCCCCAGCACAAGAATCGGCAAAGCGTCATAGGCGCGGTTAAGAATCTGCGTGACGCTCGAAATCCCGCCGAATGCGACAACGTCTTCCCAACACTGAAACCGGAGCCGGTAGTTGGTCAAATCAGATTGAAGTACGACGGCCGCCATCATGGCCATTATGCTCGTGGCTAGTGCGCCCCATGCCACGCTCAAACTGCCCGCCCCTAGCGCCGCCAGAACCAGCGTCACCACAGCACCGCCAAACACGCCGGAGACGTTGATGATAGCGACCCGGGCAAATTCCATCTCACGCCGGAGCAGCGCGATGGCTGTCGCGGTAACTGGCGTGGGCACAAAGCTGAGAGCGATGATTTCGATGAAGGAAACCAACTGATCGTTCTTGTAGAAAGCCGCCAGCACGCCAGCTGAAGCTGCAACGGCAACCGCAAGAAGCAGCGTAAACAGAAGCGACACGGTAAAGGCCGTCTGGATGCTTTGCTTCGTCAAGTCCCGGGCCTGCACCAGATAATTGCTGGCGCCAAAATCCCGGAATGCTTCGACAATGCCCATGGCGGCCAAGCCGAGCGCTGCAACGCCGATCTCCTCTGGGGCCAGAAGACGCGAGAGCAGCGCGATCGAAACAAAGCCGATCGCAAGCGTTGCATAACGTTCCCCGGTGGACAGCAACAATGCCATCCTGACCGACATCGTCCCACCCGCGTCCAACCCATCAAAGAAGCTGCGAATGGACATACGTGGCGCACTCACTTCAACGGACGATAGGCAAGCTACCAGCAAATGCTCGCGTATTTCGCTCCAGCAGTTTTCTTAAGGTCAGCGATCCCCTGAAGGTCGATGACCGGCTGGCCGCGGTAATGTTCGATGATTTCCCGCGTCTCGTTTGCACCAGCATTCCCAACAACGATGACATCGGCGTCCGCCAGAGCGGCAGTGGATGTTTTGGCCATCAACGCTGCGAGGTTAGGAACCTTGCCGAGGGCTTGGCGCTTGTTGTCACCTGTCAAACGCTCAATGTCGACGTCAGGATCAAACACCGATACCGCATAGTCATTGTCGACCAGCTTGCTTGCCAGTGACAGAAGCGCCGACTCACGGAGGTCGTCGGTGCCAGGCTTGAATGCAATCCCAAACAGCGCAACGCGGGTTTTCCCGGTTTTCTTCACAAGATTGTACGCCCGCAAGATGTGGTTATCATTGCTTGGCAGCACGTTACCGATCAAAGGCAAGTCGACATTGCGGCTCTCTGCCATGGCGACGAGCGCACGCAGATCCTTAGGCAGGCACGAGCCGCCGAACGCATACCCCGGCCGGAGATATGCCGGCGAAATATTGAGGATCCTGTCCTCGCAGCAGATCTTCATCGCGTCCCGGCCATCGACGCCAAACTCGCGCAACAACGAACCCGCCTCGTTGGCGAATGCGATCTTCATCGCCTGGAATGCGTTGCAGAGATATTTGACGGACTCAGCGAGCTTGTAATGGGTCCTGAAAGTCGCGCTCTTGATCCCGCGATAAATCCCCTCGACCGCCGCATAGCCAGCCTCGGTCCCGCCCCCGATCACAATGAACGGCGGATTGAAGAAGTCGTCGACCGCAACCCCTTCCCTGAGAAATTCCGGATTGAAACAAACCTCCAGCCCATTCCCAAGGCGCCGGCCCGAGTACTCCTCGAGCAAAGGAATGAGCACCTCTTCCGTCGTGCCCGGCAGGATGGTGCTGCGGATGACGACAACGTGCGCCGACTTCTTGTCTCGAATGGCTTCCCCGACATCGCGCACGACCTTTTCGGCAGCGCTCAGATCCGGCTGGCCGTTCGATGAACTCGGCGTACCGACACAGATGATCGACATATCACTTTCAGCGACCGCTTCGCGCGCCGAAGTGGTCGTGCGGAGCAAGCCAGACCTCAGGCCAGATTGAATCAATAGGTCGAGACCTTTTTCAACGATCGGCGCACGCCCGGCATTGATGCGATCCAAAATCTTCTGGTCGATATCGACACCAATGACCCGGAAGCCCAACTCGGCAAAGCAAGCACTCGTCACCGCACCCACATAACCCATTCCGAAGACAGAAATATTCATGAGAAA
>JANLYB010000292.1:0-17281 GCA_031365425.1 Hyphomicrobiaceae bacterium
TGCGAAATCAGCAGGTCTTCGACCTTGACGCCAAGCTTACGGGCGTAAACGGGATCGAGCGCGTGCTCGGCGTCGATGAAGGCACAAATGCCGCCCTTTTTCTGGGCCTCGGCGATAACCTGTAACGTGAGCGTCGTCTTACCCGACGATTCAGGCCCATAAATTTCGATAACGCGGCCCTTGGGCAAACCGCCGATGCCCAACGCGATATCGAGCCCGAGCGAACCGGTCGAAATCGCCTCCACCTCGGCAAGCTTTTCGTTGTTGCCCAATCGCATGATCGAGCCCTTACCGAAATTCTTGTCGATCTGGGCCAGTGCCGCTTCGAGTGCTTTGTGCTTATCCATGTTTCCCCCGTCGTTGTTCCGCTCGCTACCACCAACGACGCGTAAGCCCGATTTGTCCATGTCCGTCCACCCTATGGCATGAGTTGCACATCAGCAATTGGGTGTTTGTACTATATTTGTTCTTGTTTGTCCACTACGCACTAACTGATTAAAAAACGTATGTTTAAAACGAACGTTCTTCATATGATCCCAGAAAGCCACACCGCAATTCGCGGTGCCTACCGGATCGCTATGCCGAATCAGCGGGCAAGTTCTTCCTTCACCTTCGCGACCAGCTGGGGCAGCGAGAAGGGTTTTGGAAGGAAGGCAAAGACTTCGTTTTCATCCACGGTTGCCTTGAAGGCTTCATTGGTGTGGCCCGAAACGAAAATGATTTTGAGATCCGGGCGTGTCTTGCGGATTTCCTTGAGGAACGCAGGGCCGTCCATTTCCGGCATGACCACGTCGCTGACAACGATGTCAACCGCGTTTTCCGCCAGAACGTCGAGCGCTTCCAAGCCGTTACCGGCCTCGAGAACCTTGTAGCCAAAGCGCGTCAACGATCGCACGGCAACCGAACGAACCATGTCTTCGTCCTCGACGATGAGAACGGTGGCGGTGCCGGTCAAGTCGGCTGGGATGACATCCTTCTTAACCGCTTTTGCGGCAACGAATTCGGCTTCGTTTTCGATGTAGGCGCGCGGCAGGTAGACGCGGAACGTGGTGCCCTTTCCGGGCGTGCTTTCCGCAAAGATATAGCCCGACAGCTGCTTGACGATACCGTAGACGGTTGCGAGGCCAAGACCGGTGCCTTTGCCGACATCCTTCGTCGTAAAGAACGGCTCGAAAATCTTGGCGAGAACGTCAGGCGGCATTCCAGTGCCAGAATCCTCGGCTTCGATCAGCACGTATTCGGCGACGGGAATGCCCGCATAAGGCAGCTTTTGAGCTTCACGTTCGCTCACGTTACGGGTGCGAATGGTGAAGCTGCCGCCGTTGGACATGGCATCGCGCGCGTTGACGGCGAAATTGACGATGACTTGGTCGAGCTGAGTGCGGTCGGCCTTGACGTACCACTGGTCGCGGCCGGTCGAGATCTGTAGATCGATTTTTTCACCCAGCGAGGTCTTCAGCATCGGGCGCACATCGGTCACGACGTCGCTCAATTGAAGGACTTCAAGTTTCAGCGTCTGCTGGCGTGAGAAGGCCATCAGCTTGGCGACGAGGCCGGCTGCGCGGTTAGCGCTCTGCTTGATGTTCTGAATGTCTTTGTGCGAGGCATCCGAGGCACGGTGTGTCTGCAGCATCAGGTCGGCAGAGCCGATGATAGCGGTCAGCACGTTGTTGAAATCGTGCGCGATGCCGCCCGCGAGCTTCCCGATGGCTTCCATCTTCTGGCTCTGCGCGAACTTCGCTTCGAGGGCCTTTTGCTCTGTCGTATCAACGATGTAGAGAATAGCTGCTTCGCGGCTGCCGGGCGAGGGGACCAACGGCGTGATGTAGATCCGGCGGCCGAACTCGCCTTTGGCTCCGGCGGCGAAATCGACGGGGGCGAGGCCTGCCTGACCAGCCAAGGCGTCGGTAAGGCTCTGTTCGACAGCTGCGCGGGCTTCGATGTCAGTGTCGCGGCACAAGATGTCGAGGGCACGAGCGTCACTGCCGTCAATGGCCCCGAACGCCATCTGGGAAAACGCGGGGTTGGCGCGGGCGAGCTTGCCTGTCGCCGTGACGGTAGCAATTCCGAACGGGGCGGACTCGAATTGGCGGGCAAAACTCGGGTCGGTGGCATCGCCCATGAGGGAAGCGGGTTCGGTCCACTCGTTGCGCATGACGACGAGAATGCGCTCGTCGGCAAGGGGATCGACGCCCGGAGGCGTAGTCGAGGCAACCACGCGAACAGGCAAGCGCCGGTTGTTGCGGGTGAGAAGATCAAGCGCGCACTGGTAGCCGCCCGCCGGATTGGCTCCGGCATGGCGGCGCAGCACTTCAGCGCCGGTTCGCGAGAACAGGCTTTCGAGTTGAACCGGCTCGTCGTGGGCTGCCGGATTGGCGCCCAGCATCCGCAGCATAGTCGCATTCATGTGGGCGACGACACCGTCGCCGCGCACCGCGAGCAGACCAACTGGCGCTGTGTTGTAGAGACCAAACCGGGTTTCAGCCGCACCGGCCTCGAGCAAGGCCGACCGGCGTTCCGCCGTCACGTCGGCAAACCGCCAAAGTACGACGGGTCCGGTGCCGAGGCGGTCCGAAACGAGCGGGCAGACGGTGATCTTGAGGACCTGGTTCTTCGAACTAGCTAACGAGGACGCGGTGGATTTGAGCTCGATTTCTTCAGTCAACGTCTCGCCCCGTTCGGCAGCGCGTGCCAGCCGGAACAAAGCTTCCGATGCGCGCGGCTCACCGGCAAACCAGGCTTCGACCGCGACGAGACCCGTAGCACCCGTATCAGGGATGAATTTTTCGAAAGCCGCGTTGGCGTAGACCGGCGCGCCCAGCCGCGTCGTGATCAGGCCGGCTTCGGGCCAGGCGTCGGCGATGGCGTCATACGAGCCGCCGGTCTTGCGGCCGGCCAGTGAAATGCGGCCGGTCGTCACTGCAAGGAGGAAAAACAATCCACAGGCTGCCAGAACCGATAAGATGGTTAGGGCAACCGGCTGGGACGTCTCACTGGAGACCACCCCGAGAATGGTGGTCGCAGCGATCAGCGCGCCAAACAGCATCCAGCCCACCACCGGGTCGTTGACAAGTTTGTCAAACCCCGGCGCGACGGCTAAGTCGATTTTGCTGTTGATCCGCGCTTTCATGGCGCAAAGCGTTACATGATTCTGAACGTGCCCTGCGAAACCAGCAATGGCTTTAGACGCCTTCATGGGCGAGAAACTCACAAGTTTGTACGCACTACACTCTGACCAGCAATGCGGCCACGTGGGCAGCTCAACGGTCACGAGCTACAGTTCGACTATCACGGTTAAAATGACATAAACTCCCCGCACGAAGTCGTACCGAATCGCGCAAAGTGGCGTTAATTTTTTCCGCGCCCATGACCTGAAGGCTGACGTTATGCTCGACATACTGCTTTATATCCTCCTGTTTGCGGTGCTCGCCGCTGGCGCATTTTTTGGGTACATTTACCTCCAGTCTTATTTGAACGGCGGGAGCGGAACCGGATCGTTCTTCGGACCCAAGCCGGAAAAGCGTCTCGACGTGGTCGAACAGTGGAGCCTGGACGCACGGCGGCGGCTGGTACTTATCCGCCGCGACGATGTGGAGCATCTCATCATGACGGGGGGGCCGGTCGATGTCGTGATCGAAACCGGGATCGGCGAGGCCCACAAGAAGCCGGTGACGGCATTTAACGAAGCGGTGTTTTCACGTCCGGCGCGACCGTTAGGGACGGCCGCAGCAGCGCCGCCGCAGGCTGCACCTGCACTCAACGGCGCAAAGACTGACTGACCCGTCAGGCTGCGGCCAATACAGCGGCAACGACGCATACGATCTATGTATTCTAGGCGCTGGCCCGCCAGCTTCAGCCCATCCAATAGCCGCCGGTACTGCCCCGATAGGAGTCGCGTTTGTTAAATCGTTCATCGATGGGGTATGCATCCGCTGCCTTTGCCGCGGTTGCCGCTCTCGCCCTTGCAATGCCATCCAAGGGCTACGCGCAGGGCGCGGTTAATTCCGCTCCGCGGCCTGCTCAGGATATTCCGGCGGCGCTGCCGGTTCCAGTTACTAAAGACGCCCCCGCACCCGCCCTCGCCGCAGAGCCACAGGCGGAGACCGCAACCCCGCCCGCTCCCGCGCCAACGCCTCCGGTCGTGGCGGAACCCGCGCCGGCGCCGTTGGTATTGCCGCCGATGGACGACGTTCTCGATCCCGTCGCGCAGGCTCTCTCCGCCATGGAGAACCTGGAGCGGCAGTTCGAGGCGGCGAAGGGATCTGACACCGACCTGAGTTTACAGCGCGTCGAACTCGAAAAGCTGGTGGGCGAGTCCGGAAGCGCAGGCGACGCATTGAAGCCGCGCATTGAGGCCGCGAAGGTTCAACTCGACAAGCTCGGACCGGCACCGAAGGACAAGCAACCTGCCGAATCCCAACAGATTGCAGCTGAGCGGACGCGTCTTACTGCGATCGTCACGACCTTGGAGGGCGCGTTCAAGTCGACCGAACTCGTGAAGGTCCGGGCGAGCCAGCTAACGGCGCGCATTCAGAGCGTGCGCCATGGGTTGTTTGCAAAGAACCTGTTTCAGCGGTCGGGGTCGCCGCTGCTGCCGGGAATCTGGCGGCAGATCGGCAGCGATTACGGGAATGCAAACCGGCAGCTCCAGGCCGTGTTCGGCACATGGCGCGGGATCATCAGTGCGCGGCCTGCTGAAACGGCCCTGGTGTTTGGACTGGCACTTGCGGCCTATGCGCTCGTGTGGGGGCTGTTGGTACGGCCTCTGGCGCGGTTGATGCCGGCGGGCCGTTCGCAACCGCCGAGCTATGCTCGTCGCGCTGCCGCCGCATCGCTGGCCGCGCCCGCATATGCATTACCTGGCGTGGTGGCCGCGTGTGTGCTCTATTTCGGTGCCGACGCAGCCGACCTCATCTATTCACGCGTGGAAGCGCTGTCGCAGACGCTGTTTGAAGGGACTGTCGTTGTTATCGTCGTTGCGGCACTAGGTCGAGCGATCCTCGAACCCAAGCGGCCAGAGTGGCGTCTGATGGACTTGTCTGATCGCGCGTCGCGGTCGCTGTTGCGCAGCGTGCTGGCGATTGCGCTGGTTTATGCGCTCGATCAGATCCTGAAAGATGCGATCCGCCTGCTGGTCCTGCCGTTGCCGTTCACCGTGGCGCTCTCGTTCGTAACGAGCCTGGCGTTTGCCGGATTGCTGCTGCGCGTGGTCGCAACGCCGTTCGTGCCTGCAACGCGGCTATCGCTGCCAACTGGTGCTGAGGCGGAAGGGCACGTTCAGCCAGTCTTAACGCGCATGCATCCGCGGTGGCTCAAGTGGCCGTTGCTTGCGCTAGCGGCCGCGATAGTTGGGTCTGCCTTGACCGGGTATGTCGCGCTCAGCCGGTTTGGCGCGGGACAGGTCGTTATCACCGGCAGCTTCGTCGTTCTCGTGATCCTGATCCATCTTGCCATTCGCACGACCGAGCGGGCAATCGCCTCGCCGAAATCGATGTTAGGAGGATGGCTGTCAAAGGGACTGGGCGTCGAGGACGGTCAACGCCAGCTGATCGCCCGGACGCTGTCCATCCTGCTCCATATTCTCCTGGCGTGCGTTGCCGTACCAGCCCTGTTCCTGGCGTGGGGTTTTTCCAGCAACGACGTGTTGGCCACGTCAAAGTCGGCGCTGCTCGGATTTCAGATCGGACAGTTACGGATCTCGGTGTTCCGCATCCTATTGGCGCTCGCTTTGTTTCTCGGCTTGCTGTTCGCAACAAGGCTAGCTCAGCGCTGGCTCCACTCGACTGTCCTACGCCCAGACCGGATGGATCCAGGTATCGCCAATTCGATCCACCAAGGGGTCGGCTATGGCGGCTTTACGCTCGCAGCGATCGCTGCGATTTCGTTCGGCGGGGTCGACATTACGAACCTCGCGATCCTGGCGGGCGCGCTTTCGGTCGGCATCGGGTTTGGCTTGCAGTCGATCGTGAACAACTTCGTGTCGGGGCTGATCCTGCTTGTGGAACGCCCGATCAAGGTCGGCGACCTCATCGTGTTGCGCGGCGGCGGCCAAGGCTTCGTCCGGTCGATCTCAGTTCGGTCGACGGAAATTGAGACCGCCGACAAGTCTAGCCTCATCGTCCCCAACTCGGAACTCATCACCAACGTCGTCACTAACTGGACGCATCGCAATGCGCTCGCGCGCGTAGCGATCAAGGTCAACGCATCGTACAAATCAGATCCGGCCCATGTGCTGGCGGTGTTGACCGAATTGACGAAATCCGTGCCACTGGCCATGCAGCAGCCGCCGCCGAATGTCAGCTTGGACAACCTCGGCGCGGACGCGCTGGAGTTTTCGATCAGCGTCGTGGTATCGGACGTGAACAAAAGCGGTGAAGTTCAGACGATGTTGCGGACCGCCGTCTATCACGCATTCCAAAAGAACGGCATCGAGTTCCCGACGCCAGAGCGCGACATCTATCTACGCGATCTCGACGGCGTGAAGGTGCTCCTTGCTCGGGTCATAGAGGAGCGGCAGCGCAAAGCCGCGGAAGCCGCATCCATGGCAGGTACGGCGCGCGAAACCAAAGAAGCGGGCGCTGGCTAGCGGGTATTTTCAGGTTCGGCATCGCCAAGGGCTGCGAGATCGAGCGCCTTTAAGTCGAACGCCACGTGACGGGTCGACAGCAGGCGTCCGGGTTGGACGGCAGCAGCAGAGTCTGCTTCGCGGACGAGGGCCGCAGGTTTTTGCTTGGGTGCATCGATGGCTGCAACGGACACCGGGATGATGGCTAAGCCGGCAATGACGCCAATACGGATCAATTCCATTCGCGACCAGAATGGGAACTCTTCGGCCTCGGACTGAGACTGGGACCAATCGTAAAGCATAACCAGATGCCTTCCATACGGAACATATACTGAATGGAAGATATCAGGCCCGGCTTTCGAATTTATTAATCTGTGTGCCACTTTGAAATTGGGCACACAGTTTGTCAGCCACCGCCGCGCTGGAAAGCGAGGTCGAAGCGCTTTAAGTACGTGCGCTGCTGATCGGCCTCGACACCTTTAAAGGTCAGCGAAACAATCGCACGCGGCATGTCGAGAAGCCCACCGAAGCGGACGCTAGGCCGGGGCTCATACCGGATCACCACATGTCCATCCGCGAACGGTATTTCGACGTGAGTGACGTCACCCACGGTGTGCTTAACCAGCGGGCGAAGCGAGTGCTGGAACTCGCGAATGCTCAGCGACATGAGCTTTTCGATGCGCACACTGCTACCCACCGGCGACCGGGGGCCACACGGCAAGGGCGTCGCCGGGCTGAAGTTTGACGTCGTGGCGAAGCGCCGGGGCCTTGAAGTGGCCGTTAACGAGCACGAGGTGGCACATGCCGCGCGGCACATTATAGGCGTCGATAAGATCCCAAACCGACGTCCCTTCGGCAACTTCGACCGGCACTTCATTACGCACGGCATGCGGCGGAAGATATTGCCCCAACTGCGCGTAAAGTTTCAGCGTTACCTGCATATCAGCGTCATAGGTGAGATCGTCGTCAAAATCATCAGCCTTTTGCGACCGGCGCGTTGACGTGGGGCGCGATAGGGCCGTGACCGCCGGCGCCTTGGGATGCAGCTATATAGGCTTCGCGCAAGCGCTCGGGCGACCCCATCAGTTTGTCCTTCCAGGAACCCAGGCGGAATCCCGTCTGGATCAGCCCGCGCAGCATGCCTACGTGATCGGTCAGGCCGACGCATTGAGCGCCGACCATCTTGTCGCCGAGGAATTCCAGCTTCAGGTATTTGTACTTGTCTTCGTCGATCATCTTGGCGGTTTGCCCGCCCGGGGCGCCCTGCCAAAGCCCGAACGAGGACGAGATCAGCCCGAGCGTGTCGAGCACGTTCATGTTGAGCGAGCCGTGATGGGGTGTGCGCCGTCCTGCCATGTTCTGACCGGCCAGACGGCCGTGCTCGACGGCGACGGGTTGAATGGCGAGCATGTCGGGTTTACCGGTAGAGATGTCGATAGCTTCGCAGCAGTCGCCGGCTGCATACACGTCACGAACCGATGTCTGCAGCGTTTCGTCGACCTTGATCCCGTGGTTGATGTCGATGTTCGACCCTATCAGAAAGCTGGTATTCGAGCGCACGCCGGCGGCGAGCACGACGAGCTTGGCGGGTACAGATTTGCCGTTAGAAAGGCCGACCGTCAGCGTCGCACCATTCGCGCCTTCGGCTTGGGTGATGCGTTCGACCTTGGTGCCCGTCATGACCTTGACGCCTTTGGATACGCACCAGCGGCCCAACATGCCGCCCGCGGTCTCATCCATCATGCGGGCAACCATGCGCGGGGCGACTTCGACCACGGTCAGATCGCAGCCGCGCTGATGCAGCGCTTCCAGCACGATCGAGCCGATGAAGCCAGCGCCGACCAGCACGACGGGGGCGCCTTTGTCGGCCAAGCGGAGGATTTCGCGCGCGTCGGGTAAGGTCCAGCACGAATGCACGCCCGGCAGATTTGCGCCCGGCACGCGCGGAATGATCGGCGACGCGCCGGTTGCGATCAGCAGCTTGTCATAGCTCAAGGCGTCGGCACCCGACATGAACAGGCGCTTGGTCTTGGTATCGATGCCACCAACTTTGCCGGTGATATACTTGATCTTGAGAGCGTCGTAATGCTTGGGGTCCTGACGGAGATAGGTTCCCTGCTCGCCGACAGCGCCGTGCAAAAGGTACGGGATCGCCATGCGCGAATACGGCGGCTCAGGCTCGCCGCCGATCATCGTAATGTTGCCAGTCTTGTCCAAGCCCCGGATCGTTTCAGCAGCCGTGACACCTGCAGGGCCAGCGCCCAGAATGACATAGTTCATATTGCGCTCCGCGCAGGCAATGGAAAAAGGGAATCGGGAGTAGCGAATTGGAACGAGGGGGACATCCAGCCCAACTCCCCCAACTCCCTACTCCCGCCACGACACTTATAATCCCAGACGCGCGACTGTCTCGTTGGTCGGAACGCCGTCCTTGGTCCAGCCGCGTAGCGCGTAGTACTCGGGCAGCATGGTATCGAGGCCGCTGACGAGGCCCTTGGCGGGGCCGGTCTTGGCGGCTTCTTTGAGGAAGCGTGGCGGCAGGCTGTCATCCTTGGCAGTGAAGCCGGCGCGGTTGTTGAACTGGCGCTCCATGTTCCAGATGCGCTCGCCCATTTCGACAAGACGTTCAGGCGTCCAGCCGCCTTCGACGGCAGCATCGACCTGCGGGGCAATGTCGTTCAGGGTCCACGCAAACGTCGTGAATACGCACAGGCCCGAGCTGTCCACGGCCGCGGTTGCGTCCTGAAACGCTTTCACAAGCGCGGGCTTACCGGCGGTCGAGAGCGGATCAGTCTTTTCGGGGATGCCGAAGATTTCCGAGGAGATTGTGTATCCACGCAGATGGCAGCCGCCACGGTTCGAGGTTGCATAGGCGAGGCCGATGCCCTGAATACCGCGACCATCGTAAGCCGGGAATTCCTGGCCCTTGGAAGCCATCGACAGTTCGGGGCGGCCATGCTTGGCGGTGAGACGAGCGGAACCGAGGCCCAGTTCCTTGCCGAAGCCTTCGCCTTTTCCGGTCAGTTCAACGCATTTGACGAGCGCTTCTGCCGAGCCAAACTTGAGTTCGATCCCGCCGGTCATTTCCTTGGTCAGAATGCCGAGTTCGTAGAGTTCCATCGCGGCCGAAACTGTCGCGCCAAACGAGATCGGGTCGAGGCCCTGCTCGTTGCAGATGAAGTTGACGTAGGTCAGCGCTTCAAGGTCCTTGACCCCCGTATTCGAGCCTAGCGCCCAAGCCGCTTCATACTCAAGGCCGCCCGAGGCTTTCCAGTATTCCGGCTTGTTCTTGATCGTGAAATGCGTCTCGTCGATCTTCGAGATGCGGCCGCAAGCAATGGTGCAACCAAAACAGGCCTGGTTGGTCAGCAGGTTCGGCTTGCCGTCGGTTTTGCGCGGGGTCGCCATCGCTTCGGCGGAGATGTCGTGAGCGCCTTCGAACTGGACATCGCGCGAGTTACGGGTCGGCATTGCGCCGGCTTCGTTGATAACGTTCATCAGAACCTGGGTGCCATAGGTCGGCAAACCCTGGCCGGTGACGCCGTTGCCTTGCAGGACTTTCTTGCCCGCAGCCGTTGCTGCGAGGAAGGCCTTGCCGTCACGGACTTTGGTGCCGCCGGTGCCGCGAACGGCGATGGCTTTCACGTTCTTCGAGCCAAGCACAGCGCCAACGCCTGAGCGGCCGGCTGCACGGTGAAGGTCGTTGACGATGGCCGAATACAGAACCTGCTTTTCACCGGCAACGCCGATCCCGGCCACGTGGATCATGGGATCCTGATGGCGTTTCTTGATCCACTCGTCGGTATGCCAGACAGACGTGCCCCAGATCTCGCCGCCGTCGCGTATCTCGGCCTTGTCGTCGAAGATGGTGATGTAGACCGGCGAGGAGGCTTTGCCTTCGAGGATGACCATGTCCCAACCGGCGAATTTCAATTCCGCACCCCAATAGCCGCCCGAATTCGAGCAGGCGATGGCGTTCGTAAGCGGGCCCTTGGTGATGACCGAATAACGGCCGCCGGTAGAGGCTGCGGTACCGGTCAACGGGCCGGTTGCGAAAATCATTTTGTTTTGCGGGCTGAGGGGATCGACTTTCGCGTCGATTTCCTCAACCAGATATTTGGTCGCCAATCCGCGCTGGCCCAAATACTGTTGCGCCCATTCCTTATTGGTGGGTTCCGATTTAATCGTACGATTTGTTAAATCGATGCGCAAAATTTTGCCTGTCCAACCCATTTCAATCTCCTATTTTTTAACATAACCCGCGCTTATGAGCTTCGGCGGCCATGCTTTGCTGTTGTGTCCGGACGATATTTAGTGCTTCGCAACCGGGGCCTTCGCACCCGTTTGTTCGCCTTGTCCTGCAATCGCTGCCCACTGCTTCATCTTGTCGAAGCCAGTCTGTTCAACGTCTTGATAGGTGATGGCCGCCGTCGGGCAGGCTTCGGCGCAGGCAGGGCTTCCCTGGCACAGGTCGCACTTGATGACTTTGCCGGTCGAGGCGTTGTAGTTGATCGTGCCGAACGGGCAGGCAATGGTGCAGACCTTGCAGCCGACGCAGATGTTTTCGTTGACGTTTTTCACGCCCATCGCATCCGTCGTGATCGCATTCACGGGGCAAGCCTGCTGGCACCACGCTTCGGCGCACTGGGTGCAGGTGTAGGGAACCATTTTCCCCTGCTCGTGGAAATCGAACACCCGGATGCGCGACTTCGAAACGTTAAATTCCAATTCGTTTTCGTACGAACAGGCCATTTCGCACTGCTTGCAGCCCGTGCATTTACCCGGATCGATAACCAGTGCCTTCAACATGTTCCCTCCAAGGAAGCGTTATGTTTTTATTTTCATAACAATTGCGTTATGTTTTTTTTGTCATAACAGTACATTCATTGGTATAGTACGACGATGCGCCGGACTTTTCCAAGGGGCATCACACCACTCTAAATCGTTTAGTATATTGCCAATTCGTACAAGATGCCCAATTGGAACGAGGATGGCTTGTCCGCCGTCTCTCGCACCCCATCAAGGCCGCTCCCGGCTAAAGGATCTAAGTGTCAAGCCATGGCCACGAGTCACAGGATGGCCACGATTGACCCCCTACAGAAGCGTAGAATCTTTAGGATTCGAACGCTAAGTCCTGCGCCGGTCCTTGTCAGTTCCTGCCTTTCCCATCCGGAGTACTCCATGCTGCCGACGCCCCGCGCCGACTTGAAGCCCAACACCGCCGATTTCGAGCGCTTCCCGCTTGTCAAGCCGACAGGGTTCCGCGAATACGATGCGCGCTGGCTGTTTCCTGAGGAAATCAACCTCATGGGCCTCAATGCCATCGGTCTTGGCATGGCGGCGCTGTTCGACGAGCGCGGCGTCAAAAAGCGGATCGTCGTCGGCCATGATTTCCGCTGGTACTCGGGTTCGGTGAAGCAGGCGCTCATCAACGGTCTTATCATGGGCGGGTTCGAAGTGTTTGACATCGGGCTCGCGCTATCGCCGATGGCTTATTTCGCCCAGTTCGCGCTCGACGTCGAAGGCGTTGCGATGGTGACCGCCAGCCACAACGACAACGGCTGGACTGGCATCAAGATGGGCATGAACCGCCCGCTGACGTTCGGGCCGGAAGAAATGGGCCGCCTTAAAGAAATTGTGCTTGGCGGCAGCTTTAAGACCAAGCCGGGTGCAGGCAGCTATCACTTCGTGGAAAATTTCGGCGAGCGCTACATCGCTTCGCTGACGGATCGCCCCAAGCTCAAGCGCAAGCTCAAAGTCGTCTGCGCCTGCGGTAACGGCACGGCAGGCGCGTTTGCCCCGCAGGTTCTCAAGGCCATCGGTGCGGAAGTCATCCCGCTCGACGTCGAACTCGATCACTCGTTCCCGCGCTACAATCCCAACCCCGAAGACATGAAGATGCTTCATGCCATCGCAGATGCGGTCAACAAGCATAAAGCCGACGTGGGCCTCGGCTTTGACGGCGACGGCGACCGTTGCGGCGTTGTCGACAACACGGGCGACGAGATCTTCGCCGACAAGGTTGGCGTCATGCTCGCCCGCGACATCTCCGCAATTCACAAGAACGCCAAGTTCGTCGCCGACGTGAAGTCGACCGGCCTGTTCCTCACCGATCCCGTGCTCAAGGCTCAAGGCGCGACGACGGTCTATTGGAAGACCGGCCACTCGTACATGAAGCGCTACACTCACGAGATCAAAGCGCTCGTCGGCTTTGAAAAGTCCGGTCACTTCTTCTTCCAGCCGCCGCTCGGCCGTGGCTATGACGATGGCCTCGTCGCTGGCCTTGCTGTGCTCGACATGCTCGACCGCGCGCCCACGAAGACGCTCGCCGATCTCAAGGAGGCGCTGCCCAAGACCTGGGGTTCGCCCACCATGTCGCCTCACTGCGCCGACGAAGCCAAGTACGGTATCGTCGATCAGGTGATCGCGCACTACAAGGACGTGCTCGCCAAGGGTGGATCGGTTGCCGGTCAGAAAGTCGTCGACTGCATTACCGTCAACGGCGTCCGCGTCGTGCTCGAAGACGGCACCTGGGGGCTGATCCGCGCCTCGTCCAACAAGCCGGAACTTGTCGTTGTGGTGGAAAGCCCGGTGTCGGAAGCCAACATGCGCGCGATCTTCGCCGATTTAGATGCGACGTTGAGCAAGCATCCGGAAGTCGGGGCGTATAACCAGAAGATCTAAGGGCATGGCGACCAAACAGAGCACGGTCGATTACATTCTTGAGCAGGCGTCACGGGATGGGTCCGTGACGGCCCGCAAGATGTTTGGCGAATACGGGCTTTACCGCGATGGCCGGATGGTGGCGATGGTCTGTGACGACCAGTTGTTCGTCAAGCCAACGCCATCGGGCCGTGCGTTTGCCAAGGATTGCCCCGAAGGCATTCCGTATCCGAACGCCAAGCCGTGCCTGCTGATCGATACAGACCTGCTGGAGGACGCGGACTGGTTGCGTGAATTGCTGCGTGTGACGGCGATGGAAGTGCCGTTGCCGAAGCCAAAGTCTCGCAAAAGGAAGTGAGCGCTGCGCGCTCGGGCTACCGCCCGAACCCGTTTGGGGAAACGAGTTTCCCCAAACCCCTTCCCTTTTTATGACTTACGAAGCGGCTTTAAGGCGGGGCATACCGCTGGTGTCGATCTGTCGTTCTGCGTGCCAGAGGTCATAGGCGTTCTGCATGGCGAGCCAGGATGCAGCCGTCGTGTCGAACGCCGCCGACAAACGGACGGCCATCGCAGGCGTCACCGGCTGCTTTTCAGTCAGGATGTCGTAAAGCGTCTGCCGGGACACGCCGAGAGCCTTTGCAATCTCCGTCTTCGGCAAGCCAAGTGCTGGAAGCACCATCTCGCGCAACATAGCGCCCGGATGGGTGGGGCAGCGGTCGCCCGACCGCTTGGGATACTCAACCATGTTGCCCTCCTTATGAATATCAGCTTCAAAGCGCTATCATCATCGCGCGCATTCAGCGAGTCTTGGTCAGTTCTCCCACGACTCCATGACCGCCCTCCGAGGCGGTCATCCAGGGCCACAAATTCAGGCCTCTCCGCGCGGCTCCTGGATGGGCGGGTTAAGCCCGCCCACGGAGTGGGGGGGCTCCGACTCAGCTAACGCCCCAATCGTCAGTCACTCTCGCTATCCGCGCGGGGTTTGGCGATTTTTGGAGCGGCAGGGACGGCGGCTATTGCCGAGACTTCTTCCCGGAATTTGTTGGTGATGGGGTAGCGGCGGTCGCGGCCGAAGTTGCGGGCGGAGATTTTGACGCCGGGGGCGGCTTGACGGCGCTTGTATTCGGCAATGTTCAGCAGGCGCGCGACCTTGGCGACGGTTTCAAGCGGGTGTCCGCGTGCAACGATATCTGCGAGCGGCATTTCCTGTTCGACGAGGCAGGCGAGGATGTCATCCAGCACTTCATAGGGCGGCAGGCTGTCCTGGTCGGTCTGGTTCTCGCGCAGTTCGGCGGTCGGGGCCTTGGTCAGGATGCGGTCGGGGATCACGACACCCCCGGGGCCTTTGCCGCTTGCGGGGACGTTGGAATTGCGCCAGCGCGACAGGCGGTAGACCTCCAGCTTGTAGAGGTCTTTGATCGGGTTGTAGCCGCCGTTCATATCGCCGTAGAGGGTGGCGTAGCCGACGCTCATTTCGGACTTGTTGCCGGTGGTGAGAACCATCGCGCCGAACTTGTTCGACATGGCCATGAGCATGGAGCCGCGCACGCGGCTCTGGATGTTTTCTTCGGTAATGTCGGGCGCACGGTCGCCAAAAAGCGGCTTGAGGCTCCACTTGAAGGCTTCGGTCGCGGGTTCGATGGCGATCTTGTCGTAGCGGATGCCCAGCGCCTTTGCGCAATCGGCGGCATCATGGAGGCTATCGTCCGACGTATAACGCGACGGCATCATGATGGCGTGGACGAGATCCGGGCCCAGCGCATCTACGGCAATGGCTGCGACAAGCGCGCTGTCGATACCGCCAGACAGGCCGAGCACGACGCCCGGGAAGCCGTTCTTGTTGACGTAATCGGCGAGGCCGAGCACGCAAGCTTGATACGCGGAGGCTTCCGTTTCGGGGATCGGTTCGACGGCCGCTTTCGCGCAGTGCCACTTGCCGTTGGTGCGCGACCAGCGGGTGAGGACGATCGCCTCACGCCACGCGGGCAATTGAGCCGCAAGACTGCGGTCGGCGTTGAGAATGAAGGACGCGCCATCAAACACAAGTTCGTCCTGCCCGCCGATCTGGTTGAGATAGATCAGCGGGAGGCCGGTTTCGGTAACACGGGCTACGGCGACGTTCATGCGAACGTCGGGCTTTTTCCAGTCGAAGGGCGAGCCGTTGGGCGAGATCAGGATTTCAGCGCCGGTTTCAGCCAGACACTCGCAGACTTCTTCGGTCCAGATATCCTCGCAGATCGGCACGCCGATGCGGACGCCGCGAAAGGAGATAGGCCCTGGCAAAGGTCCTGCCGCGAACACGCGCTTTTCGTCGAACACGCCGTAATTCGGCAAATCAACCTTGGTACGCACGGCGGCAATCTTGCCGTCGTCTAGCAGAGCGACCGCATTGTAGAGGTTGCCGTTTTCTGGCCAGATCGTGCCGACGAGCACGGCAGGTCCAGGACCAATCGTTGCGGCGAGGTCATCGAGGGCGGCCCGCGATGCCGCTTGGAACGCGGGTTTCAGCACGAGATCTTCGGGCGGGTAGCCAGTCAGGAACAACTCGGAAAACACGACAAGGTCCGCCCCAAGGGCGGCGGCTTGCGCGCGCGCATCCCGCAGCTTGGCGGCATTGCCGGCAAGGTCGCCGACAATCGGGTTCAACTGGGCGAGGGCAATCTTCAAAGAGGATGTGGTCATAGCTGCAAGCATAGTCGTGCGAACCTGGGACGGGCAAGATACAGTCGCCTAGACAGGACAAATTGGCCACGGGTGCCCTTGCAGCCCAGGTGTCCGCCGGATCCAGGCGCTATGATCCGTTGCCGTGCGCTAGCAAAGCTCAGCCAGCGATTAAGACCGGGCAAGGACAGTACCTATGACAGGCAATATTTCACGGCGAACGGCTCTCGGGGGGCTCGCGATGGGTGCCACGGCAGGGAGCCTGGCGCCGGGTGCAGCGCTCGGCGAAGCGAACCCGCCAGCGGCCTCGGCTTCGTCCGGCGGGGTTTGCATTCTATGGCCGCAAGCGGTTGAAGGGCCCTATTATTTCGACCCCAAACTGGTCCGCTCAGACATTACCGGCGGAAGGCCCGGCACTCCTGTCAAGCTGTCGCTCAAATTCATCGAACTGGGATCGTGCCGCCCATTGAGCAACGTGCGCGTCGATGTCTGGCACTCCGACGCCGGGGGCGTTTACTCAGGCTATGGATCGCAGGGCGACAAGCGCACGATTTCCACAAAAGGCGAGACTTACCTGCGCGGTACGCAGATGACGGACGCCGGCGGCGGCGTGAATTTCACGACAATTTATCCGGGCTGGTATCCGGGGCGCACGCCGCATATCCACGTAAAAGCATTTCTGGATGAGACCGCGCTCGTGACCGGCCAGATGTATTTTCCCGACGACGTCAGCACGCGCGTCTATCGCGAGCAGGCCCCTTATACTTCACGGGAGGCCCCGGACACGACGAATGCCACAGATGGGATCTACCGGGATGGTCAAAAGGACGGAGGCGGGACGGTGCTGGTCGTCGGGCAAGACGCCGGGCTCATCACGGCCGCACTCGTGATTGCCGTCGATCGTTCGGGCAAAGCGGCAGCGGCCAAGCAGGGATGGGGTGGCTTTGTGCGCGGATTGCTGGGGAAATAAACTCCCAAGGTTGCTAAAAATTTAGGACGTAGGAACTTATTTCGAGCGACGGGACTTTCCGGCAGGCACGTTAAATAAAGGTCGCATCTGAGTTGCGACAACGAAAGAGGACGGAAACCCAATGAAGAAAAGTCTATATATTGCCCTGGCGGCTGCTGCGATGTCTCTTGGCGCTGTGAGCGCTGCGAGCGCCGCTGTGCCCGCAAACGCAAACCACGGCAATGCCGTGCGTCATGCCGTTGCTCCCTTGCAGCTTGTTGACAGCGTCGATTGGCGCCACCACCGCCGGCACTGCGTCTGGCGTCATCACCGCCGCGTTTGCTGGTGGGACTAGTCATCGTTGCGCGCGCGGCACCAACCACGCGCGGCGCTTTTTTGGCGGTTGTATTAAAAAGAGAGATAACACCCAAAACCGGCGAGGG
>JANLYB010000330.1:0-54566 GCA_031365425.1 Hyphomicrobiaceae bacterium
TGTAGACGTGGTTAGCCGAGCCCTTTCGCGTCAAACATGATTGTGAAACTTGCACGCGCCCGCAACCAACTAATAATAGGGTGGTTTAGAGGGTGTCTGGCCGCCATCTGGAAAATTAATTGTTTTAAATCAACTCGTTAAATTTTCTTATGGCTGCCACCTTCTCCGCCAATTCCTCTGATTCTATTCGGTATTTTTGAATTTAGATGGCGCCTCGCGCCGACGAGATGCACAAGGACCGGTGGTCGCGAAGAACCCTTCCCAGCAAGTGCGGGGAAGGGTCAGGGGATGGCGCGTGTTCAGCTGTGGCGGCGCTTGCTGACAGTCGCGTGGGCTATCTGGTTGGCCCGCTTCACGGCTGCAGGCTTAGCAACGGTGGTATGCTGAACTTGGCGTTGCTTATTTACGGCGACTACGCCGATCTTCTTGCTGCTGCTCGAAAGCGTCGCCACCTTGGCCGCCGGGACGACGTGCTTCTTGATGTCGGCGACCTTGCCGGGCTGGTGCTTGGTGGCCTGCATCTGCTTGAAGTGCTCCAGGGCGTTAGTACGGGCGTCGCCGAGCTTAGTGGCGGTCTTGATGCTGCCGGGGCACGGTGCCTTGAGGCAGGTTACTCCAGCCGTCTGGCCATTGCCGAGCTTGCCAGTGTTCTGCAGGTTGAATGTCGTCAGTGCCTTGGACTTAGCATTCGCGAGAGTGCTCGGGTTTTGCCCAATGTGGGGAATACCCTTCCCAGCTGCCGGATCGGCGTTTTTCAGAACCGCAACGTCGGCGGGCGTGAAGCTCTGCTTGGTGGTCTTGGGAGTTCCAACTGTTTTCCCGGCCGCGTCCCTAACGGTGGTTTTCTGCGTGACGATGACGTTGCCCTGCGCGTCCTTGGTGACGAGGGTACTCGTGGTCTGCTTCAGGCCATTGCCCAAGTCCTTGGACTTTTCGCTGGCAACGGCTTCACCAGGCTTCAGCTTGCTGCCGATGACGGCATCATCCTGGATATTGGTGAGCTTGGGGGCAGGAGGATTGGCCGGGGTGGCGCCGCCGCCCGTGCCACCTGCTGTTCCGCCGGTACCGCCCGTGCCGCCGCCTGTGCCGCCGGAGTTGGCGGTTCCGTTGCCCTGACCGCCGCCACCGCCGTCGCCAATGCCACCACCTCCGCCATTACCGCCATTGCCGATATTGATCGGCGGGATGCCACCGCCGGAGTCGCCATCGCCGCCATCAACGGACGCTACGCCGCCAAAGCGGCGGCCACCACCTGAAGCGGGTGCTTCAAATTCCGGATCTGGCTGTACGGCGATCGACTGAGCGCGAGGTCGGTAGGCCGGCGCTACGGCGATCGGTACTGCGGGAGCAATCGAGGCTGCTGCAGCCCTGGACGTGTCGCAGGTGCGGAGGACAGCTTTCAATTCTTCATCGGCAAGGCCATCGACCTGTTGCGGCGTCAAGGTGCCGAGTGCGAGGCACTTCTCGATCATCGCTTCATAAAATTTATCCGACAGGCTTGAGGCCGGCTCTGCGGCATTCGCACCGGTCAACGTCATGCTGGACAGGGTGGTAGACGCGACAGTTGTGAAAAGAAAGCGTTTCATCTGCTGCTCCTGGGGGGTTGCAATCGTGCATCTAGGGACTTGGATTCGCCGGTGTTTGGGCGTAGTCGCCTTCGGCTTGACCAGAGACTACGATCGCAACGGTGGCGCTTGTGTTCCGTACGGAACAGGGCTCGCCCGTTGGCATCCGATTGTGGATGCTCAATTCTTGGAACAATTAGTTCGATGGCGCTTTTCTTGGATTCAACACACCTTGTCGCTGCCACCAAGAACAAGGGTTCGTTGGCCATTCGCCTGGCGATAGGACTTGATGGCCACGGCGGTGGCGGGCATATCCGTGGCGTTGAGCCGAAGCGCTATTGCATCGTCGGTCAAGGGAATATAGGCCTCGCCACGGGCTTCACGTTCGAAGAGGTCTTGGATCAATCGATCCAAAGCGGTAAGAACATCAGCCTTTTTGCCGTTCATCAAAGCCAACTCTGCGTCAAGCATCTGCGCTTTTTGCGCGAGCAGCACGTCCTGGGCCTTAAAAGCGCCAATGCCTGACAGAAAGCCCTTGCTCAGCGCCCCTGCCAGATCAGACTTGCGCAACGTAACGGCAGTTCGCGTCATCCAGTAACCGACGTTCAATTCCTGGACCGATAAACGTCCGAAAGCCCGGCGATAAAGTTCCTTCGCCGCTTCGCCATTTTCCATGGCCTTGCCGGGCTCGCCAAGACCGAGGAATGCCACTTGTCTCAATTCTGCGACGCGTGCCATCTGTTGCGTGTAACCCTGACCTTTTTCCGCGAGCCCCTCGTAGAATTTCTCCGCTTCTGTCAGCGATACGATGGCGTCCTGAAACGACCCTATCGAGATCGCCAGCAATGCAGTATGCAGGAAAATCGCGGCCCGCACCGGATCTGTCATCGGCAGTGAGTCCAGGTCGGCCTTGGCGAGGTCAAGCTGTTTGCGTGCCGCGCCGATAAGGCCCATCTGGCGGCTGAGGCCGACTAAGTTTAGCCGCGCAATCAAGGTGTTGCGGTGCTTTGCGCCGCGCGTTTCCGTGGAGAGAGCGACCGACTCGCATAGGCTCTGTCTAGCAGTCTTCATATCGTTGCGACGCAGCGATACGCTTGTCATGTCGTTCAAAATGGACGCAAGGTCGGTCGCGGGCGCCTGCTTTGCCCCAACTGCAGCAGTGACAAGTCTGTGGGCTTCAGCAAATTTTGCCTGCGCGACGTCAAGATCTCCGACCGCATCATAGGCTTGACCAAGAGCGTCGTTTAGCCAGGCACGATCCAATTCCGAGAGAGCTGTCTTTCGTGGGGTTTCTAGCGTACCCAGAAGAAGAGGTATTGCGCGCTGATACTGCCCTGCCTGAAGCAATGCTTCTGCGTAGGCGCGCACCAGACGCCCCGGCGCTTCTACGCTGGAGAATACATCTGCGTACGTGCTGATCGCCTTGCGCAGATCGCCGACCGACAGCAGCGCGTCGGCCAGATGCTCAGCGTAGCTCGACACCTGTTCGGCTGATGCCTGGCCAGCGCGCGCCTTTGCGATTAGGTCTTGAAGAACCGCTTGGGCTTGCTTGAAATCGCCTGCCTTGGTTTGTGCCCTGGCTTCCGAGATGAGCGGCGCGCCGATGAGCGAGCGCAATTTTTCGAGGCCGGCCAACAGATCGGACGTCTTGGCGACGAATGTAGCGTATGAGGTCTCGGGACTGGACAGGCGCTTGTCGAGTTCTTTTATCAGCCGGTCGCGCTCTGCGTCGCTCAAGTCCGCCGTTTGGGTAGCGAGCTGCTTGCTTTGCGCCGTCAGCATTTCGATGTAGGTGGCCTTGTCGATAACGACGACCTCGTGCTGCAGACCGAGCCCCAAGCGCACCAGGGATGGACTGAACGCGACAGCAAGCGTGGCGAGCACTCCGATGACGGCAACTGCAGTCAGCACACGCCGCCGGCGCAGCCGCGAGCGGGGAACAGTGCTCGCGATGCTAGCTATGATGCCAGCCATGTCACTGTTGAAATTGTCGTGCGTAAGGCGCGACGCCTGCTGGCTCGCTAGCGGCTTCAAATCGTCCGGCAACGCCGCCTCGTCCGGCATGTCCGCGCCATCTATCAGGATTGGCATGACCCGCTTTTTGGCGGCGAGCGCAGACGCGATCTCGAGCCGCACATAGTCGGCAGGATCGTCGAGCCGCCGTTTGCCCTGGCCGTCGCTGGTCGTGAGCCAGTCTTTGCCGATCAGAACCATCAACACCGATGTAACGGCGAGAGCTCCTGCCAGCTCGACGCGGAAATCGGCCCCCTTGTCAATGGTGTCGACATCGATGAACAGCCGCCGGGATCCGAAGTCGCGTTCCAGGCGTTGATAAATGCTACGGGCATCTGCCTTAGCATCCTTGCGGCGGTAGCTGATGAAGATGCGCCCGGCCATCAGGGCGTGCCGCCAGCAGCGACGGCAGCAGGGGTTGGCGCGAGCACCGCCGCCTCTATGAAATCCATGCAGCCATCAGCGAGGCTCTTGACCATCGTGCGGCAAGCCATGGTCTCGGTGCCAGCCAACGTTCCCAGTTCGGCAATCTTGTTGGAGGGTGCGCCGCCACCGCAGAAGTTGAAATAGGAGCACTCCGAACGGCATTGGTCGACGCCGGACCTGATCTCCCTCTCGACCGCGGCAAAGTGCGAATGGCTAAGTGAGTGCGAGATAGGTTCAGCGCCAAGATTTCCGAACCGGAAATTGCCATAAGCCGGCGAAACCGTTGAGATCAGCTCAGGCGAGAATGTTGTCCAAGCACCATCGTGGGCGACGGTAATCACCCGAAACGGTTCATTGTTGTCGTTGAGGCAGGCGCCTTGTCTCGACGTCATGAGGAGCCCCAGCATCTGCTGGAGCTCGCGCACCCAAATGCCCGAAGTGTCACCCTGCAATCTCTCCAGCAGCCTGGTAAAAAACCTACGGGTCAGGTGGCAGGCTTCTTCGGTGTCACCGATGCGAGAGACATGGATGCCCTCGCTCTCCTCGATGTTGAAACAGACGTTGGTATCACCGATGCTGGCAAAGAAATCGAAGATGCAATCGGGATCACGCAGAGCCTCCAGGCTCAGGACTGCAATAACATAGCGCCTTATACCGGCTTCTCGAAGTAGCCTAAATCCAGCAAGCGCTCGATCGAATGTGCCCTCGCCTCGACGGGTCACGCGGCGGCGGTCGTGCAAGTCTTTCGGGCCGTCGAGCGAAACGCCGACTTGGGCATTAATGCTCTTGAAAAAGACGCACCAAGCTTCGTCGATCAACGTGCCGTTCGTCTGGAATGTGTGGCTGAGTTTTGTACGTCCGGCCACCACCGCTTCAAGAGCTGGTATCATGTCCTCGTAGTACGAGCGTCCGACCGACAGCGGTTCGCCCAGATGCCAGCAGATTTCGAGTTCATTGCCGATCAGGTTGTCGGCCGCGAGATTTTGCAGCACACGCTGCAACGTCTCACGAGATAGGCGATGCTTGTCCCGCCGCCCGGCCAAGTAGCAATAAGTACAATCTATGTTACAAAATGGCGTCGGCTGAACCACGAGGAGCTTGAGCTGGCCCCTGAAGACATCGACCCCTGAGGCATTCATGCTGGCATACTCCAACCGGCGTGTGACAGGTGAGGGGTCAGCCCGGCGTGCCCTTGTCCTTGAACTCCTGATTGAATGTCTGCAGCCAATCGGCCGTTTTAAGCTTGGCCACATCGGTCTCGCCGGTGAGGCCCAGTGCCTCCTTCAGCCGTCCCACGATCTCGACCCGGACCCCGCCCGAATCCTGGGCGGCATGTAATTGCGCCAGACGATCACGGATGTCTTGGTCTTGCGCCGTGGCGTCGCGGCCAACGGCCGAGGCATCCTGCACGGCATAGAAGGCAAACCCCAGTGACGTTAGTGCTGCACACAGGCGCAATTTGTTCGACATGGCGACACACCCTTACCATCAATATGACGACCCGTATTCATGTTACTGAGACTGTCAATATTCCTAATTCTATTCTGAAGATATGACGATTTGCAAGCCACACGGGTCATTTCTTAGACCGTTGAACATCCTTGAACTGCTGATTGAAGGCTTGCAGCCAGTCGACCGTCTTAAGCTTGGCCACATCGGTCTCACCAGTGAGGCCTAGCACCTCTTTCAGCCGCCCTACGATCTCGACGCGGACCCGCCGGCATCCCGGGCGGCGTGTAATTGGGCCAGACGATCACGGATGCCGTTGTCCTGCACCGTGGCATCCCGGCTAACGGCAGAAGCATCCTGCACGGCATAGAAGGCAAACCCCAGCGACGTCGAGGGTTTGGAACCACCGTCATCTCTTGAGAGCTTACATGTCCACTCAAGTCATCAAGACTGCAGATACCAATATCACGCACTAAGCAAAAGCGCTCCAAGAAGCTTACGCCGCCGCGGCTCTGCCTACTTCACTCGCGACAGCACAACCAGTAGCCCGAAAATTATAAGTGCCAGCGTGAAGGACACCACCTTCCAAAAGACCACAGGATTGCGCTCGATAAGCGGCACCGGGCGTGACGCGAGGTCCGGATTGGGTTTACGCAAGTCTTCGACCAGGGCTGACAGAACCTCGGTGCGTTGCTCTGGATCCTTTTTCACGGCTTTGGCCAGCGCCGCGTCGACCCATCTGGGCACATCCTGATTGATCTGTGTGGCTGAAACATAGTCCAGCCGGCTCACATCCCGGGCGTTGGCGAATCCGCGACCGTAAGGCAATTTGCCGGTCAGCAGTTCATAGGTAATCACACCCAAGGAGTAGATATCCGATCGCGTCGTCGGGTGTTCTCCGCGAAGGTACTCAGGCGCGGTGTACCCCTCGGTGCCGACAAGCGTAGGGCGGTCCGCCGGTAGACCTAGCTCTTCGATCCCTGCAACACGCGACGAACCAAAATCGATGATTTTCACTAACCCCGAGCGATCGATCAGGATGTTTTCCGGCTTGAGGTCCCGGTGAAGGATCTCCTTGCGGTGAAACACGCGAAGACCTTTTGCAATCTGCTCGACGATTCGACGCACGGTCTCTAAGTCGCGAGCGGGGTGGTCGAACATCCATTGCCGCAGAGTCTGACCCTCCGAGTACTCGGTGACGTAATACAGCGACCTGCGGACGTTTCTGGGGGCGATCACCTTGAGGACGTGAGGGCTTGAAACGAGCTGGCCGACCCACTCCTCGCGCGTGAACATTTCAATATAGGCGGCGTCGTCCTCGAAGTTGACCGAGGGCGTCTTGATCACGACCTGCTCACCCGAATCACGGTCTTCGGCGAGATAAACCTGGGACCTATTGCTCAAGTGCAAGTCGCGAATGATCCGGTATCCCTCGAAGTCGCTGCCGGGAGAAAGCTCCGGCGGAAACGGCAAGACCGAGAGCCTTTGTAGCATAGCCTCCTGATCGGTCGCTCCGGGGTCGTCGATCCGCACGATCTGACACGTCAGATTATCGAGGCTCTGATTTGCGAATGCAGCCGCGGCGATGCGGGCGGCAGCCCCGTCAAGATCATCGAGCGAAACGCGGATGATGTTCGCCATCTGCGCGTCACGCAAGCTGTCGTGAACCCCATCCGTCGTAAAGAGCAGGATGTCGCCGCGCTCGATCGGTATCGTGCGGTAGTCGACGGCGAGGTCGCGCGCGATGCCGAACGCGCGCGACAGGTATTCCTGACTACTCGAAACGCGAACGCGATGGTCGGTCGTCAGCCGTTCGATTAAACCATCGCGGATCAGATAGATCCGCGAATCGCCGGCATGAAAAATGTGCGCCATCGACGATTTCAACACGACGCCCGAGAATGTGCTGACCATGCCCCGGCCAGACGCGTAGTGAGCCTCGCTCTGGCTGTGCAGCCATCGATTGACGGCCGAAAGCACGCGTTCGACAGACGTTTTTACGGTCCACGATTGATGGGTCGCGAAATAGTCATCAAGAAAGCTGCGGACGCACGTTTCGCTGGCCTCCTTCGCGGCCTCGCTCGAGCTCATTCCATCTGCGATGGCCATAGCGATACCCTTGGTCTCGAGCAGGACTTGCTCTGGAACCAGGACGCCATAGGAATCGTCATTGCGCTCTTTACGGCCAGCCGTGGAATGCTGGCCGACGGAGATTGCCGGGCCTTTCGCCGCTCTAGCCTTGACCACCGGCAATCCCCCCAAACCCATCAAGCGACGTCGATCATTGTTACCGATCCATCCGCCATTTCTTCGGCAATCTGCCCTTTCGGCTCCTCCACGAAAAGATAGATCAGGGCAAGTCCTAACAGCGCAGTGCCGGCGGCAACGAAAAAGAACGTCTGCGGCGTTACAAACGAATACAGGGTCAAGAACAGCACACCACCGACATTTCCGAATGCCCCGACGATGCCTGCGATCTGACCGGTCAGGCGGCGCTTGATCAACGGCAGCATGGCGTAGACGGCGCCGTTACCCGCGTTGACGAACAACGAACAGAGGAACGTCACTGCCACACTAAAAACCAGCCCCGTCTTGGGCCCGATGAAGCTCATGCCGAGATAGCCGAGCGCGGTGCCAAGCATGCACAACAGCATCAAGCGGCGGCGGCCGAAATAGTCGCTCAGTCCGCCGCCAGCAGGGCGGGCGAAGAATGTCGTGAATCCAAAGCTTGCACCTACGAAGCCGGCCACAGTCAAGGACAGCGCAAACGTATCTTTGAACAAGAGCGGCAGAATGGAAACCACAGCGAGTTCCGAACCAAATGTGACGAAGTAGGCAAGGCTCAAGGCTGCAACCTGGCGGAAACTGTAGCGTTGAAGCGCAGGCACGGGAATGCCGGAGAGCATGGACCGATTGATGCGAACCGAGTCGAAGACCTGGTAGATGAATAGCAAGCCAAGCGCCACAAATATGAGGTTCGTCGACAATGGCGACAGGAGTTTGAGGTTTGCGGGTCCAAGCTTCCAGGCGAGGAGCGCGAGCGAGAGAACCAGCGGAATCTGCATGATCACGTAGAGGACGAAATCAAGCCGGCTCGTGACTTCCAACGCACCCATCTTTTTAGGGCTGAAATACGTGGAGCCCTTGGGGGTGTTGCTGACGGAAAGATAAAAAATAACCGCGTAGACTATCGCAATGACCCCAGTGAGGCCGATCGCCCACCGCCAACCGTTCTCACCTCCAACCATCGCGGCGACCGTCGGCAACGTAACGGCAGCAGCCGCAGAGCCGAAGTTGCCGAAGCCAGCATAGACGCCCTGGGCCAGTCCCGTTTCCTTTGCAGGAAACCATTCGCCGATCATGCGAATGCCGACAACGAAGCCGGCGCCGACCATGGCCAGCAGGAAGCGTGATAGCGCGAGCGTCGAGAAATCCGTCGCAAGAGCAAAGGGAATGCACAGCGCGCCGGACAACGCCAGCAGCAGCGAGAACATCAGCTTGGGTCCAAACTTGTCAACGAGCATACCGATCACGATACGGGCGGGAATCGTTAGCGCGACGTTGAGAATTAGGAGGGCGCCGACTTCTTGGTCGGACAGTTTCAAAGACGTCCGGATCGAGGCCATGAGCGGCGCATGGTTGAACCACACGATGAAGCTCACGAAGAACGCGAGCCAAGTGTAGTGAAGAACCTTGATCCTCGGCTCGAGACTGAACAGGGTGAAACGGCGCGGTGTCGCTTGTAGCATTTTGGCTCCCGATTGATGTGCGCCAGCGTCACTGCCGTCGCGTTTTTAAATTCCAATTTCACTCAAATCGTTTTGAACTTACGTGGAGAGCAACTCGCGCCCGGTACCGCGGAGCGGCACCGGCCCCTGCCGGGTCTTTGCGGCAAGTTGTTCCTGGACGATGCGGCCGATCTCGGATCGGCAAGACCCGCAGTTCGTGCCTGCCTGCAGATGACGGCCGACCTGTCCAACGTCAGCGCAAAGACCCGACGCGACGGCGTCTGAAATTTGTTTGGCCCCCACATTGAAGCATGAACAGACTGTCGCGCCGCGATCAGGGGTGCTTCTGCCACCCCGCCCAGCGAGTAGTTGGAGCCGATCGGCGCCGGATGAGAATGTGCCGTCGAGCTGGTCGCACGCCCACGACCGGGATACCCCAACGGGATTACGATCGGTGAAAAGCGCTCCGATCAGCTTTTCGCCCTCGAATGCGACGAAACGATACCGGCCCGCACTCTTGTCGTCGTATGTGAGCAGGTCGGCTCCGGGCTCGAGCTTCAGGATCTGACGGGCAAGCGAATTCCAGTCCTCAGGGACCGCTAGACCCGCCGACTCCAGCTGGAAGCCAGCCTTCGCCGGGGCAAGCGCCCAATAGTCGAGACCGGTCACATCCGGGGCACTTGTCGAGACCGCAAAGCCGTACCAGGCGGCGGCGTGCGGCGCGATGGCGACCGGGGTGAATTTCAATTCCGGCTGGCCGGAAATTGGGTCGACATGTCCAGCGATCAACGCGCCCACGCGCCCCTTGCTTGAGAACTGGTCCGTCCAATGGATCGGAGCGAACACGGAACCCGGCCGTTGACGCTCGGTGATCAGCGTCCGCAACACGACATCGCCGTGAGCGCTGCTGACGGTTGCCAAGTCGGCCGCCTTCAATCCGGCTCTTGCAGCGTCGACAGGATGAATCTCGACAAAGGGTTCGCCGAAATGGCTCATCAGACGCGCCGACTTGGCGGTTCTCGTCATCGTGTGCCACTGGTCGCGAATGCGGCCGGTATTGAGTACCAGCGGAAACTCCGGGCTTGTGGCGCTCGCAGGCTGACGCCACCGCGTTGCGATGAAGTGGCCGCGTCGATCGTTGGTGAAAAACCCGCCGTCACCGAAGAACCGCTGCGGGCTGAACAAGACGCCAGAGGGTTGCGGCCATTGAAACGGAGCAAGGTCTGCGTAGCCGTCGTTCGATATCGAAGCATAGGCGCCGATGTCGAAGTCGCGGGACCCGTTGTTGCCGGCTGCCGAAAGTGCGGCATGCTCGGCGAAAATATCGGCGGGTCCGCGATAGTGGAAGCCACTGGAAAATCCCATGCGCCGGGCAACATCGGCTAACTGGCTCCAATCCGGGCGTGCTTCGCCGGGTACTGCAAGAAAGGCGCGCTGGCGCGAGATGCAGCGTTCGGAATTGGTGACGGTGCCGTCCTTTTCACCCCAGGCGGTCGAGGGCAGCGCAACGTGGGCGTGCCTCATCGTATCGGTACGCCCCATCACGTCGGAAACGACTACGAAGGGACAGCGATCAAGAGCTGAGCGCACTTCGTCGGCCATCGGCAGGCTGTCGACCGGGTTCGTGGCCATGATCCAGAGGGCTTTGATTTGGCCGGCAGCGACAGCGCGGAAAAGCTCGACGGCCTTGAGGCCCGGCATCGATGCAATGCGCGGCGAGCCCCAGAACCGCTGCACCGTTTCGCGATGGCTGGCGCGATCGAGGTCCATGTGCGCGGCTAGCATGTTGGCAAGTCCACCGACCTCACGACCGCCCATCGCGTTGGGCTGGCCTGTGATCGAAAACGGCCCCATGCCCGGGCGGCCGATCCGGCCGGTTGCGAGGTGGCAGTTGATGATGGCGTTGACCTTGTCAGCTCCAGCCGTCGACTGATTGACGCCCTGGCTGAAAACGGTGACGACGTTTTGGTGCCGCGCAAACAATTCGTAGAACTCGCGAAGCTGCGTCGCGCCAAGTCCCGTGCAGGTCTCGATACTGGAGAGGTCGCTGGCCTTGGCTTCGGCAAGGGCTTCGCTCAGCCCGGACGTGTGTTGCTCGATGTAGGCATGGTCGAAGGCGTCTGCGTCCGCAAGATGGGCCAACAACCCATTGAAGAGCGCAACGTCTGTTCCCGGCGCTAAGGCCAGGTGAAGGTCGGCGGCCTCAGCCGTCGCCGTGCGGCGCGGATCGACGACGACGATTTTCGTTCCGCGCCTTTCTTTGGCGGCGGAGAGACGCTGGAATAGGACCGGGTGACACCATGCGAGATTGGAACCCACCAATACGACAACATCAGCGAGTTCGAGATCTTCGTAGTTGCCGGGGACCGTGTCGGCACCGAAGGCCCTGCGGTGACCGGCGACGGAAGATGCCATGCACAAGCGGGAATTGGTGTCGATGTTAGCGGAGCCGATAAACCCCTTCATCAGCTTGTTGGCGACGTAGTAGTCTTCCGTCAGCAGCTGGCCCGATACGTAGAATGCGACGCTGTCGGGACCGTGCTCGGCAATGGTCGCCGCGAAGCGCCCCGCAACGAGGTCGAGCGCCTCGTCCCAACTGGCCTTACGCCCCTCAATCATTGGATGCAGGAGACGGTCGCTCAACGACAGGGTTTCGGCCAGCGCCGAACCTTTCGAGCAAAGCCGGCCCGCATTCGCGGGGTGGTCTGGATCGCCACCGACCTTGATTTCTCCGCTGGGAAGGCGGCGAGCCAACACCCCGCAACCAACCCCGCAGTAGGGGCACGTCGTTCGAACGGCCGATTGAGATGCTGTGGTCGCTTCGATCTGTTTCACGAGGCCTTCAACTGTGAGCATGAGGTCTCATCGATCAAGAGCCGCCCCGCTTCGATTCTAGTGGCGATCGTGCGGACCGAACCTTTGTCGGCGCCCTTGGCCTCACCGGAGGCGAGGTCGATCACCCAATTGTGCAAGGGACAAGTGACGGACCGGTCGTGGACGATGCCCTGGCTCAACGGACCACCCTTGTGGGGACAGCGGTCGTCGAGGGCAAACACCTCGTTGGTGCCCGTGCGAAAGACGGCCACGCATCCAACCGTGGTCTTCAATACTCGCGCACCAAGAACGGGGATGTCCTCAAGTGCGCCAACGTCTATCCAGCGAGTTTCTTGCTTGGTCATTCTGCGGCCTCCGCGCGCGTGAGATCTGCCATCGCAGCAAATTCGTGGGCGTCCTTGCCGTTCGCACGCTCGGCCCACGGGTCGGTCTGAACGAATTTCTGGGAGAAGACAAAGCGGTCGTAGAGCGCCTTGCGACGCTCTACGTCCTGCATGATCTGCTGGCGCACCGTGTCGAGGCCTACTCGCTTGGCCCACTTATAAACTCGTTCAAGATAGCGCCCCTGCTCCCGATACAACTGCACGAGGGCTGCAATCACCTCGACGGCTTCGTCCCCGGTCGCTACGTGTCCCAGGACTTCGGTGCCTTTGATGTCGAGACCAGCCGCGCCCGCGAAATGAATATCGAAGCCGCTATCCACGCAGATGACTCCGACATCCTTGCAGGTCGCCTCGGCACAGTTGCGCGGACAGCCAGATACGGCCATCTTGACTTTTGCCGGAGTCCACGATCCCCACATGAACTTCTCGATGCGAATCCCAAGCCCCGTCGAGTCCTGTGTGCCGAAGCGGCACCAATCGGTGCCGACGCACGTCTTGACCGTGCGCAAACCCTTGGCATAGGCGGCACCGGAGACCATGCCGGCCGCATTGAGGTCGGCCCAAACTGCAGGCAGGTCCTCCTTCTTGACGCCCAGCATGTCGATGCGCTGCCCGCCGGTCACTTTGACGCTTGGTATTGAGAACTTCTCGACGACATCGGCGATGGCGCGCAGCTCCGTCGCGCTGGTCATGCCGCCCCACATGCGGGGAACGACCGAATACGTGCCGTCCTTTTGAATGTTGGCGTGGACCCGTTCGTTGATGTAGCGGGATTGATTGTCGTCCTGATACTCGCCGGGCCAAGTCGCAATCAGGTAATAGTTCAAGGCCGGGCGGCACTTGGCGCAACCCGACGACGTCTTCCATTCAAGCGATTGCATGAGCTCCGGGATCGACTTCAGGCTCTTCGCGACGATGAGGCGCCGCACCTCGTCGTGGCCATGATGGGTGCAGGGGCACATGGGCTGCGTGGCGGCCGCGCTGTAGCCGTCGCCGAGCGTGGCTTTTAGCAACTGTTCGACGAGGCCGGTGCAGGAGCCGCACGATGCCGACGCCTTGGTATGCGCCCGAACATCGTCGAGGGTCGTCAGGCCCAGCGTGGTGATTGCGCCGGTGATCTTCCCCTTGCATACGCCGTTGCATCCGCAGATCTCTGCCTCATCCGGCAAGGCTGCAACGGCCGCCGTAGGGTCTAGTGGGGACCCTCCCGCGAATGCTGGACCGAAGATCAAGGTCTCTCGCATGTCGGAAACGTCAGAGGCCTTCTTTAAGTGGTCGAAGAACCATGCCCCATCCGACGTATCCCCGTAGAGCACGGTGCCAACGATACGGTTGTCCTTCAACACCAGCCGCTTGTAGACGCCGCGTGTGGCGTCGCGGAACACGATTTCTTCGCGATCCTTGGCTTCGGCGAAATCACCCGCCGAGAACAAATTGATGCCGGTCACTTTCAGTTTCGTCGCCACCGCGCTTGGCGAGAATTGCGGGGAGGGATCCCCGGCAAGATGCGCAGCCAGAACGCCCGCCATTTCGTACAGTGGAGCGACGAGGCCGAAGACCTGGTTGTCGAACTCCGCACATTCGCCGACGGCATAAATGTCGGGATCACTGGTCTGCATCGACGCAGCGACCTTGATCCCCCGGCCGACATCCAAACCGGCATCCTTTGCGATCTGGGCGTTCGGCTTGATGCCCACGGCCATGATCACGAGATCGGCCGGCAGGCGCGTGCCGTCCTCGAGGAGGATCGCTTCAACCTTCTTCTCGCCGAGAATGGCCTTGGTGCTCGCCTTGGTGAGAACTTTGATTCCGCGTGCTTCGATCGCACGCTGGAGCAAGTGGCCGCTCGGCGCGTCGAGCTGACGCTCCATGAGGGTTGGCGCCAAATGGATGACGGTCACATCCATGCCTTGTTCCTTGAGGCCGACGGCGGCTTCCAGACCCAGCAGGCCACCCCCGATGACGATCGCCGAACCGCGCGACTGCGCGGCGACCAGCATCGCCTGGACGTCGTCGAGATCGCGATAGCTCAGTACGCCGGCAAGCTGGTGGCCGGGAACCGGCAGGATGATCGGCAGCGAACCCGTCGCGATGATCAGCTTGTCATAAGGAACCGTGATGCCCCGCGCCGAGGTCACCGTCTTTGCGACCCTATCGATGGCGGTGACGGTCGCACCTTTGTAGAGCGTCACGCCGTGCTTCACGTACCAACCGTCGCCGTGAATGACGATCTGCTCGAAGCTCTTCTCCCCGGAAAGGACCGGCGAGAGCATGATCCGATCATAATTGACGCGGGGTTCTGCGTTGAAGATCGTGACGTCGAACGCGTCAGGTTTGGTCTCAAACAGGCGATCCAGCGCCCGCCCGGGCGCCATGCCGTTGCCAATTACGACCAGCCGTTCTTTCATCTTTGAGTGCCCCTCAGCAGGAAAAAATACGAAGCGACGCGAAGTGGAGCCATCGGATCGCGAGATCCGTCTCCGTTCGGCAGCGTTGCCGTTCGCCCTGCTTTGGGCTGAGATTGTTAGATGAAGACCAGCGTTGGCCTCGGTGGTGCCTAAGCACTTTTCAGGCCAACCCAATCTTGTTCTATATCGTCATTTATTTTCAATGACTTACATGATCCGCGCGTTCTCGCGGCGGCCCTCGTACGCCACTCGATTGCCCAGGTATTTTGCACCTGCACAAATCACGGGCAAAACCGTGCGCGCGCGCTGGTTCAGCGGAAGCCGGAGTTTTTCGTGTGAACGGCGAAACGATCGACATATTCAGCAACGCGATCTGGATCGAAAACTTGCCCGTCGAAGAAGTCGTCCGGGCCAAGCAAAAGCCGTCCCGTTGGCGTGCCGACAGGTGTTTCGGCAAGCAGCGCGCCCTCCAGCTTGGCATTGGCCGCAGGCATGGCGACGCCGAGCGGGCCGAGCACGGCGCGATAAATATCGGGCCTGTAGGTGCGGCATGCGATCTTCATCGACTCATCAGTGAACGACGTCTGTCCCCATCGAACCATCTGAGAATAAAACCACAGGGCGTGACTGGTCCACGGGAAGGTCGCTGCCCCCGAGCTGAATGCGAAAGTCTCTTCCGGTCTTACCGTCGAGCCCAATGCCGATCCGCTCCGGTCGAGCACGGACGCCAGGAATTCCCTCGGCAAATCGAGATAGCGCGATTGAGCCAAAACCGAGACCAGTTCGGCACGGTTTGCCGCAGCATCGCACCAGGTTGCCGCCCGATAGAGGGCTCGCATGAGAGCTGCAAGAGCATCTGGTTCGCGCTCGGACCAATCCCGCCGAACTCCCAAGACTTTCTCAGGACCGGTGCGCCAGATGCTCGCCTTTCGTGTCACGATCACGCCGATATTTCGCGCGACGGCCAAAGACCCCCATGGCTCTCCAGCGCAAAATCCGTCCACCTGTCCAGCGGCAAGCGCGTCCGCCATCAGCGTCGGCGGCAGAACAACCAGATCGATATCACGGTAGGGGGCCAGGCCCGCCACCGCCATCCAGTACGCCATTTCATAGAAGTGCGACGAAAACTGATGAACGACGGCAAATACGAGCCGTCGATGTCCAGCGCGCGTACGCGTGGCAACGGCTCGCGCCAAGCTCGCAGCATTTAATGCCGGATCATATGGATCGATCTGGTTGCCTTCGGCAAGTTCGCGGGCGAGATCGATCGACACGGTGATCGTATTGCCGCCAAGTCCAAGTTCCATCGGCGCTACAAGGTCGGCACGCACTGGGCCAAGCCCGAGATTGACTGCAATCGGCAAGGGGGCGAGCATATGCGCGACATCGAGATGCCCGACCGCGATCTTATCCCGGATGCTGGCCCAAGAGGCCTCTCTAAACAAGACGAGGTCCAGCCCTTCGCCGGCAGCGAAATCAAGTTCACGCGCCACCACAAGCATGGCAGAGTCGATCAGTGGTACGAAGCCCGCCCGGATCGCGTGACCCTTGCTGTCTTTGCTCATTTGGGATCCTCATCGTTGAGCATACTGAACGACAGGACCAAGCTCTCGGCCACCTGCGCGATCTTGCGGTTCTGGTTCATCGCTGTTTTCCGCAAGAGCTGATAGGCCTGCTCTTCGTTCAAACCCTTGGTACGCATCAAGATACCCTTGGCGCGATCAATCGTTTTACGTTCTGCAAGTTCGCTCTTGGCTTCTTCCAGTTCCCGCCGGAGCCGGTCGACCGCATTGAACCGCCTGACTGCCATATCGAGGATTGGCTTGACCCGGTCCTTTCTCAGTCCATCAACGACATATGCCGATACGCCGGCATCGATGGCGGCTTCGGTCGACGCCGTGTCGGATGTGTCTACAAACATCGCAATCGGACGACGAACGGTTCGAGAAACCAAAAAGGCGTGTTCGAGCGTGTCCCGGTCGGGGCTCTCCAGGTCGATGATGATGACGTCTGGGTCCGTATCGACGACATGCCTCATGAGTCGAGACAAATCGTCGACGATAACGACGTCGACGCCGCCGCCCTGCCGTAGACCCTCTTCAATGATCGAGGCCCGAATTTTGTTTTGGTCTATGACCAGGATGCGAAGTGGTTTAGGGCTCATCGTGACCTGGAGCATGCCTAGCTCGGCGGAAATCGCCATGGCACCGGCAAGAATGCAATGCCGTTCCCGGTGGCGTCTATAGGCGTATTGTCGTCAATTACAAAGCTCGCGAGTTGGTTTTGCATTGCGAAATGACCAAGGTCCCTGATGTTTACCGAGGCGGATCGATACGCGGCGCAGAAGAGGTGTTAGCTTCAACGTAATGTCTGCACGAGGTCTAACCATATTGCACGGGAGCGCAGGCCATTTCGCACGACGCCCCACGATTGGCCGCCATTGACGTCTTTCGCACGTTGACACCGCAACAACATCGCGAACTCGAACTCAGGCTGTCTCCCATACCGATTGCAGGCGGAACCTGTCTTGTCAGACAGGGCGAGGAAGCCGACGCGCTGTTTCTTGTGGTCACTGGCCGCTTTGAGGTCCTCGTCGACGGACAGCCCAATCCGGTCGCTGAAATATGCGCAGGTTCGACGATTGGAGAAATCGCGTTTTTTGCTGGCGGCCAGCGCACAGCAACCGTCAAAGCCCAACGCGACAGCCTAGTATTGAAGCTCTCGCGCGCCGACTTCGAAGAACTCGCCGGCCGGTTCCCGCAAATGTGGAGCGCCATCACGGCGACACTCGCCCAGCGCCTTGCGACCACCACCTCGCGCGGCAAACCTGGGCACGTCGCACGACCCAAGACGATCGCCGTATGCGCAGCCGGCGGCGCAAGGCTGGAACCGGGCTTCATCGCCAGCCTGAGGGCCGTCTTCGAACGCCACGCCCGCGCCGTCTTTCTCGATGCCGCAACCTGGCAGAACGCCCTCGAAAGCGGGCCCCCGCGCGACAGTGCCGCCGTCGAAACCGCTTGGTTCAACGAACTCGAACGTCACTACGACTTCGTCGTCTACATTGCCGATGCCGAGCCGACCGATTGGTCGCAGAAGGTGATTCGCCAAGCCGACATGGTCCTGTGCGTAGGGTGCCAGCATACCAGTCTTTCACCCGCAGATCGCCGCCCCAACGCGCTTGAGCAAATCGTTGGGGCATTGCAGAAACCAGAAAACGTCCGCCTCGTCCTGGTGCATGACCAATCAGGAGCCGCGCAGGGCACGCGCGCCTGGCTCGAAACGCGGCCTGCCATTGGCCTGCACCACCACGTCGGCCGCAATATCAAAGCCGACTACGAGCGGCTTTACCGCTTCTTGAGTGGCAACGCTCTCGGTTTGGTTGCCTGCGGCGGCGGCGCATTCTCCGCCGCTCACATCGGGCTGTTTCAAGCCTTTCAAGAGGCGGGGCTCGCCTTCGACATTATGGGCGGCACGAGCGGCGGCGCTGCGATGACGGCAGCGTTCGCCCTCGTTGCCGACCCTGATGAGATCGAACGGCGCACCCACGATATCTTCGTTGCCCGCAAGGCTCTGCGCCGATGGACCCTGCCGCTCTACAGTCTCCTCGATCATAGTGAGTTCGACCGCGCTCTCCGCCATCACTTCACAGACGCCGACATCGAGGATCTGTGGATCCCCTTTTTTGCGGTCTCCACGAACCTGTCGCGCAATACGATCCACTACCACAAGCGCGGGCCGCTCTGGCAAGCCGTGCGGGCCTCGTGCTCAATCCCCGCGCTCCTGCCACCCGTATTCACAGCGGATGGCGAAATGCTCGTCGACGGCTGCCTGACGGACAACGTCCCCATCAATGCTATGCATGCCGTAAAATCCGGGCCGAACATCGTGGTCGATTTCAACGTGCCCGACGCGGGCGCCGTTTGCCAGCCCGGCGCCCATCTACCGTCACGCCGCGAACTTCTATGGGCGTCGCTCACAAAGTCCCGCCGCCAGCAACTGCCGCATTTCCCAAGCCCTGCCGCCGTCCTCCTCCGCAGCCTCATGCTCAACCGGTCCAAAGTCCAAGCAGCACTCGGCCCCGCAGACGTCCTGCTCGAGCCGGCGATGCCGGCGGACATGAACCACCTCGATTGGCACCGCCACGCACAGCTCCGCCGCGAGGCGTATGCGTTCGCCACCGCCGAACTCGAAAAGCTGGCCTCCGCAGGCCATCCGATTTTTCATGTGGCAACTAGACCTTTTTGCGTTTTAGATTGAAGCTCGACATTCACTCCATGGCCACCGTCTCGGCCAAGGGCCGAGCTACGGTCGGGGGAGGCGGCCATCCAGGGCTACAAACTCAGACCCATCCGTGCCGCTCCTGGATGGCCGGGTCACGCCCGGCCATGGAGTTGGCGGGAGACTTTGATTCAATCAAAACCGGAAAGGCGCTAATCCTTACGCACACCTTGCCGGTTTGCGTTCCCAACAAACCCCTGCGTTTGCCTGCGGGATCTGAGACGCGTTAAACGTCGCTTCTCCGCCAGCATTTTCAATGATTTGGGCAGGACCACTCCACGATGGCGCGCGTATCCGCGCGGCTGAGACCCTGACCATAGGTCTGCCGATGGGTCGTGCCCAACCGCGTCGCCAGATAAGCGTCCGCGACCGCGTCTGGCGCTGCCGCCCGCAGGATCGTGCCTGCCGACAGCAGCGCCAGCGCTTCGGCCAAGTCCCGGCCCCGATGCCCCAGAAATTCCCGCTCGTGCAGCATGGTTTGCACACGAGCGAACTGTGCCTTCAGAAGCGCGTCACCGACAAGACCCGCCTCAAGTTCCGCGAGGACGATCTCAATTGTTTTGGGTTCGCGTTCAATCACACGCAGCAGATCGAGCGCCATCACATTGCCCGAGCCTTCCCAAATCGCGTTGACGGGAAGCTCACGATAGATCCGCGCCGCAATGCCCTCCTCGACATAGCCATTGCCGCCCAGGCACTCCATCGCCTCGTAGGCGAATGCCGGTCCGATCTTGCAGACCCAGTATTTGGTGAGGGGGGTCATGAGCCGCCGCCAAGCCGTGGCCGCCGCATCGGGGGCTTGGTCAAAACTGCGCGCGAGGCGGAATGATAGCGCCGTCGCTGCCACAGAATCGAGCGCCAAATCGGCCAGCACCTGGGTCATCATCGGTTGGTCGATGAGTGTTTTTTGGAAGACCTTGCGGTGGCGGCAATGATGCACGGCGTTGGCGAGCGCCAGGCGCATCAGGCCGGCCGATCCGACGGCGCAATCGAGCCGCGTGCACGTCACCATCTCGATGATTGCCGCAACGCCACGCCCCTCCTCACCGATCAGCCAAGCGTGCGCCGCGTGAAACTCCACCTCAGATGAGGCGTTTGAACGGTTGCCGAGCTTGTCCTTGAGGCGCTGGAAGCGGAGCGTGTTGATCGTGCCATCAGGCAGACTGCGCGGCAGGAGAAAACACGAGAGCCCACCCGGTGCCTGAGCCAGCACCAAGAATGCGTCGCACATTGGCGCCGACATGAACCATTTGTGGCCGGTGATCAGATACTGCTCACCCGGGCCAGCGCGGCCCGTTGGCGTTGCAATCGTCGTGTTGGCGCGCACGTCAGTGCCACCCTGTTTTTCCGTCATACCCATGCCGATCGTCGCGCCGTGCTTCATGGCGACCGGCCTGAAGCTCGGGTCGTATGCCCGCATCAGAATCTTGGGGATCCACGTTTTGGCGAGGGCGGGTTCCAACAGCAAGGTTGGCACCGACGCATTCGTCATCGTGATGGGGCACTGGTGGCCGGCCTCCATCTGGATGGCCATGTAGGTGCCAGCCGAACGGGCCACATTCGCGCCAACCTCCGGCCTGGCGGCAGGAATTGCAAGGTGATCCCACGCGGAGCAGTGGAGGCCTTGCCTTGTACTAATCTCCATGAGGGCATGGTAGGCTGGATGGAACTCAACCCTATCAAGCGGGCGGCCATTGCTGTCGAAACGCTTCAACTGCGGGGCGAATTCATTCGCCAAACGGCCATGTTCGAACGCTGCAGCGCTGCCGCAAACAGCGCCGAACGACTCGAGGTTTTGAGCAGCGCCTTCGCCGCCCTCGCGCGCCACGGCCTCAATCAGCGCCCGGTCTGTCGTGAAGAGATTCACGTCCTTGAAGGGCGGGACCTGATTGAAAACGTCGTGGGTCACAAACCGGTCATGCATGGCGCAGCCTCGTGAAATGAGATCCCTCAATTGGTTCGTCCTGAAAGTTGACCACATATTTTCTGCGGTCGAAGTCAAACCATTCAGGCTTCCTTGCGTTCAGTCAATTCTCTGGTGAAAACAAAGTGATAGCTTTTTAAGTTCGCGAATGAAATTCCGGTCCTGCGGTTCACTCGGGAGGCTTGATTTTCGATGTTTGCACCTTTGAAGTTTATCTTCGAGCAGACCGTTAAAACTGGCGACCTCACAGTCATTGATAGCGACGGCTGCGCACACCGATTTGGCGACGGGACGGGATCTTCGCTTGCCGTTCGCCTTGCGAGCCGCGGCCTGGAGCGCCGCCTTGCCTTTTATCCGCAGTTCGCGCTCGGTCATTCGTACATGCAAGGTCAATTCCTGGTTGAGGAGGGTACGATCTATGACTTCCTGGAATTGATGCTAGGTCAACCTGTGCCTCAATCCTTCCCGCGATGGATGTGCGCAGTCGACAGCACGCGGTGGCTATCGCGGCGACTGCAGCAGTACAATCCCGCGGCGCGCGCCCGGGCCAATGTGGCCCATCATTACGATATCAGCGGCGCGGTATACGATCTGTTTCTCGATGCAGACATGCAATATTCCTGTGCCTACTTCCAAGACACACACGATCTGGACGCGGGGCAGCTCGCCAAGAAGCGTCACATTGCAGCGAAGCTCGCCCTGAAGAAGGGGCACCGGGTTCTTGACATCGGCTCTGGCTGGGGTGGCCTTGGGATATATCTTGCCAGCATGGCAGACGTGAACGTTACGGGGATCACGCTGTCGACCGAACAACTCCACGTCGCGCAAAGGCGCGTGAAAAGATCAAATCTGTCCGGCCGTGTCCGTTTCGAATTGAAGGACTATCGCACTATCGATGGTTGTTTTGACCGCATCGTATCTGTGGGTATGTTTGAACACGTTGGAGTGAACCACTATCAAGCATTCTTCGACACGCTAGCAAATCTTCTTACTGATGACGGGGTCGCGCTGATCCATTCGATCGGGCGGTTCGATACGCCGGCAGTCACTAATCCTTTCATCGCCAAATATGTCTTCCCCGGAGGCTACATTCCAGCCCTTAGCGAGGTGCTGCCAGCTATCGAGCGCTCCGGTCTCATCAACTGTGACATCGAAATCCTGAGGCTGCATTACGCCATAACGTTGCAGTGCTGGAGGGAGCGCTTTCATATCAATCGAGGGAGAGCAGCCGATCTTATGGGCGAGGAGTTCTGCCGGATGTGGGAGTTCTATCTCGCCGCATCTGAAGTGGGATTTCGCTATCAGGGTCTGATGGTGTTTCAGATCCAGCTCGCCAAATGCCAGCAGACGCTTCCTCTCAATCGCGATTACATGTTCGAAGAAGAGCGGCAGCTGGCAAGACTCGACCGGCCTTCGACGCATGAAGAACAAGCTGCTTGACATTAGAGGCGCGCACGCAAGACGAGCATCCTCATCCAGCGCAGGGTGAGGTCCGTAATCAGATCCGCGGGCCGCTCGTCAGCCGCGCAAAAACCGTAGACCCGGAACTTTGCAGACAAGGTCTGGGATGGGCGTAACCTGCCCGGCCATCCGAACAATTTTAGCGCCCTACTGGTCACGGCCGGCTCCGAGTGCGAAGTCTTCACTGTCTTATCAACCGACCAGAACAAAGGCACATCATGAAACGTGAAAATCTCACTGAGAAGATCCTCGACATCAAGCGCGCCAAGGGCTGGAGCTGGAAGCAGATTTGCGACGAAATCGGCGGCATGTCGCCCGTGCTCGTCGTTGGCGCATTGCTGGGGCAGCACAAACTCGTCAAGCCGCTGGCAAAGAAGGCGGCGGCGCTGTTTGAGCTGTCTGCCGCCGAAGAAACGATGCTGAACGAAGTTCCGTATCGCGGCGCGGGCGTGCAGATGCCGCCAACCGATCCGCTGATCTATCGCTTCTACGAACTCGTGCTCGTCAACGGGCCGGCCTGGAAGGCGCTGATCGAAGAAGAATTCGGCGACGGCATCATGTCGGCGATCGATTTTGACATGACGATGGAGCGGCTGCCGCACGCCAAGGGCGACCGCGTCAAGATCGCGATGAGCGGGAAGTTTCTCCCGTTCAAGTATTATGGCAACGAACAGGGCATTCCAGAGGTCGGATACAAGGAAGAGTAGAGCCATCTGACGCAAAGTTCAGGGTGCCGCGGCTTGCCTTGTGGCACCCATTTTCTTGGCAGATGGTTTGACCGGACGGTGGCCGGCTCAATTTTGAGTCCGGCCCTCGCGCCAATGGCTGCCTCGGCGCTGCGGCCAGCGAAAGGACGTTGACGGCTTTTGCTACTTCTTCCACCCTCCGCAAAGCTCTAAATAGATGAGAGTCAATCGTTTTTCTGGCTGGAAAGGGGGATGCTGATCGGTGACTCTATGGGAGCGCGCCGATGCATGGTTTGCCCTAAGTCTAATAGCGATTGTAGTTACTTGCATATCAGCCATGCATGATCGACAACGGATCAGGGTGTGCGAACTGCGCCGTGCGTCAACTCACGCACCCGAAGAAGAAGAAGAAGAAGAAAGAAGAAGGTCACAAGTGTTCCTCAAGCGGGGCCCCGGAAGGCTACGCGCTGAGTGGGAATGTCAGGGAATTCAACTTTACTTCAAAGTCCAGGGCGGAGACTCACATGGATCTCGAGAACTACCAAAAAATACAGAAAAATCCGAAATATACCGAGTTGGTCAGAAAGCGGTCGATGGTCGGCTGGTCGTTGTCGCTTTTGATGCTCGTCATTTATTTCGGGTTCATCCTTACCATCGCCTATGCGCCCAAGTTCCTGGGAACACCGCTTGGGTCGGGCGTTATGACCGTCGGCATTCCGATCGGTCTGGCCGTTATCATCTCGGCTTTCGTGCTCACCGGTATCTACGTCGCAATCGCGAATTCGACCTACGACGATCTGACCCGCAAAATCGTCGAGGAGTCGCGCTGATGAAGAAATTTGTCTTTGGGCTCGTTGCGGCCCTTCTCGCAGCGCCAAGTCTCGCCTTGGCCGATGCCGTCGGCGGCAACGTGGTCAAGCAGGAACTGAACTGGCCCGCCATTATCATGTTCGGCGCGTTCGTGTTGTTTACGCTCGGCATCACCTATTGGGCCGCACGACAAACCGCCTCAGCTGCCGACTTCTACTCGGCAGGCGGCGGCATCACCGGCTTTCAGAACGGACTTGCCATCGCGGGCGACTACATGTCGGCCGCCTCGTTCCTCGGCATTTCGGGCCTTGTCTATCTGACTGGCTACGATGGTCTCATCTATTCGGTGGGCTGGCTCGTCGGATGGCCGATCGTGACGTTCCTGATTGCGGAGCAATTGCGCAACCTGGGCAAGTATACCTTCGCCGACGTGGCCTCGTTCCGGTTTGCGCAGACGCCGATCCGTATTCTGGCCGCCTGCGGCGCGCTGGTGACCGTTGCGTTCTATCTCATTGCCCAGATGGTCGGCGCTGGTAAACTGATCCAGTTGCTGTTCGGATTGCCCTATACCTATGCCGTCATCAGCGTCGGCATACTGATGATGGTCTATGTGACGTTCGGCGGAATGAAAGCCACGACGTGGGTGCAGATCATCAAGGCTTGCTTGTTGCTGGCGGGTGCCTCGTTCATGGCGGGCGCCGTGCTCTATAACTACGGTTTCAGCCCTGAAGCGCTGTTCAAGGCTGCAACCGACATCCACCCCAAGAAGCTCGCCATCATGGAGCCGGGATCGCTGATCAAGGATCCGCTGTCGGCTATCTCTCTGGGTCTCGCGCTGATGTTTGGTACGGCTGGTCTGCCGCACATCCTGATGCGCTTCTTCACAGTGAAAGACGCCAGAGCCGCTCGTAAATCGGTGTTCGTTGCAACCGGCTTCATCGGCTATTTCTACATCCTGACGTTCATCATCGGCTTTGGCGCGATCACCCTCGTCTCGACTAATCCGCAATTCCTCGACGCCGACCTGGTGGCGAAAGGCAAAACCGGAATCGAAGCGATCAAGGGCGGCTCGAACATGGCAGCTATCCATCTGGCCAATGCGGTCGGCGGCAACCTGTTCTACGGCTTCATCTCGGCCGTGGCGTTCGCCACCATCCTGGCCGTCGTGTCGGGACTCGCCTTGGCTGGCGCTTCGGCCATCAGCCACGACCTCTACGCAATGGTGATCAAGAAGGGTAACGTCTCGGAAGAAGCCGAAATCAAGGTTTCCAAGATCGCGACCTTGTTCCTCGGTGCACTCGCCATCCTGCTCGGGATCGTGTTCGAAAACCAGAACGTGGCGTTCATGGTCGGCCTTGCATTCTGCATCGCTGCATCGTGCAACTTCCCCGTCCTCGTGATGTCCATCTTCTGGAGCGGTATGACGACTCGCGGCGCCTTCATCGGCGGATTCCTCGGTCTCATCAGCGCAATGGCTGGCGTGATCTTCTCACCAGCCGTCTGGGAAGCAACGCTTGGCTACCCCAAGGGTTCGGCCATGTTCCAGATTTCGAACCCGGCGCTGTTCTCGATGGCGATCGCGTTCATCGGCATCTGGATCTTCTCGCTGCTGGATCGTAGCGCACGCGCTAAGGTCGACCGCGATGGCTTTGACGCACAGTTCGTCCGCTCCCAGACGGGCATCGGCGCATCGGGTGCTTCGGCTCACTAAACCTCAATAATGAGGCCGGGCGTTTTGCGACGCCCGGCCCTTGCTTTTTCCTCGCCATCCCCCGGCGTCAGGTCACAAGACATGCCAAAAACGTTCGACGCCAATAATCCCCCTTTCGACCGCCTGACCCCATTGCAAATGGACCGGCTGCGCGCCGACCTCGACATCGGCTATTTCCGCCCTAACGAGCCGATCATCGGGCAGGGCGCGGCTGCAGATCACCTGTTCGTGGTCATCAAAGGTCAGGTCGAGGAACGCGACGGCGGCGAGCTTATCGCGATGCTTGGGCCCAAGGACAGCTTTGATGCGCGCGCCATGATGCACGGCATCAGTGCTCATGCGTTCGTCGCGCGGGAAGAAACCCTGTGCTACCTGCTGCCGAAGGCGACCACGCTCGCGCTCATTAAAGACAATCCGCGGTTTGCATCGTTTTTCTATCTGGAAATGTCGCGCAAGCTCGACGCCATGTCCCAGGAGGAGGACGAAACGCGGGCGGGATCGTTCATGCGGGCACGGGTGAAGGACGTGTTCCTGCATCCCGCGCACTTTATTTCAGCCGACGATACGATCGAGAGCGCCGGCCAGCGGATGCAAGAGATCAATTCGAACGCGTTGTTTGTGCGGGACGGGGGGAAGACCGGCATCATCACGGGAATGAACTTGTCCAAGGCGGTGGTTCTCCAGCGCCAGCCGATCACGGCGGCTGTCCGGGCGTACACGCATTTCGACGTCGTCGCGCTTTCGCCCGACGACTTCGTCTTCACGGCGTTGCTGTCGATGACGAAGAACAACAAGCGGCGCGTTGCGGTCAAGGACGGCGACACGTTCACCGGCATTCTCGAAGACATCGACCTGCTGAGTTTCCTCGGCGGCAGCGCGCAGCTCATCGCGGGACGAATCGAGCGGGCGGCGAATCTCAGCGATCTTGCTGGTGCCGCGCGCGAAATCGACGGACAGGTGCGCGTTCTGCGCAGGCAGGGCCTGAAGATCGACGTTATTTGCGAAATCGTGTCCGACTTGAACCGGCGATTGCTGGCGAAACTGTTCGGAATGGTCGCGCCGGACGCTATTTCCGAAAAGGGCTGCCTGATCGTGATGGGCAGCGAGGGACGCGGCGAACAGACCTTGCGCACCGACCAGGACAACGGGTTGATCCTTTCAGGTCCGGTCGATGAGGACGCGCTGGCCGCATTCCGGCGCGATTTTACCGCTGCGCTTGAAAGCTTCGGCTTCCCGCCATGTCCGGGAAACGTCATGGTGCGCAATCCGCTGTGGTCGAAGACAGTGGATGATTACGTGGCAGAGTTCCGGCGTTGGGTAACGCTGCCTGATCAAGACGCGCCCATGAACGTCGCTATATTCTTTGACGCCGAAGCCGTCGCTGGCAATGCTGCGCTTCTCACTCGCTCCAAAGAAGCGCTTGTCGATATGATCAAGGGCGAGCAGGCCTACCTGGCTCATTTCGCCCGCGCGGTGGAATTCTTCCCGACGCCCATCGGGCTGTTCAACAAACTCATCACGGCCGAGGGCAAAGGCGATGCGCTCGACTTGAAGAAGGGCGGCATCTTCCCCATCGTTCACGGCGTACGCAGTTTTTCGATAGAACGCGGGATCATCGAAACGTCCACAGCCAAGCGCATTGCCAGGCTGGCCGAAGCTGGCGCTCTGTCGGTGGAATTTGCCCGCGAGCTGACACAGGCGCTGCAATTTTTGATGACGCTGAGGCTCGACCGGCAATTGGCGGCCACGAAGGGTCTTTCGGGAAGCCTTGTGCGGCCAGCAGAGCTATCGAGTATGGAGCGCGATTTGCTGCGGGATGCGTTTCAGGTCGTGAAGCAGTTCCGCGAGATAAACCGGCGGCACTTCAATTTGGGCATGTTCTGACGTGATCCCTCGCACCCTCAAGCGCTTGTTCCATCAGATCTCGATCAGCGATCAGTCGTACCGTTTTCTGTTCGAGGCTGGGCCTGCCGACGAGGTGGTTGCCATCGATTGCGAGACGACGGGGCTCAACACACGGACCGACGAGATCATCACCATCGCTGCGATCAAGATTCGCGGTACGCGCATTTTGACCAGCGAACGATTCGAGGTGATCGTGCGCCCCGATGCCAAGATGCGCGCAGAAGCCATCAAGGTTCACCAGATCCGCCACTCCGACTTTGCCGAGGAGCCGGTGGCGGCGCGGGTGATGCCGGAATTTCTGCGGTTCATCGCGGGGCGGCCGCTGGTTGGATATTACGTCGATTTCGACGTCGCCATGCTGAACCGGGAGGTGCTGCGGTTCGTGAGCATTGAGTTGCCCAATCCACGCATCGAAGTTTCAAAGATGTATTACGAGCGCAAATACGGCGATGCGCCGCCCGGCACGGCGATCGATCTGTCGTTCAATAAGATCCTTGCCGATCTCAACATTCCCTCGCTGCCGGCGCACGACGCCTTCAACGACGCCTTGATGACGGCCGAGATGTACATCGCACTGCGCGATCTCAAGCAGCGCGGCGTTCGCATTCCCAGGCCGCGGTCACGGAACGCGCCGAACACGGCGGGGTTTTAGGCGCTGAAATGTGCTTTGGGTTACTTAGCGTTGGTGCCGATGACGATGGCCCACATGGTGATGAAGATGATCTTCAGGTCGAGCCATAAGGACCACTTGCGGATATATTCGAGGTCGTGGCTGACGCGGGCTTCGACGCTTTCACTGGTAGTGGTTTCGCCGCGATAGCCGCTGACCTGAGCCAAGCCGGTGACGCCGGGCTTCATCTGATGGCGGTTGGCGTAGGTTTCCACCATCTGGCCGAACTTCTCGTCGTGGACCATCGCGTGGGGCCGGGGGCCGACGAGCGACATGTCACCGTAGAGCACGTTCCAAAGCTGGGGGAGTTCGTCGAGGCTGGTGCGGCGGAGGATGCGGCCGACCGCGGTCACGCGAGGGTCATTGGCCGTCGCCTGACGGACGTCAGTGCCGTCTTCCATGACCGACATGGTGCGGAATTTGAGAACTTCAAACACGCGCTGGTTCAGACCGCGGCGACGCTGGCGGAACAGCACGGGTCCGGGGCTATCGGCCTTGATGGCTAAGGCAATGAATGGCACGAACGGTGCGACGACGAGCGCGACGACAGCGCCTATGACAATGTCTTCAGCGCGTTTGATGACGGGGGCCCAGCCCGCATGGCGCTTTTCCTTGATGTCCATCAGGCCGACGGGACCAAGCTGGGATACCGCGTGCTTGCGACCGGCGCTGCAATAGTCCGACGACATGTGCGTGACAATGTGAAGGTTTACCGACAGGTCTTCGAACTTGCGGGCGATGTCGTTCACGCGGCGTTCTGCGATCTGGGGCAGCGCGATGATGATGCGGTCGATGCGGCCTTCCTGGCAGGCCTGGATGAGGTCGTCGAGACCGCCGGCAACCATCAGACCCTCCGGGTTGATGCGGTTGGGGGTTTCGCGGCTGTCGTAGACGCCGACGAAGCGGAGGCCGAGCGCGGGATTGAGCAGATGATCGTTGACGCGGCGGGCGATGTGTCCGGCGCCATAGACGGCAATGCGCTCGTCGAAGTGGCCTTGCGCCATGAGGGCGGCCATCACGTCGGCGGCAACGGTGCGCACGAGGATAAGGCCGGCGTAGCTGGCGGCGATCCACAGGCACAGCCAAATAGCGGTGCTGGCGAGATCAAGCTGCTGGGGGGCGCCGAGGCTGATGGCGACGACAACGGCGAATATGAGTGAGCCGACCATTTGGGTGGGGCGGTTGCCGAAGTCGTTAGCACGGTCGGCGTCGTACATCCCAGCCGACGACAGCGACATGCGGTAGATCAGGGCTGCCACGAGGGACGATTGGATGACGATGGGCCAGGCCGGGGTGATGGCGCCAGCGGCGGCGTAAACCGCGGTGGGGAGCAGGCCGCCGGCGACGACGACGAGAGCTTCACAGAAGCCGATGATGTCGGAGGCGACTTTGCGCGACCAGAGGCGCTTGGTCTTGGCGCGCGCTGTCGTGGCTGCAGCGCCGGCTGCGGCTACGCCGGGGGCAAGCTGATAGCCCTCAAGCGAAAAACTTTGCGACATGACGACTCACCTTAACAAAACGCTGACTTGCGAACGGCGCCGCAAAAACTGACTGGATTGCATTACGCGCAGGCCGGCCGCTTGAACCTGCGCGCGCAGGCCCAATGCCCCTTAGACGGACTCTACAGGGCTCGATTAGACGTCAGTTTCATGAAAAATATCTGAATAAACATTCGCTTATTGCGAATGGTCACAAAATTAGATCAACCCCGAGAAGTAAGAGGTGCGTGCGATTCAATTATCTACACCGCACGGACCGGCTGGATGGAGATTAATTCACGCTCAGCCGGTGAGCAGGTCCCAGACGAGCTTGATGTTCAAGACGATGAGAAGGGCGGCGATGACGCCGGTCGTTATGGTCAGCCATAGGGGAGCCGCCAGTTCACCGAGCTTGCGTTTGCTGGCGGTGATGGCCACGAGGGGCACAACGGCGAACGGCAGTTGCAGGCCGAGGATGACCTGGGAGGCGATGAGCAGGCGGCCTGATTGTTCTTCGCCGTAGAAAATCGTCACGGCAGCTGCGGGAACGATCGCTATCAGCCGGGTTACGATGCGGCGGAGCCAAGGGGCGATCTGAATGTTGAGGAAGCCCTCCATCACGGCTTGGCCGGCCAAAGTTGCAGTTACCGTTGAGGACAGGCCGCAACAGATTAGGGCAATCGCAAACAAGGTTGGCGCGATGGCTGAGCCCAGAAGGGGTGACAGGAGTGCGTGGGCTTGACCAAGGTCGGTGACGTCGTGGTTGCCGGCCTTGTGATAGGTTGCTGCAGCAAGGATCAGAATGGAGGCGTTGATCAAGAGCGCGAACATCAGGGCTAGGGTCGAGTCAATGGTGGCAAATGTCAGGGCTTCGCGCTTTTCCGCGAGGGTTCTGCCGTAAGCACGGGTCTGGACGATGGCCGAATGGAGATAGAGGTTGTGAGGCATGACCGTCGCGCCGACGATGCCCATGGCGATGTAGAGCATGTCGGGGTTGGCGACGATTTCGGTCGTAGGAATAAAGCCGCGCATGACCGCGCCACAGTCGGGGTCGGCTAGTGCGATTTGAATAGCGAAGCAGCCGGTGATGATGATCAGCAGGGCGATGACGAAGGCTTCGAGCTTGCGAAAGCCCAGTTGCTGGAGACCCAAGATCAGGAACACGTCGAGGGACGTGACGAGGACGCCATAGGCGAGCGGGAGGCCGAACAGCAGTTTCAGGCCGATGGCGGTGCCGATGACTTCGGCGAGGTCAGTGGCGACGATGGCGATTTCGGCGAGCGCCCAAAGCGGGAGAGAGACGGCGCGGGGGTAGGCGTCGCGGCAGGCTTGGGCCAAATCGCGGCCGGACCCGATCGCTAAGCGGGCGGCGAGCGATTGCAGAAGGATCGCCATGACATTGGAAATGGCGGCGACCGCCAGGAGCGACATGCCAAACTTCGCACCGCCTGCCAGCGACGTTGCCCAGTTGCCGGGGTCCATATAGCCGACGGCGACGAGGTAGCCGGGACCCAGGAACGAGAGGAAACGGCGAAGGGTTGAACTGCTCGCCGAGACCGGGATGGAGGAATTAACCTCAGCCAGTGAGCCCGCGACGGCGCGCTTGAGCCAGCCGGTGTCGGTGTCGGTGTCGGTGGTGACCTGAAGGTTGATTTCGCTCACGCGGGGTCCATGGTTGTATGATCGGTTCGACGATACACATAGGACGGGTCGCGGCTAGTTGCAAATGATTTGCAACTAGGAAGAAGGGGAGCCGGTCGTGTTTGGGATCAGTTGCTACGAAAATTGATGGTTGCTTGGATCCCAGGCTCAGTTGCTGGCATCGGTCCAATGACGCCGGGATGACGCGATTGTGGGGATTGGCGCATGAGGATTGAGATCATTGTACTGGCGGCGGGGAGGTCGCGGCGGTTTGGCGAGGGGAACAAGCTGCTGGCGCTGTTTGAGGGCGAGGCGCTGATCGTGCGCACGGTGCGGCGGATATTGGGAGTGCGGGTTGCCGGTCACGACGTTGGCGTCAGGGTGGTGACGGATCATGCGGATGGGACGGTTGGCGCGGCGATCGGGGCTGCGGGGCTTGAGCCCAGCGTGCGAATTGTTGTGAATGCGCGGGCGGACGAGGGGATGGGGACCAGCGTGGCCGCTGGGATTGCTAGTCTTTCAGGTGACATTGATGCGGCGGTGATCGTGCCGGGGGATATGCCGTTTGTTTCGGCTGAGGCGATTGCGGCATTGATTCATGCGTTTGTGGCGGATGGGGGCGTGCGGCCCGCGTATCCGGTTCTGGCGGATGGGACGCAGATAAATCCGGTGGTCTGGCCGCGCAGGACTTTTGCCAAGCTGGCAGCGCTAGAGGGCGACAAGGGGGGCAAGGGGCTGCTCGCGGGACAGTCGTGCTGCACGATAGTGCTGACCGATCCGATAGCAGCGGCGGATATCGATACGCTGGAGGACTTGGCGGCGCTTCAGGTTGTGGGCAAGTCAGCGGGATGACAATTCCGCCCGGCATGGGTGCATCTGCGGTATGACATAATGGCTGTGTAGGATCTGCGACGTTCTCTGCCTGGATATGCTGACGAGATGACCGAACGAAAGCCACCGCGCGATCCGCTGATGCCGCCGCCGATACCGCAGCGGTTGCCGCAACAGGCGGCCCGTCAGGTACCACCTCAAGCGCGGATGCAGCCGGCGCCGCCGCGTGTGGAAGCACGGTTGGACACCGTGCGGCCTGGCATTGACCGGCCTGAGGATCGCCCCGTGACGCTGGGGCGGCCAGCGAACCGGCAGCAGATCCGCCCCTTGCCGCCGCGCCCTACGTACGATCCCAATCAGCCGCCGATCGGGCGGACGTCGCGGAGCGCGCCTGAGCCGCGCAAGACCGGGTGGATTTGGGCGTTTGGGTTAAGCGTCGCTGGACTAGCGACGCTGGCGGGCGCGGGGGCTGCGTATCTGGCGTTTGCGCCGCCGATCGGCATGATCCGTGACCAGATGATTGCGCAGGTGAAAGCCAAGACCGGGCGCGATCTGAACATCGGTGGGCCGACGACGCTGACCGTTGGGCCGGGACTGGGTCTGTCGATACGCGATGTCACGCTGTCAGCTGCCCCCGCGATGGGTGGCGAACCACTTGTGACGATGGCGGAACTGACTGCAAACGTGCGGATCTGGCCGCTACTGATGCGGCGAGTGAGCGTCGATAGCGTTGTTGTCAAGCAGCCGGTGTTTGATCTGCGGGTCGATGCGGCGGGCAAACGCAGCTGGGATTTTGCCGGCATCGCGCCTGAGGTCTTAGTGCAGTACGCGCAGGCGGCGGCGGATAAGACGACGGCGACCACGACGGCGACCGACGGGCTGCCGGATGCGGTCAAGGATTTCGTCAACAACGCGTCCGATCCCGATAATCCCTCGCCACAGATGAAGGCGAAGCTTGCCAAGCTGGAGGAATTGACGCTCGGAGACGTGCGGATCGAGGGCGGGACGGTGCAGTACAGCGATGCGCGCAACGGGGCGCATCTGGTGGCCAGCGGCATCGATACGCAGGTTAAGCTCGATTCGCTGGCCAGCCCGCTCGATGCGTCGGGCAAGCTCGACTATCAGGGGCAGACGGTGGCGTTCGCTGTCAAGCTCGCCTCGCCCAAGGCGATCATCGAGGACAGGCCTGCGAAACTCGCGTTTTCGCTGAGCGGGCCACCGGTAGAGGTCAAGTATGATGGGACGGTCACGGCGCGGGCGGCGATCGATTTTGAAGGCGACGTGAGCGCGAACGCTCAGTCATTGCGGGGGCTGGTGGCATGGCTCGGCCATGAGTTGCCGCCGGCGGATGGGTTTGGACCCGTCGCGGCGTCGGGCAAGCTGAAGGTCAGCGGGACGAGTTATGCGCTCAATCTGACGACCCTGGGGCTCGATGGGGCAACGGCTTCGGGGACGGTTTTGGTCGATGCAAGCGGCGGCGCGCGTCCGCGCGTTACGGCGAATTTGAGGATCAGCGAACTGGACCTCAACAAGTATTCGCTGGCGGCGGGGAAGGCGATCCCGGCGGTTACCAAACCGCTGCCGGTGCGGCCTGCCGGTGGGCCGAAGGCGATGAATGGAACCACGGCGAAGTCGATAGAAGATTTGATCAACGGCAGCGATGCCGCCGGCGGGCCGAAGGTGAAGGGGTACACCAAGCGGGCAGGGTGGAGCACGGAGCCGATTGCGCTGGATGGGCTTGGATTGCTTGATCTCGACGCGAAGCTGGCGGTTGGGAAGCTGCTTTATCACGAGATCAAAGTTGGGCAGTCGGCGGTGACGGTAGCGCTCAAGGGCAAGGTCTTGCGGGCGAATTTCGACGACGTGCAGCTTTATGACGGGCTGGGGCGCGGGTTCATTTCAATAGATGCGAATGCGCAGCCGCCGGTAATGGGCGGTAATATGTCCGTCGATGGCGTGGCGGCGGCGAACATTCTCAAGGATGTGGCGGATTTCGAGCTGCTGGCGGGGGCGGCACGGATGTCGGTTGCGATTGGCGCGCAGGGGACGAGCGAGGCCGAACTCGTGGCGACCGCGAACGGTAAGGCGGACTTTGCGTTCACCAACGGTGCAATCGTGGGGTACAACATTCCCGGCACCGTGCGCGGGTTGATGCAGGGGAGGTTTTCGGGGTTCGACAGAGTGCCGGGCGAGAAGACGGATTTCAGCGAATTGGCGGCGTCGTTCACGATTGCGAACGGGGTTGCGACGAACCAGGATCTGCGGCTGACCGGGCCGGCGTTGCGGGTGAGTGGGGCGGGGCAGATCCAGCTTCCGGCGCAGGCGGTCGATTATACGGTGAAGCCGAAGGTGACGGCAGCTCTGCTGGGTCAAAGCGGCGGGGTGGCGGAGGCTTTGGGTAGCGGGGTTGATGTACCGGTGCGGATCACGGGGCCGTGGGCCAAGCCGCATTTTGCGGCGGATTCGGCGGCCGCGTTGAAGGATCCCAAGAATATCGAGGCGGCGAAGGAGATTGGCCGCAAGCTCAAGGACAATGGGACGGTCAAGGAGATCGGCAGTGCGCTCAAGGGATTGCTGTCGAAGGGCGGCGATGCGGGAGATGGGGGCGCAAAGCCGAACCCTAAGCAAATGCTTGAGAAATTGTTCAAGAAAAAAGAGGCTGCACCAAATTGAGCCGCAGCGCACCCCCGCCTAGCCACGCCCAATGAGTTGAGCGACGCAATGGTGCAAGCCGATTGGGTCGCGATGCGCCGCTAACTCAAGGGCGCGGCGTCCTACCCCGTCGAAGTGGGAGGAAAGTGAAGCGACGGTGATCAAGCAAAAGGAATCCGCGCCGGATTGGGTGGGCGCTTGCGGCTCATTGTGGTCGCGGCGGGCTAACGATACGTTGTGATACGCCTTCCCTCGCGGCCCCTGGATGGCCGGGTCAAGCCAGGCCATGGAGTGGGAGGGCGATCCAAATTCAAGCTTAGAAAGACTCCAGTGACGACACCTGAGAATTTGCCGGAGAAAATTGCGCCAACGGTGACACGGCCTGCGCGAATGAGTCCGCTGGCCGTACTGCCGGTGTTTTTTGATTTGCGCGGCAAGCGGGCCGTGGTGGCGGGCGATGGCGAGGGAGCGATTTGGAAGGCTGAGCTGCTGGCGGCAGCGGGGGCGCATGTCGATGTCTTTGCGGCGGAGCCCAGCGCGGACCTGGCGGCGTTGCGTGATGCGCCGCCTGCGGGGAGCGTAACGCTCGTTGAGCGGGGCTGGAAGGCAGGGGATTTTGCCGGAGCGGCGGTTGCGGTCGGGGCGCTGGAGGGCGAGGAGGCGGAGGCTTTTGCGCTGGCGGCCCAGGCTGTGGGCGTGCCGGTCAATCTGGTGGATACGCCGGGACTTGGGACATTTAACTTCGGGACCATCATCAATCGCAGTCCGATTGCCATCGGGATCAGTACGGACGGGGCGGCACCCGTGCTCGGCCAGACGATCCGGGGCAAGATCGAGGCGTTGCTGCATCCAGCCCTTGGGGCGTGGGCGGCGCGGGCCAAGAATTTGCGGGAGGCCGTCAAGGCGCGGCTGCCTATGGGGGCGGCGCGGCGGGATTTGTGGCGGCGGTTTGCGGATGCGGCACTGGCGGCGCGCGCGGCACCGACGGCGGACGAACTTGAGGGGTTATTTGCGGAGAGCGGCGAGGCTTGTGGTCGCGAGGTTGGGCGCGGGTCTGTCGTGCTGGTGGGCGCGGGGCCGGGTGATCCAGAGTTGCTGACGGTGAAGGCTTTGCGGGCGCTGCAGTCGGCGGATGTCATCATGTACGACCGTCTAACCGGCGTCGATATTCTGGAACTGGGACGGCGCGAGGCGTTGCGGGTTCTGGTGGGCAAGACGGGCGGCGGCAAGTCGTGCCGGCAGAGCGATATTAACGAGCGGATGGTTGCTTATGCGCTCGAGGGCAAGCGGGTCGTGCGGCTTAAGGGCGGCGATCCGATGGTGTTTGGCCGGGCGAACGAAGAAATCGCGGCGTGCCGGGCGGCCGGGGTGGCCGTCGCATCGGTGCCGGGCATTACGGCGGCGTTGGGGGCGGCATCCGAGCTGGGGCTGTCGCTGACGGACAGGAAGCTGGCGCGGCGGCTGCAGTTCGTCACGGGGCATTCCGAAAGCGGGCACGCGCCCGAGCATGACTGGGCGCAGCTGGCCGATCCGTGGACGACGACGGTGTTTTACATGGGCGCGCGGACGCTGGCGGAGATGATGCCGAAATTGCTGGCAGCGGGGCTCGATCCAGCGACGCCTGCGCTGGCGATCAGCGGGGCGACGACGGCGCAGCGGCGGCATATTGCAACGACGGTTGCCGGATTGAGCGAGGCCATCGGGACGCTGGACGGGGAGCAGCCGTGCCTCATCGTGATCGGGCGCGCGGTCTCAATGATGGGCTGAAAAGGGTGCGGCGGTGTCGGGGGGACACCGCCGCTAAAGCGCCGGGATACGCAAAACCTGAAGTCGCAGCGCGTAGTATGATAATGCACCCCAATTGTTACTTTTTTGCAACCGCGGCGAGAAAAACTCAACGCGTATTCTTAATGCCATTATTTGAATTGGCTGGCCGCGGCGCGAGGATGATTTTTATGGACGGCAAAGTCAGCCAGTGCGGGATGATCGTGACTGCGACCGCCATGGCCTTGTAGATCAGGCCGGGTACGACGACGCTGCGGTTGAGGCGATAGGCGAAGACGGCGGAGCGTGCCGCGCGGGCGGGAGACAAAGCCGGCAAGATCGTGCGGTAAAGTGCGTTGTCGGCCCCCATTCGGGCGTGGAATTTGGTTTCGATGGGGCCGGGAGCTGCGACGGTCATGCGGACGCCGGTACCAGCCAGTTCGGAAGCCAGCGCTTCGCTCAAGGAGCAGACATAGGCTTTGCTGGCGTAGTAAGCGGCCTGATTGGGGCCGGGGATGTAGCCACCAAGGGAAGCGATGTTGATGACGCCGCCGCGGCCGCGGGCCTTCATGGCGGGGAAAGCGTGGCGGGTCAGCCTTGTCAGCGCGGAGACGTTCAGGCCGATGAGACGGTCGATTTCGACAGAGCTATGGGTGTCGAACAGGCCTGCGAGACCGGTGCCGGCGCTGTTGACGAGGACGTCCAGGGAAAGGTTGAGGTCGCGGAGGGCGGCGTCGAGCAAGGCGGGTGCGTCCAGGATGGTTATATCGAGGGAGATGATGTGGATGCGTTCTGATGGCTCAAAACTTGAGCGGGCTGCGGCTAGGCGCTCTTCATCGCGCGCGACGAGGACGACGGTTTCGCCCTGACGATGGAACTCCTGAGCGATGGCCAGACCGATGCCCGACGAGCCGCCGGTGACCACGACGGCGGGCCTTGTTGTGAGACCTGAGGCGTCAGGGGTGTAAGGTTTTGCACCGACCCAGCGGTCGATCGCGGCGAGAAAAAAGCCATTCATGAACGGACCTTTGGTTGTGGTAACTCAACGCAACCGCCAATTCGCACTGACAATCGCCGTTAGGAATCGTAATCTGCGTCATGGATACACTCACGACGACCGATATTGCACCGCCGCCTTACTTCGACCCGCTGGCCTTGAGGGTCGAGTTAACAACGTTGTTTCAGAAGGCGGGCAACGATGCGAATGCAGCGCGACCCGCCGTTACGGCACGGCTGAAGGAACTGGTGCGCGATGCGCGGGCGGCTGCGCGGGCGCGGCTTGAAATCGACTGCAACGGGCGGCGGTGCGCCAGCGGGCTATCGCAGTTTACCGATGAACTGATCAGTCTGATTTTCGATTACAAGACGACGCACATCTGGCGGGCCACCAACCCGTCGGACGCAGAACGCATGTCCATCGTTGCGACCGGGGGGTATGGGCGCGGGCTGCTCGCGCCGGGTTCGGACATCGATTTGTTGTTCCTGCTGCCCTACAAACAGACGCCGTGGGGCGAAAGCGTTGCCGAGGCCATCCTCTATGTGCTGTGGGATCTCGGGTTCAAGGTGGGGCATGCGACGCGCACCATCGATCAGTGCCTGAAGCTGTCGCACAGCGACTTCACGATCCGCACGTCGCTGCTGGACGCACGGCTTATTCACGGGGACCGGGGGCTATTCGAGAAACTCGAAACCCGGTTTGCCAACGAGGTCGTCAAAGGGACGGCGCGGGCGTTCATCGATGCCAAGATGATCGAGCGGAAGGACCGGCACGACAAATCGGGGCAATCGCGCTATCGCGTCGAGCCCAACGTCAAAGACGGCAAGGGCGGCTTGCGCGACCTGCATACGCTGCACTGGCTGGCGAAATACCTGTATGGCGGCGAGATGGGACCTGAGGCGGTCGCGGCTGGCCTGTTCACGCCCGAGGAGGTGCAGACATTCCGGCGCTGCGAGGACTTCCTGTGGACGGTGCGGTGCTTTTTGCATTTCATGACGGGGCGAGCGGAAGAGCGTCTGACGTTTGAACATCAGCCGCAGATGGCGGAATACCTGGGTTATGCGGAACGCAGCGACCTGCGGGCCGTGGAACGCTGCATGAAGCACTATTTTCTGGTCGCCAAGGATGTCGGCGCGCTGACGACGATCTTGTGCTCTGCGCTGGAAATGCGTCAGCTCAAGTCGACGCCCGGATTGTCGAGCCTGATCAGCCCGTTGAACTGGCGCACGCGGCGCGAAATCCGGCAGAAGACCGATTTCAAAGTTGATAACGACCGGCTCAATATCGCCGATCCTGAAGTGTTCAAGCGCGATCCGGTCAACATCATCCGGTTTTTCGCGCAGGCGCAGTTGACGGATGCGGCGTTGCATCCCGATGCGATCCGGCAACTGCGGCAGTCGCTGCGCCTGATCGATGGGAAGCTACGCGCGGACCCGGAAGCGAACCGGATCTTCGTCGAGTTGCTGACCGGCAAGGTCAATCCGGCGGCGGCGTTGCGGCACATGAACGAGGCCGGCGTGCTTGAGCGGTTCATTCCGCAGTTCCGGCGCATCGTCGCGATGATGCAGTTCAATATGTATCACCACTTCACGGTGGACGAGCATCTGATTCGCACGGTTGCGATGCTGACCGAAGTCGAACAGGGGAAAAGCAAGGACCAGCTGCCGCTGTCGCACGTGCTGATGCCGCAAGTGCAGAACCGCAAGGTGCTATTTGTCGCCGCGTTCCTGCACGACATCGGCAAGGGGCGAAGCGAAGATCATTCGATCGTTGGGGCACGGATTGCCCGGCAGGTGTGCCCGCGATTGGGGTTGAGCGCGGCCGAGACGGATACGGTGGCGTGGCTGATCGAGCATCATTTGACGATGAGCAATATTGCGCAAAGCCGCGATATTTCCGACCCCAAAACGATCCGCGATTTTGCCGATATCGTGCAGAGCCCCGAACGGCTGAAAATGCTGCTGATCTTGACGACGGCGGACATCCGCGCGGTGGGGCCTGGGGTCTGGAACGGCTGGAAGGGCCAGTTGTTGCGGACGCTTTATCATGAGACGGAACCGCTGGTCGCTGGCGGCCATACCCACGTGGAGCGGTCGCAGCGTGTCGACGACGCAAAGGCGGCACTGGGGGTAGCGCTCACAAGCGAGGGATGGGCCGCAGCCGATATTGCGCGGTTCGAGGACCGGCATTTCCCGGATTACTGGTTGCGCACGGATGTGCCGCAGCAGATCGAGCATGCGCACATCGTGGCGAGCGCGGACGCGAGTGGCGACAAGCTCATGACCGCGGCCAAGACGGATGCGTTCAAAGCGATCACGGAGTTGACGATTTATGCGCCCAACCATGCGCGGCTGCTGGCGTTGTTTGCAGGCGCGTGCGCGGCGACAGGGGCCAACATTTCGGGCGCGCATATCACGACGACACGGGATGGGTTTGCGCTCGATACGTTCCTGCTGGCGCGCGATTTTGCTACCGACGACGACGAATTGCGGCGCACCAAGCGGATCGGGGACGCGATCGACCAAGTGCTTCAGGGCAAGGTGCGGCTTAACGCACTGATTGCGAAACGGCGGCCATCAACGCTGCGGACGGCGGCGTTCTGCGTCGAGCCCGAGGTCATCATCAACAATGCGCTTTCGGACAAGTTCACCGTGATCGAGGTTGCAGGGCGCGACCGCACGGGGTTGCTGTACGATCTGACCTCGACGCTGTCGGATCTCAATCTCGACATTACGTCTGCGCACATCACCACGTTCGGGGAAAAAGCCGTCGATGTGTTTTATGTGACCGATCTGACCGGCAAGAAGCTCGAGAACGGGGAGCGCCATAAGGCTATCCGGGCTCGATTGGAAGCGGTTCTGGCGGCGACGGACGCGGACTTAGATGTCAGCTAGAGGCCGCTTCCTTCGCGGGACGATGTTGGGTTTTGCAAGAGTTCGACCCAAACGGCACTACAATCACTTGCCGGATTCGAGCTGTTTCAGGTTGTCTATGCTCATCTGGTGCTTGGGGTCGAGGGCGAGGGCGGCCCGGTAATCGGCCATGGCTTTGTCCTTGTCGCCCTTCTTGTGATAGGCACGGCCGCGGCCATAGAAGGCCTCGACCCGCTTGCGGATTTCCAATGAGCGCGTGTATTCGCGAATGCCGCGGTCGAGTTCGCCCTTAGCGACGTAGGCCGTGCCGCGACCGATGTAGGCTTCGGCAAAGGTAGGGTCCAATTCGATGACCTGCGTGTATTCGACGAGGGCGCGATCGTAGTCTTTGTTGTCTTCGAAGCCGCGCGCGAAGAAGTGCTGGGCGCGGATGCGGTCCTTTTTGCCGAGGTCTTCGCGCTTGAGGATACTGTCGCAAACGGCGATGGAGTCGACGGGTTTTACCGAGAGATCTTCGTTTTGGCAGCGGGTCCAATCGGCGGCCGATTGCGCGAAGGCGGATAGCGACAGGATCGCTGTGAATATCACCACCAAGACTAGCCGTTGCATCTGTGCCCTCGTTCGTGCGCCGCTCACTCTCGCGGCAGATCGCATCATGGCGTCAATCGCTCGAATGCGCTGTAAATATGTATCAAGACGTCAACACATCAGTAAATCTGGCGGGCGTGCATCAGGTTTAGTGCGATAGACGGTGAATACTTCGTTGCGGCGGCCTGTAGCGCGGTCTTTGCGCGCATCGGGTGCGTGAACGAATCATAGAGCGGCGCCCCGATGCGGCTTTGCGGTTCCTCGCGGCACGAACCAATAAAACCTAAATTGCCGCAGTCTACCAGACGGGATCGGACGGAGCTTTTCTTGCGACCGAAATGAGCCGGGCGACGGCGTGCAGGGCGGCGATTTTTTGAACAATTCCGGGCACTAACGGTCCTGCTGAAAACGAATCAGATTGACCCTGTAAAGCTCCTGTTAAGCCCTTGAGGCCGCGAGCAAAAAAAATAATGTCCGGGGGGGCAAAATTTTTCTTGCGTGGGGGGGGGTCCAGGCCTCATATGACCCCTGTCCGCACGTCCACCTGCCCTGATAGGTCGAGGGAAACCGAAAACCAACAAAAGGTAAGGAGCTGCGGGTTGAATCTATCTACTGGTTGGGGAGGGTCCTTAATGGCCTTTAATGACGCCCTCTTCCAATTGGGGATGGACTTGACTCGTTCAAGCACCGCCCAAAAGGAAGATCATGGTAAAGTCGCGCACGTAGTTGTCGCGCAAAACAATGCCTCTATCGAGCGCGTAAGCGATCGATTTGCTGGAACGGAAGCCCCGAGCGCAAGCAAGGGGGCGTTACTACTTGCGATTATGCCACCACGCCGCAACCGTCCGTCTATGCGGACCGAGCGCGTGAGGGCAGCCTAGGCTTACAGACGTGTATACCTTTTGAAGGCGCTCCGGCTCAGGCCGGGGCGCCTTTTTTGCGCTGACGCGCCGATGCGCTCCGCGGGGGTGGCGCTCGCACCGGGTCGCTTTGCTCCCTTACGCTTGGCGTGAAGTGACGGCCGACCCTCACGCTTGTTTTGCTGCCGCCCTTCACCTTCGTTTTTGCTGCCGCCCCTCACCCCATCAAGTGCAGCTATGGGGAGAGGGAGAAGGGGGGAACAACAAAAAAGGCCCGGATCGCTAGGATCCGGGCCTTCGTGATGGCTGGCTTAGAGTGCCGCTTACTTCTTGGGTGCGGCGGCTGCAGCGGCGGGCGCGGCAGGAGCAGCGCCTGGCTGCGGAGGCAGGAGCTTCATCTGCTCGGCCTTATACTTTTCCATACGCTCGACTTGCATGTCGCGAATGCGGCCCATGAGCTCGCCGCGGGCCTTGGCGTATTCTTCGTTGTTGACCGGCTTGCCGCCGAACGCTTCGTTGAAGCCTTCGAGGGGGACGGGGAAGCCGATCGGCTGAGCACCAGCGTTGAGGGCCAGAACCATCAGACCGCCGCCGGCCTTCATGGAATCAACCAGTTCCTTGGTGGCTTCGACTTCGGCTGTGCAGCCGGCGGGATGACAGAGCGAGAACTTCAAGTCGATGGGCTTCAGAGCGGCTTCATCGATCTTTTCATTCTTGGCAGCCTTGTTCCACTGGTCCTTGGTATAGACGGCGGCTTTCAAGCCTGGCGGGATTGCCATGCCGAGCGGCACCATGATCATGAACTGCTTCTTTTCGTTGCCTTCGATTTCGCGAAGGGCAGCCGAGACGATCACCATGCCGGTGTTGCCATCGAGGCGCTCGTGGTGCGTGAGGCAGATGTTTTTCTTGTTCTCGGTTTCCTTGCCGTCCTTGTCCTTGACCTTCTGGACGGCCTGTTCGCACAACTTGACCCAGGCGCTTTGCTTGCCAGCTTCGGCGCTAGCGGGAGGCGCGCCTGCTGCGGGAGCCGCGGCGGGTGCTGCTGCAGCGGGCTTTGCAGCCGGTGCGGCCGCGGGCTTCTTGTCTTGTGCCATGGCCGAAGCCGAGACGCCAACTGCGAGAACCGCGGCCAAAACGGCGCGAGGCAAAACAGTGTGTGTCATCTATCAGTCTACCTTTGCGTTACGAGCCTTAAACCCGGATCGACCGGACTTACCAAGCTCAGCCCCTCTATGAATTCCGTTGCGACTGCCCGGCGGCTCTTTTTGTGTTGCCGCATCAGCCTGAGCGCTCGACTTTCTATTCCCGCCGGATCGACCACCCCGCGAAAATGAGACGAGCGTTTAACTACGATCGCCGGGGCGGAATAAGGCTTTGAATAAGGCAATCCCGTGACCGATTTCATGGCCAGCCCAGGCTATGCCCAGGTTAGCTGTTTATCGTTGCAAACGCGCCACGCGACATCTGCTATCAGGTGGAGACGACGCACCAGGGCAGGCTGACGGACGCTTAACTGATTGGGCCAAACCTGGGCAAATGCGCTGCAAAGCGGGTTAAATCTAAGGATCACTGATGGGTTATCGACGCCCCTTTATTGCATCGGGATGCGGGCCGGGACGGCGCAGCGTGCGGGCCGTCTTGCTCGCCGCATTGCTTCAACTCGCCGCAGGAATAGGCGGTGTGTGGGCAGAGGAGGCGGTGACCGCGATAGCCATTCAGGGCGCGCCGAAGTTTGCGCCGGGATTTCCCCATTTCGACAGCGTGAACCCCAATGCGCCCAAGGGGGGGCGGCTCGTGCAGGGAGTGCTGGGGTCGTTCGACACGACCAACCCCTACATCATCAAAGGCGTTCCGGTGGCTGGCGTGCGCGACAACGTCACCGAAAGCCTGCTGGCGCGCGGAATCGACGAGCCGTTTTCGCTGTATGGTTTGATCGCCGAAAGCGTCGAACTGCCGGACGACCGATCGGAGGTGACGTTCAATCTCAACCCAAAAGCGCGGTTTTCCGACGGACGGCCGGTGACGGCGGCGGACGTGCTGTTTTCATTCGAGACCCTGCGCGACAAGGGGCGGCCCAATCACCGGGCGTATTTCAAGAAGGTCGTGAAGACCGAGCGGTTGTCCGATCTCAAGGTTCGGTTCGTGTTCGAGAACGGAGGCGACCGCGAGTTGCCGCTTATTCTCGGCGTGATGCCGATTTTGGCCAGCCACGTTTTGACCAGCGACACGTTCGAGCAGACGAGCCTTGCGCCTTTCATCGGGTCGGGGCCTTACACGATGGCGGTGATCGATCCAGGCCGGTCAATCACGTATGCGCGCAATCCTGAGTACTGGGGGCGCGATTTGCCGGTGAACCGGGGGCGGTTCAATTTCGACGAACTGCGGTATGAATATTTCCGCGACGACAATGTGATGTTTGAGGCGTTCAAAAACGGCGATCTGGATGTGCGGTTTGAGGACAATCCGGCGCTGTGGTCGCAAGGTTACGATTTCCCAGCCATTCGCGACGGGCGGATCGTCAAGGCGGAAATGACGGCCCAGCAGCCGGCGGGGATGGCCGCGTTGGTATTCAATACGCGGCGGCCGTTGTTTGCGAACCGGGCCGTTCGGCAGGCGCTGATCCAGCTGTTCGATTTCGAGTTCGTCAACCGGTCTTTGTTCAACGGACTTTATAAGCGGACGGAAAGCTTCTTCGAACGCTCGATCCTGTCGTCGGTGGGGCGGCCTGCGGATGAGGAGGAGCAGCGGCTGCTCGCGCCGTTTGCTGGGAGCATTGCGCCGGATGTGATGGCGGGCAAGTCGCGGTTGCCCACGACAGATGGATCAGGGCGCAACCGGGCGAACCTTGCCAAGGCGTTGCAAATTTTGACGGATGCGGGGTTCAAGACTGTGAACGGGGTGCTGGTTGATCCAGCGTCGGGCAAGCCGGTGGCGTTCGAGATGCTCGTCAACAGTGCGCAGCAGCGGCTGCTGTCGGGATTTGTCGCCGACTTGGGGCGGATTGGGATTGCGATGTCGATCCGGCAGGTGGACGGAGCGCAGTATCAGGCACGGCTGCGGACGTATGATTACGACATGATCCAGTATAGCTGGCCGTCGTCGCTGTCGCCGGGGAACGAGCAGCTGTTCCGCTGGTCGGGCGCGGTCGGCAAAAATGACGGCAGCTTCAATTTTGCCGGCGTCGATAACCCGGCTGCGGATGCGATGATCGCGGCCATGCTAGCGGCGCGTACCCCTGAAGCGTTCGTGTCGGCGGTGCGGGCGCTTGATCGCGTGCTATTGTCGGGCGACTATATGATCCCGCTGTATCATGTGCCACGCTATTGGATCGCGCACGCGTCCCGTATCAAATATCCCGAACAGGCTCCGATGGTGGGGCTGCTCATCGACACTTGGTGGACCGATAAGAAATGACACTCCCGCGCACCCGCAAAGTTCATCCCGGGCAGACGTTCAATATGGCGGCGTACGCGATTTCGCGCGCCGCACTCGATACGCCCGATAAACCCGCGCTGATCGTCATCGACGATGTGGAGGCGGCGGCGCCCAGCGAAGTGTGGACGTATGCGCGGCTGGAAAAGGCGGTGCTGGCCGTTGCGGCGGGGCTGCGCGAGAAGGACTATGAGCGCGGGAGCCGGATTGCGGTCCGGCTGGACAATACGAGTCTGTACCCCATCGTTTTTTTCGGCGCGATTGCTGCCGGGTATGTGCCGATTGCGATGTCGGCGGCGCTGACGCAGCGGGAAGCGGATTTTCTGGTGCGCGACAGCGGCGCGTCGGCGGTGGTGATTGCAGAGAACCTGCCGCTCGATGCCATTCCCGAGGGTGTGGATGCGATTGCGACGGGGGAGGTTGCGCGGTGGATCGCGCAGGCGCAATCGTCGACGTATGCGTTCACCAAGGGCGATGATCCGGCGTTCCTGATTTACACGTCGGGCACGACGGCGAACCCCAAGGGCGTGCTGCATGCGCATCGCTCCATCGTGGGGCGGATTCCGATGGTGGAGGGTTGGTATGGGCTGACCGCCGATGACCGGGTGCTGCATGCGGGCGCGTTCAACTGGACTTATACGCTCGGGACAGGGTTGACGGACCCGTGGGCGAACGGGGCGACGGCGATCGTGTTTACCGGGCACAAGGATCCGGCGCTGTGGCCGAGGCTAATCGCCAAGACGGAGGCAACGATCTTTGCGGCGGTGCCGACGGTGTTCAGGCAGATCTTGAAGTATGGTGCACCGCGTGCGGGGAACCTTGGCAAGCTGCGGCATGGGTTGATTGCGGGCGAGACGCCGCCTGCCGATCTGTTCGACGCGTGGCGGGAGGCGACGGGGCTCGAATTGTACGAAGCGCTCGGGCAAAGCGAGCTTTCGACGTACATTTCCACGAGCCCAACGGTGCCGCGCGTGCCGGGGTCGGTCGGCAAGCCGCAGGCGGGGCGGCGGGTAGCGATCTTGCCGGTGACGGGCGGGCATGTGCCGCTGCCTGCGGGCGAGGAGGGGTTGCTAGCGGTGCATCGGTCTGACCCTGGGCTGATGCTGCGGTATTGGAACCGGCCTGCCGAAGATGCTGCTGTTACACGCGGGGAGTGGTTCGTGGGTGGCGATCTCGCGATGATCGACGAGGCGGGCTACGTCTGGCACCGGGGACGCGGCGATGACGTGATGAAGGTGCTGGGCTACCGGGTTTCGCCGCAGGAGGTCGAGGCGGTCTTGGCTGAGCATCCGGATGTGGCGGAGGTTGCGTGCACGGCGGTCACCGTGCGGGCGGATGTGTCGATCGTGGGTGCGTTCATCGTGCCGCGCGAGGGCGTCGAGCCGGATCCAACGGCGATCCTCGCGTTCGCGGCGGAGCGGCTTGCCGATTACAAGCGGCCCAAGCAGATCGTGTTTGTGGAGAGCCTGCCAAGGACGGCGAATGGAAAGGTTAAGCGGAGTGCCCTGGTGAAGGGGTAGTATCCCTTTCACTCATCCCCCTCCCTGCGCACTTGGCTTGCGCGGACAGAGAGGGGAGGAAAAAGCGCGGCCGATCGTTAGGCGGCATCCAAGAGATAGGCGCGATCTTCGAGGCGGTCGCGGATGGTGTCGACGCGATTGCGAACATCGACGAGCGGGGAGACGGCGCTGCGCAATCTGGATTTCAATTGCGATCCTGGGCCCTGGAAGGTGCTGAGGCGCTGAACGTAGGGTACGTCCGCGCCGAGCAGAGATTCGCACAGCACGCCTTCGGCCAGCACGATGCTGTGCTCGGGCAGTTCCAACTGGTAGTATTCGAGCCGGTCCAGGCTTGGCTCGACGACGGCGATCGTTTTTGAGTTTACCAGATCGCCCACGGGGATCAGGACACCGTCGAACAGCAAGCCATGGCCGATCGAGAGATAGAGATCGCGGTGAGGCATGTTGGCCGATAAAGCACCGCGCTTTACTCTGACGGGAAGCACATCCCTCGGCCAATGGCTCTTTGCAAGACGCAGGAACACGGTTGTCTCGATGCGCTGGATCGGTTTGGCAGCGCCCGAATTGGTCATGACGAGATCGCCGATGCGAAGGCTTGCGACATCGGCTTCGCCAGATGGCGTTTGGATCCGCGTTCCGGCAAGGAAGCATCTCACTCCCCCCCCGCCGCCGTTACCTCCGCCGTTACCTCCGCCGTTACCGCCACCATTTCCGTTTCCGTTACCGTTCCCGCCGCCGCTGTGACCGTGACCGTGATTATTGTCTCTATCCGCCATAGCTTTACTTATGCGGGTCAGCATGCCGGAGGCTAAAACAGCGCCCGCTGCTGCAAAGCTCCGGCGCGTGAGCCGCCAGCCGGTGGACTTTGACTTTGATTCCAGGTCTGATTTTGGGTCTGAATTTGCCTCAGGCTCGTTAGCCATAACTAGTTCCTCCTTCTGGCGTGCCTTTGCCGCATGCAGCACGCTCCCTGCCTCGAAGGATAATTTGCTCCCGGTTAGCTCTGCCCACGAGGGAGCAAACGCAGTATGGGCCTACCCCAATCGGTCAAACATTTGCGGTATGGTTAATACGAATGGAGAAGGGATTGTCCTTGTACGTCTTAGCTTATATGCGGCTGCCAACGCCCAGGATTTTTACTCAGCAGACGATACGCCTTTTTTTGGCCAGGAACGGGAGGCGCATAGGTGGGAACTGGGGGAGCTGAGGGTCCAAACATGATGATCGGACTCACTCATGACAGCTCGCGCATGGCATTCGACAGCAGACGCACGCGACTACGATGATTTCGATTCCGGCGACGACTTTGATGCCGGTGACGATTATGTGGCACCGGAGTTGCTGGCCGGTGAAAGGATCGGCGCGCCGCTGCCTCGCACAGGCCGCAAGCGCTTGATGCGGCGAAGCGCTGTCCTCGCGCTCGCACTCGGCGGAGGCTGGGCTTATTGGAACGATCACGTCGGTGTGCCTGCGTGGCTGAGCGCTGCGATCTCGGCTGCACTATCACCTTCTCCGCCCGCGGTAGAGCGGAAGGTGGCTGAACAAGCCCCGGCGCCACCGCCCGAGCTAGTGAAGCCGTTGCCAATGGTGGAGGTTGCCGCAACGCCGGGTGCAGACCCGGCAGCGGCTGCCACCGCGCCGGCAGCAGCGGACGCGGCCGAAGCGGCGGGGCCAGAGCCGTTGCCGCCCCCGCAAGCGGATAAGGCCGATCCTTACGCTAAGCGCGCGGCGGCGGTGGGTCTGCATCCGGATCTTTCGCGCGTGCTGCTGGAGCGGATGACGCCTGGCGACTACAAGAACGCCGGAATTGCGATCAAGACCGCGTTGGCGGAGACCGCCGACAGCGGCGTGTACGTCTGGCCGCGCGAGCGCAAGCCGGACGCTGCGCTGTTTGAGGTGCATTTCGTGGCAGGCGCTCCGAGCGGGTGCCGGCGGTACGTCGTGGCTGTGACGATGGACAGGTGGCTGACGACGGCGCTGCCGGTCGAAAAGTGCGGAAAGGGCGTGAAGGCGGCGGTAGTAGAGTGAGGGCGCAGCTGGGCGGGTTTCAAAGGTCGATCCCAGTTTTTTCGATCGCGGCTTCGATTACGTCTTTCGCTTCCTTCAGTCCGGAATTGGTCGCTTTCCGGTACTTGGCGATAGCCTCGATCTTGTTTCCGCACCCGCGGAGAGCGTCTCTTACCTCGCGGGGCAGCCCCTCGTATGGATCGAATTCCACACCAGCATTCTGGAGGAGAAAGTCGAGCTTCTTGTTGGCTAACGCCAGGGCGGCGACCCGCTGCTCGACCTTTCTCAGACGGAGCAGAGCAGCTGCTAGGTTCGCGCCTATCACGACGATGAAAAGCCAAACGACAATTCCTTCCATACAGCCTCCTTGAGACAACTGGCGTGGTCCGGGTGCAGGTGGTCTTCACGCAGTACGGTGAAAAACCGGCGGACGCAAATTGCTGAATGGTCGCTTGGATCCCGGGGACTCGACGGGATGACGTTGAGGGGGCGACTTGGTCCGGCGACCCAATGAACACCCGTGCGCTTGACGCGCTGCTCCTCCCCTCGATCTTTTTCAATGGAACGCACCCAGCATTATTGTTGTACCAACTAGCTTGCGCCCTCGCGATTGTTTTGCGGGCCGCTTTGAGTTCCCCACGGGACAGCGGTCCGGGAATTGCATGGGTAGGGTGGAACCAATTGGATTTGGGCGGACTTTCACCATGACGCGAAAATTCAATCAAATCTAAATCTTAGAAGCACAATATTGCATGATCGGGCGAGCACAGGAGATGCTGCCATGGACTGGTTGTATGGCGTAGTTTGGGGATTGGCCTTAGCGTTCGCGGGCTATGCGGTGTTGGCGGTGATTGTCACCGCGTTCCAGCGCCGGTTGATCTACAAGCCCGACCCGCGCCGGACGACGCCCGATGAAGATGGCCATGACGACGTCGATGTGCTGCATATCCCGACCCCTGACGGCGAGATCCTGGTCGCCTGGTATGCGCTGGCGATGCCGGGGCAGCCGACCATTTTGTATTTCCACGGCAACAAGGGTTACATCGAACTGCGTAGCGACCGGCTGGCTGACCTGACGTCACGCGGGTTTGGCGTGCTGATGCCCAGCATGCGCGGTTATGGCGGGTCAACCGGGACGCCGAGCGAAGAAAACGCCATTGCCGATGCCAAGCTGATTTACGATTGCCTGCGCAACAGCGGCGTAGCGGCGAGCGACATCGTAGTGTTCGGCGAAAGCCTCGGTACCGGTATTGCCACCCAGCTTGCGGCGTCGCGCAAGGCTGGGGCGCTCGTGCTCGACAGCCCGTATACGGCGATGAGCGACCTTGCAGCGCGGCTTTATCCGTGGCTGCCGGTTCGGCAGATGCTGTGGGATCATTTCGAGACCGTGCATCATATCAAGCGGGTGACTGTCCCGGTTTTGGTGGTGCATGGCGAGGCCGATAGTCTGGTGCCGGTCGATATGGGACGGACGGTTTATGAGGCGGCGGTCGCGCCCAAGACGCTGCTGACGTATCCGCGTGCCAAGCATCTCGAACATCTGCCGCAGGGGTCATTCGACGATGTGGAGCGCTGGATTGGGCAGATGACCGTACGGGAACGCACGCCCAGCGTCGTCAGCCATCTGTATCCGTGGCAGCCGGTGTATTACGAAAAAGCCCGGGGCTGACGCACCGGGCTTGTTCAAAAATCCATATTGACCTGCAAAGAAGTTCAGCGGCCGCCGAAACCACCGCCGCCAAATCCACCGCCGCCACCGGTGCCGCCGCCGTATCCGCCGCCTGATCCACCTGCACCACCTGCGCCACCGGCACCTGGGCCGCCACGACCGGGACCACCTTTGCCGCCGGGACCGCCAGCGCCGCGAACCACTGCGGGCTTGCTCGGCAGAAGGCCTTCGCGCTGCATTTTCTTGCGGGCGAGTTTACGGGCGCGGCGAACGGCTTCGGCCTGCTCGCGAACGCGCTTTTCAGAGGGCTTTTCGAAGTAATTGCGGAGCTTCATCTCGCGGAAGATGCCCTCACGCTGCATTTTCTTCTTGAGCGCTTTGAGAGCTTGATCGACGTTGTTGTCGCGAACGAGAACCTGCACGCAGATATATCCTCTTAGGCTGAATGGCTGCTAACGAGCCGTTAAAACGATAAGCCCGGCATCGCGCTTTTCAACGCGTCCGAGCTGTCATAGCGGAGCTTGTACCAGAGACGATTGGACTTGTCCAACCAGGGCGGCAGAAAAAACCATCGGATGTTGCTGGAAATGGGCACTCATCATGAGGTTTTACCCGACAATCGCGTGACATGGCCCATTTTACGGCCCGCGCGGGCATCGTGCTTGCCGTAGAGATGGACACACGCGTTGGGTTCGGCGGCGACGCGCTGCCAGCTATTGGCGTCTTTGCCGATGAGGTTGGTCATGACGGCGTTCGAGTGGCGGGCGGTTTCGCCAATTGGCCAGCCTGCAACGGCGCGGATGTGGTTTTCGAACTGGCTTACGGCGCACGCGTCGATGCTCCAGTGGCCGGAATTATGGACGCGCGGGGCGATCTCGTTAACGTAGAGGACGTCGCGGCGGTTGTAGTCCAAAGCGAAGAACTCGACGGCCAGGACGCCAACGTATTCAAGAGCGTCGGCGATGCCCTTGGTCGTGCGGATGGCGGCGTTGGCGGCTTCATCGGCCAAGGGGGCTGGAACCGTCGAGGTGTGCAGGATGTGGTCTCGATGCTCATTCGCGGACACATCGTAGGCCCGGAACATGCCATCGGCGCTGCGGACGGCAACGACGGAGACTTCGCTTTTAAAGGCAACGAACTTTTCGAGGATCGAGGGCTGGCCGCGCATCGACGCCCAGGCGGACTTGGCGTCGCCTGGATGATTGATCTTGGCTTGACCCTTGACATCGTAGCCGAAACGGCGGGTTTTCAAGATCGCTGGAACGCCGAACTGTTCGATGGCGGCGACCAGATCGTCCAGGCTGTCGACGCTGGCGAAATCGGCGGTCATGGCGCCCAGTTCGCGGGCAAGGCGCTTTTCATTGAGGCGGTCTTGGGCGCAAGCGAGGGCTGCAACGCCAGGGCGGACCGGAATGCGCTTGGACAGGAACGTGACCGTTTCGACCGGGATGTTTTCGAACTCGTAGGTGGCCACTGCGATGGAGGCTGCGAAAGCTGCGAGCGCCTTCTCGTCACTATAGGGCGCAATGGTCGTTATGGAGGCGACGTCGAACGCCGGGCCTGGTCCGTCGGCATAAATGTGGCATTTGAGGCCGAGGCGGGCTGCGGCCATCGCCAGCATGCGGCCCAACTGGCCGCTCCCCAAAATGCCGATCGTCGATCCTGGGCTCAATGCGGTCATGATTTCTCGTCAATGGGTTCGAGGGCCACAGCGGCTGTCTGGCGGGCGCGGCGGGCTTCGAGGCGCCCGGTCAAGGCAGGATCGGACAGAGCCAGGATGGCTGCGGCCAGCAAACCGGCGTTGGTCGCGCCCGGCTCGCCAATCGCCAGCGTTCCGACTGGGATACCGGCTGGCATCTGGACGATGGAATACAGGCTATCGCGGCCAGAAAGCGCTTTGCTCATGACCGGCACGCCCAGCACGGGCAGCGAGGTGAGCGAGGCGGCCATGCCAGGCAAATGGGCTGCGCCGCCAGCGCCTGCGATGATGACCTTGAGGCCGCGGGAACGGGCAAGCTTAGCGTATTCGAACAGGCGTTCGGGCGTGCGATGGGCGGAGACGATCCGCGTCTCATAAGGTACGCCCAGTTCCTTGAGGACAGCGGCTGCGCATTTGAGGGTCGGCCAGTCCGATTGACTGCCCATAATGATGCCGACAACGGCCTTTGGCGTGCTCATACGAGTCTCGTGGCAAGGCTAACCTCACCGCTCCCTGACTGGCGGAAAGTCGCGCCATACAGGAGCGCGACCGCCGTGGCAAGGCGCGCGCGCCGAATGGTTGTGGGTGAAACCCCGCAGCGCACGCAAATCGTTGCGGGTTTGATTCGCTATCGGGAAAGCGGTTGCGGCTTGGCGGATACGGAGGAATCATAACCCGCGAGATGCAGCTAGACATCGACTTGCACGCCGAGATCGACGCGGCTATCGCATCGAGAATCGCGCAAGATATCGATGTATGAACCAACTCGTCTGCCAATGTCGAGATCGCCGAGTAAATCGATATCTGATCGTTGAAGTGATACGCTAACGAGCGGACGTGATCTGCGATGGCCTTCTTTTCGCCGGCCATCTGAGGGCCAGAGTCCGGTATTGTCTATTCTGGCTTGGTCGCAGCCGGACAGCTACAGCTTGGCAATCTGTTCAAGCAACAAGGGCGCGCGACGTGGCACAATCCCAGCGTGACCGGGCTCAGCGCGTACTCGATCAGGTGACTGCGAGTGCACATCAACGCGTCCTGACCGTCTCGGAACAGATCCGCGAGGCGGGCGCGACCGAGAGTACAATCGCAAAGGCATTATCGCAGGCGAAGCAGTTGGAGGATGCGGTTGTCCTTTACCGGCAGGAAATTGCTCTGTTGTCCAATCCGCCGCCGGACGCGCTGGTCGAGGCAAAGCGCAGGCAGGCCAATGCGCGGACGCGCCTTGCCGAGGCCCTCATTGGTCAAGACAACGCCAAGGACTGACCGCTCATCGACCTCAATGATCAGCCCATGGCGATCAGGCTACCGCGTCCCTGTCGGCTTGCCAGCTCATAGCGATACGTGATGAGGGCAAATGCGACCCATCCCAGGTGAAACGCGAGCCCGGCCAGGATCACCGCCGATCCGGGGATCGGTCCTATGGCAGCGCGGTCAAGGAATTCCGACGCGCTCACTAGCGAGGTCGGATGGATTGCCAGCTTGCCATAGTAGGCCACGACCTGAATGGCGAAAATCCAGCCGTAGGTACGTCGTAGCCTCCGCCCGATCGCGCGGGAATAGCTGATGTGGTAGCGCGGATTGCGATAGTCGTTGGCTAGCAGCTCCACCCACGCCCCATCAGTCCTCGCACCCTCGCCAAGGATCATCGGCGCATAAAAGTCGGTCTCGAGGAGACGCGTCCGCGCACGCCAGACATTAAAATAGCGGTAACGGCGGGCTTCGAACAGCAAGAAGACGCTCACCAGGAGGCCGACCAACACCATCGGCAGAGGCGAGGCGTTGGTGCTCGCATAGGTCGCCGACAAGGCGATGCCCGTGGTGACCACGGCCCAATTTGTCGTGCTGTCGAGCCGCGTCCGCCAGACCGTGCTGCGATAGACTTCACCCCGGTAGAGATGGGCAAGCGCACCGATTTCGGCGGCGGTGAACTCACGATTGAGATGGGCGGGTTGCCCGTCCACGGTTTGTGTATTCAGGGGCGCCTCAAAAACGACCACGGCAGAACCTCCCAACGACCGACGACGCACCGAGTATAGCGCAAAGAGGTGTCGGAGTGACAAGCTGCCGCGCATAAAGGCAAACAAGCAGCCTTCTTCGCCGGCACGGTTGCTGGCTTCGCCGCAAGTGGCTTCTTGCTCTTCGCGGTCGCTGGCGCTGCAGCCGGCTCATCGCTGCTGGCAAAGCTGAACAGCGAGGACAGCGGAGCGCTTTCGCTGACGCCGCCCGTGTAGGCCTGAAGCACCTTTACCTTTGCCCCGACCTTCGCGATCGAGGCGAGATGCACGACGTGCTCGTTCTTCAAG
>JANLYB010000331.1:0-10185 GCA_031365425.1 Hyphomicrobiaceae bacterium
CATGGTCTGACTGAGGAGATCCCCTATCTCAAGCGCCAAGAGCGGCTAACATTTGCGCGCGTCGGCGTCACCGATCCGCTCTCGATTGATGACTATAAAGCACACGGCGGCTTTGCAGGCCTCGATTACGCCATCATGCTAGACCCGGCAAAGATTGTGGAGGAAGTAACCACCTCCGGTCTGCGCGGGCGCGGCGGCGCAGGCTTCCCCACGGGCATTAAGTGGAAAACCGTTCACGATTTACCGGCTGGGCAAAAATATATCTGCTGTAATGCCGACGAAGGCGACAGCGGCACCTTCGCCGACCGGATGCTGATGGAGGGTGATCCGTTCTGCCTCATCGAAGGCATGACGATCGCGGCCATCGCAGTTGGGGCAACGCAGGGCTACATCTACATTCGTTCGGAGTATCCGCACGCGGTCGCGACCATGCGCGAGGCGATCAAACTTGCCACCGCCGCGAACTGGCTCGGCGCGCGAATCCAGGGCTCGAAGTACTCCTTCCATCTGCATGTCCGTGTCGGCGCAGGCGCTTACATTTGTGGCGAAGAAACCGCGATGCTCGAAAGCCTCGAAGGCAAACGCGGCGTCGTCCGCTTCAAGCCGCCCATCCCGGCCATCGAGGGCCTGTTCGGCAAGCCGACCGTCATCAACAACGTCATCAGCTTGGCGTCGGTGCCCTATATCCTGGCCCACGGCGGCGCGGCCTATCGCGACTTCGGCGTCGGCCGGTCGCACGGCACGTTGCCGTTCCAGCTCGCCGGCAACATCAAGCAGGGCGGCCTTGTTGAAAAGGCGTTCGGCGTTTCGTTGCGAGAACTCGTCGAAGGCTTCGGCGGCGGCACATTCACGGGCCGCAAGATCCGCGCAATCCAGGTCGGCGGACCGCTCGGCGCCTATCTTACCGAAAGCCAGCTCGACACGCAGCTCGACTATGAAGGCTTTGCCGCTGTCGAAGCGATGGTGGGGCATGGCGGCATCGTCGTGTTCGACGAGACCGTGGACATGGCCAAACAGGCCCGCTTTGCCATGGAGTTCTGCGCAATCGAAAGCTGCGGCAAGTGTACGCCGTGCCGGATTGGCTCGACGCGCGGCGTGGAAGTGATCGACCGCATCATCAACGACATCGAGCGGGCCAAGAACCTCGCCCTCCTCGAAGACTTGTGCGTGACCATGACCGACGGCTCGCTGTGCGCCATGGGCGGCATGACGCCGTTTCCTGTCTTGAGCGCAATCAAGCATTTCCCGGAAGACTTCCATCGCCCCGCGCCGAAGGCACGGTTGAACGAAGCGGCTGAATAATCCCATCGAGAGGCATCGACGATGACCCTGATCCAAGAAATCGACTACGGAACACCGGCATCCAAGTCGACCGGCATGGTGACCCTCACCATCGACGGCCGCAGCGTATCAGTTCCAGCGGGAACCTCGATCATGCGAGCGGCCATGGAAGCCGGCATCGGGGTGCCCAAGCTGTGCGCGACCGACATGGTCGATGCATTCGGCTCCTGCCGGCTGTGCGTGGTCGAGATTGAAGGCCGCAAGGGCACGCCCGCCTCGTGCACCACGCCCGTCGCGCCGGGCCTCAAGGTTTCGACTCAGAACGAACGCCTCGCCCGCATCCGCAAGGGCGTAATGGAACTCTATATCTCCGACCATCCGCTCGACTGTCTCACCTGTGCCGCGAATGGCGACTGCGAATTGCAGGACATGGCCGGCGCGGTTGGCTTGCGCGAAGTGCGCTACGGCTACGAAGGCGACAACCACATAGCTCACAAGGCGCGCGATGGTGGCGAGAACATCCGCTTCAAAGCCAAAGACGAGAGCAATCCCTATTTTACGTTCGATCCGGCCAAGTGCATCGTGTGCTCACGCTGCGTGCGAGCCTGCGAGGAAGTGCAAGGCACCTTCGCGCTGACCATCGACGGCCGCGGCTTCGACAGCCACGTATCGGCCGGCATGGACGAGAACTTCCTCGATAGCGAATGCGTCTCGTGCGGTGCCTGCGTCCAGGCCTGCCCGACCGCGACACTGATGGAAAAGTCGGTCATCAAGCACGGCCAGCCGGAACATTCGGTGCTGACGACATGCGCCTATTGCGGCGTCGGCTGTACTTTCAAAGCCGAAATGCAGGGCGACACCGTCGTCAACATGGTGCCCTACAAAGACGGCGGCGCGAACGAAGGTCACTCCTGCGTCAAAGGCCGGTTTGCCTGGGGTTACTCCACCCACAAAGATCGGGTGCTGACGCCGATGTTGCGCGAAAAGATCACCGATCCGTGGAAGGTCGTCTCCTGGGACGAAGCTATCGGCTTTGCCGCCGAACGCTTCAAGGCAACGCAAGCGAAACATGGCCGCGAGTCGATTGGCGGCATCACGTCGTCGCGCACCACCAACGAAGAAGTCTACGCCGTCCAGCGCATGATCCGCGGCGCTTTTAAGAACAACAACGTCGATACCTGCGCCCGTGTCTGTCATTCGCCGACGGGCTATGGCTTGAAACAGACCTTCGGTGAAAGCGCCGGCACACAGGACTTCAAGAGTGTCGATCAGGCCGACGTCATCATGGTGATCGGCGCAAACCCCACCGACGGTCACCCGGTGTTTGCCTCGCGCATGAAGAAGCGCCTGCGCGAAGGCGCCAAGCTCATCGTCGCCGATCCACGCCGCACCGACATCGTACGCAGCCCCCACGTGGAGGCACAGCACCATCTCCAGCTTCGCCCCGGCACCAACGTCGCCGTCGTCAATGCAATGGCGCACGTGGTTGTCACTGAAGGTCTCGTGAAACGTGCCTTCGTCGAATCGCGCTGCGACACGGCATCTTTCGCCGCTTGGGAAACCTTCATCAGCGCCGAGCGCAATTCACCCGAAACCTTGGAGCCGATTACCGGCGTTCCAGCATCTGAGATCCGCGCAGCAGCCCGTTTGTTTGCAACCGGCGGCAACGCGGCAATCTATTACGGACTGGGCGTTACCGAGCACAGCCAAGGCTCGACTATGGTCATGGCGATGGCGAACCTTGCAATGGCCACTGGCAACATCGGCCGGGAAGGCGTCGGCGTAAACCCATTGCGTGGCCAGAACAACGTGCAGGGCTCGTGCGACATGGGTTCTTTCCCGCATGAGTTCCCTGGTTACCGGCACGTGTCGGACACGGCGGTGCGCAACTTGTTCGAGCGCGAATGGAACACGACGCTCGACGGTGAGCCGGGGCTACGCATCCCCAACATGTTCGACGAGGCGACCGGCGGCCACTTCAAGGGGGTGTTCGTTCAGGGGGAAGACATCGTCCAGTCCGACCCCAACACGCAGCACGTCACCAGTGCGATGACCGCGATGGAAATCGTCGTGGTCCAGGACCTGTTCCTCAACGAGACGGCAGCCTTTGCCCACGTCTTTTTCCCAGCGACCTCGTTCCTCGAAAAAGACGGTACGTTCACCAACGCAGAGCGCCGCATCAACCGCGTGCGGCCTGCGATGGCTCCAAGCCAGGGGATGCACGAGTGGGACGTCGTTGCGCGACTATCAACTGCCATGGGGCACCCGATGCACTACGCCTCGGGCGCTGAAATCATGGACGAGATCGCGCGCATGACGCCGACTTTCAAGGGCGTCAGCTTCGAACGGCTCGACAAGCTGGGATCGATCCAGTGGCCGTGCGACGACGACGCCCCCGAGGGCACGCCGACGATGCACACCGTTGAGTTCACGCGCGGCAAAGGCCGGTTCATGCCGACCGAGTTCGTGGCAACGACTGAGCGCGCCAACCGCGATTATCCGCTGATCCTGACCACTGGGCGCATTCTCAGCCAGTACAACGTCGGCGCTCAAACCCGTCGAACGGACAACGTCGTCTGGCACCCCGAAGACGTGTTGGAAATGCACCCGCATGATGCCGAGGTGCGCGGAGTGCGCGACGGCGGCTTCATCTCCGTCAAGAGCCGCATCGGACAAACCAGTCTGCGGGTGAAGATCACTGACCGGATGCCGCAAGGCGTCGTCTACACGACGTTCCATCACCCAGTGTCGGGCGCGAACGTCATCACCACCGATAACTCTGATTGGGCGACAAACTGCCCAGAATACAAAGTCACCGCCGTCGAAGTCGCACTCTCGAACGGTCCGTCGGACTGGCAAACCGAATGGGAAGAACGCGAAGCGACGAACAAGCGGATCGGCACTAAAAGGCCTGCGGCAGCTGCCGAGTGAGCGGATGTACCTATGGATTGCACCATGACCCAATTGCTCAAGCCGGCAGAAATCGCGATGCGGTCCACACCACTATGCTCGCGCCTGACGACTGGGGAGTCGATGGATCGCGACGGCACCGCCAGCGATATCGATTGGCATTTACCCGAAGAAGTGCCCGTCGCGTTGCTGCTCAATTCGCAGCCCTACACCGTGATGATGGCAACGCCAACCAACCTCACCGATTTCGGGCGCGGCTTTGTCATTGGTGAAGGCATTGTCTCCTCAACTGCCGACGTCCGTCGTGTATTGGTGCTGCCCGCCGACACGGGCTCCACCCTGAGCAGCGGTTATGCGGTGGATGTCGCCGTCGATGATGCGGTGCTGGCCCGTTCACGGTTGGCACCGCGCTCCATGGAAGGCCGGTCGGGCTGCGGGCTATGCGGTGTGACTGAAATCTCAGATGTCGTGCGTGTGCCCAAACAGCTTCGGCATCACGTGCGCCCCACATCGCAGGCTATTCTAGCGGCCGCCAGCGCATTACCCTCCAACCAGCCGATGAACCGGCTTAACCGGTCAGTCCATGCCGCTGCGTGGGTTACTCTTGATGGATCAATCATGGTCGTGCGCGAAGACGTCGGCCGCCACAACGCGCTCGACAAACTGATTGGCGCTTTGGCAAAATCCGGTGCCGATTTGGCAAGCGGCTTTGTCCTAATGACCAGCCGCTGCAGCTTTGAACTGGTGCAGAAGGCCGCGACATTCGGCATCGGCGGACTGGTCACCATCTCGGCGCCGACCGCACTCGCGCTCGACATCGCAAATGCATCCGGTCTCTACCTCGCCGCCATGGGCGCGGGTGGGGTCGTCGTTTTCAATTCTTGAGGCAATTAATCCATGTCTAGCGACGTCGCCAATCTCGTCCGAATGGCCAACCAAATCGCAGAAGCCTTCAATGCCTCACCCCAACCAGAGGCTATCGATGCCGTGGCGTCCCACATCAAGAGCTTCTGGGCACCCAAGCTGCGGCAGCGGCTCATCGATTCCGCGGAAGCTGGGCATGGCGGCCTGCTGCCGCTCACCATTCAGGCCATCGAAGCTCTCAAGCAAAAAGACGTGGTGCTCTAGCCATGATAAGCTCGATTAGTCCAGCGGCTGCGAGCCACGACGGTCTACCAAGATTGATTTTTCGCATCGACTTTGGGGAAGGCCGTCGGATGGGTCTCGGGACCTTGATGCTGCTGGAAGGCATTGTTAAGTCTGGCTCTATGACCAGTGCAGCGCGTGCGATGGATATGCCGGACCGGCAAGCACGCGATCTTGTCGAGCAATTGAACGCCCTGTTTCTCAACCCGATTGTGCTGGCCCAGGCATCTGGCGTCGCAGCCCTGACCGACTTTGGCACCCGCCTTCTCGATCAACTCCGAGCTGTCGATGCCGCCGTCAACACGGTAGCCGCACCTCACATGGCAACCATCGAAGCAGCGTTTCGTTAGGCGTACCACGCCTTTCATGTGTTTGTTGAAGGGGGTAAGCTTCTACGGACCCATTATTCCGTCGTCTTTACCAGCCTTGATCGTCTGACAGGCACAAGCGGCAACGTGCTAATCAGGATCATCCACTCACAGCCTCGGTCCCGTTTTTGGCAGGCAACCAAGCCGCTTGGCGATGTCCAGCAACGGGTGACACTGCTCTGCAGTGCTCTGCTCTGCGCCCGTCGCCTCGCTGCTACTGTGCCCGGTCGCGACGGTTTCGCCAACTTCAAATTTTGGAAGCGCGACTTCCAAAAGTTCCCGTTGCCCCGATTTTTTGCGTGCGGCACAGATGTCGCGCCGTGAGCTTCCCCCTGGCCGGCGCCGCCATTCGATTGGGGTCTGAGAGAATATCGAGCAATGCCGTCTTCCGACCCGTTAAAAGTTCTTATCATCGATGATCACCCGATCGTGTTGTCGGGCTGCCGGGGACTGCTATCGTCCGATCCGGCGATCGAGATGATCGAAGCAACCAATGGCAAGGATGGAATGGCGGCATATCTTTCCGAGCGCCCAGATGTTGTTGTAATCGATATCAACTTGCCGGATATCTCGGGTTTGGAACTGACGCGCCGCATTATTGCGGACGACGCGTCCGCGCGCATTCTCATATTCAGCATGAATGATGATCCGGTCTTCGTCGCCGAGGCGCTCAAGTGCAAGGCGAAGGGATATGTGAGCAAGAACGGAGATCCTAACGCGATCCACGAGGCGATACTGCAAGTCGCCGCAGGCGAGGTATGGCTTCCTTCGCGCATGGCCGAAAAACTTACGGTTCTGACCCTTTCGGAAGCAAATAGAGAGGTCGCTGCATTTACAGCCCGTGAGATTGAAGTTCTTCGTCAGCTTGCAAATGGCAAGACAATGTCTGAGGTAGCCGACGCGTTTCGAGTTTCGTACAAAACGATTGCCAATATTTGCACGTCTTTGCGAGTCCGAATTGGCGCGCGCACTGCCATCGAGATGGTGGCCATGGCTCTTGACCGCAAACTCATCTGATACCCGCGAGCGGGTATTCTAATTCGCAAGACGTCTTCGCGCTCAAAGAGGCCTTATTGCGCCTCAGGGCCTCTGTGTCCAAATCGTCACAAAACGCTCGGCCACTTTCGCCAGTCGCCCCTTTTACAATTATTCACCTTGAGACAAGGGGCTGCCACATTTTAGCCAGGAGGCAGAACCCGGAGCGATCCGGGACGCGTGCCACATCTTCGGTGTGGTTTTGAGTTGAGTGAGCGTTGTGGGGGTAATATGAACTGCGCGAAGTTTACGCTGATCTGCCTTACTGGCACATTAGGCCTGTATCCGAATTTGGCATTGGCTCAACAGCCGCCCCCTCCGGCAACCGTGCCATCCGCACAGTCCGCCCCCGCACTTACAGCGCCTCCGGCCGTAACGCTTCCGCCTGCCAAGCCGGTGCCCGCTCCTGGGATTAACGTGCCGGAAGTCCAGGTCATTCAGCCCGCTCCGATCATGCCTAAACCGGTCGTAATTCCTCCGCAGGTAGTCGCGCCCAAGAAGAAGCCGGTGCAAGCGTCGGCACCCGCACTAGAACCTGTTGCCGCTCCCAAGCCCAAGCCGGCGCCGGTCGTGGCCGAGCCCGCTCCCCAGCCTGTAGCCGAACCGGCCGCTCAAACTGGCGGCGGCGCCCCCGCATTCGGCACGCAGGTTCGCATGTCGCCTGTCGCCGGAAGCGAGATCGCTGTCGAAAAGGTCCCTGCCGCCGTCGGAATTGTGACCGCTGCCGATATTGCACGCTCATCTCAGCCTACTGCCGAGAGTGCATTGCAAAAAACTGTTCCGGGTATTTTTCTCAATGACGCCCAAGGCAATTCGTTTAATTACAACGTTCAGTTCCGCGGCTTCGAAGCTTCGCCGGTCAATGGTTTTGCTCAAGGACTTTCCGTTTATCAAAACGGTGTGAGGATCAACGAGTCGTTTGGCGATGTCATTAATTTCGACGCCATTCCATCCGTTGCTATTTCCAGCATGTCGGTCATGGGCGGCAACCCGGTTTATGGACTCAACGCCATCGGGGGATCGCTCAACATCGTAATGAAGGATGGCTTCCAGTTCCAGGGCGTCGAGATCGACACCCGGCTTGGCTCGAACGACCGCCGTCAGGGCAGCTTGCAGGCTGGCATGCGCGCCGGACAATGGGCCGCTTACATTGCCACCGAGTTAATCGAAGATGGCGGCTACCGGAATTATTCGGAAAGCTCCGTCAAGCGTATGTATGCAGACCTCGGCTTCAAAAACGAAGGCACGGAAATCCACCTCAGCTATACGGGCGCCAAGAACAATTTCGGCGTGGCTGCGGCAACGCCGATCCAAATGCTGAATATCGACCGCAAACTGACGCTGACAACCCCGCAGACGACGAATAACGATATCAATATGGTTCAGCTCAACGCCACCACCAAGGTGACGCCGAACCTGCAATTGGCCGGCGTTGTTTACGGACGGCTTTTCAAGCAAGATCACGTGGACGGCAACGTTGCTGCGTTCAGAAAGTGCGGAACACTGGCGCAGGGCTATGAAGCTGCGTCTCCCAATCTGTGTTCGGGCGAGGACGATTCCGACCCCGCAATCACGGGCTTCAAACGGTCCGCCATTCGCGACTCGAAAGGCAATTTAATCAAAACGAATGATCCCCGGATCGTTGCCCTAAACGGCAACGCGGCCGGCGCGACTTACGGCTGGGGCACGACCGACCGGACCAGCCAGGACGCTCAGACCTTTGGTGGCACGGTGCAGGCGACCGATAAATCTAAGTTGTTCGGGCTGCCCAACCAGTTCACCGTTGGCTTCAGCTACGACCATGGCAGCGTCGATTATGCAAGCTCCAGCGAGCTTGGCGTTTCCGACAAGACCCTGGTGGTGAAGGGCACTGGAATCTTCCTCGGTGGAGACTTTGCGGCGCGCAATATCACCACCACGAATGATTACATCGGTCTCTTTTTCTCGAACACGCTCGATCTCACCGACCGGTTAGCGCTGACGGTCGGCGGGCGTTACAATTTCGCGAAGATTCAACTCGAGGACCATACCGGGAACTTCCCAGATTTGAACGCCTCGCACACCTATGAGCGCTTCAATCCGATGGTCGGCGCCACCTATAAGCTGATCCCAGGTCTGTCGCTTTACGGCAGCTACTCGGAGGCAAACCGCGCTCCAACGGCATCGGAATTGGGTTGCGCCGACCCAAACAATCCCTGTGTCATCGAGTCGTTCCTTGCGGGCGATCCGCCGCTCAAGCAGGTTGTCTCGCATACGGTGGAAGCCGGCTTCAAAGGTGAACTCAACAGCGTCACCGGCAGCGCGGCCCAGTTGAACTGGAGCCTCGGGGTATTCTACGCGCTCAACACGGACGACATCATCTCGGTGCTGTCTGAAACGCAGGGCCGTGGTTACTTCATCAACGCTGGCGATACGCAGCGTCAGGGTATCGAGGCGAGCCTCGTGTACAAGACGGAGCGGTTGTCCGCATACGTGGGCTATAGCTATACGGACGCGACGTTCCAGAGCAACCTTTCGCTCGGGCCCAACAATAACAACTGGGCACCGGTGTGCTCGTTTGACGACGAAGCGTATTGCCCCCAGGTGAAGCCGGGCAACAAGCTGCCGGGCGTCTCGCCTCACAAGGTCAAATTGGGTGCTGAATACGCCATCCTGCCGCAGTGGAAATTTGGAGCCGACTGGACCTGGGCCTCGAGCCAATACTACTACGGTGACGAAGGCAACAATGCGCCACAGGTTGGACCTCGCTCGCGCGTCGATCTTCACACCACCTACGACGTGACGAAAAACCTCCAGTTCTACGGCCTAGTCAATAACGTGTTCAACAACCGCTACGACGTGTTCGGCACCTACTACAGCGGCGAGACCGCCTATAAGACAGCTGGTCAGCCTCCGTCGTTGTCGGTCATCAACACGAACCGCGCTGACCAGCGTTCACTGGTTCCTGCGGCTCCGCTGGAGCTTTATGGCGGGGTAAAATTCATGTTCTAGGCTCCGCTCGCCTCGTTCAACAAACGTATCGACAACTAAGAACGAGCCCCCGAAATGGGGGTTCGAATTTTTTGCTTCCACGATCGGCGTGGTGTGCCCAACAAGGATAAGGTCGCAACTCTCGATGTGGGCAACTCAGCGCGAAGCAGACCGCCGCGGCTGATCCAGACAAGGATACCTGACTACCTAGCCGCGTACTGCTGACAGCAGATCCCGACCGGCGGCTTAGTTAGCAGCAGCCTTCTTCGCCGGCACGGTTGCTGGCTTCGCCGCAAGTGGCTTCTTGCTCTTCGCGGTCGCTGGCGCTGCAGCGGGCTCATCGCTGCTGGCAAAGCTGAACAGCGAGGACAGCGGAGCGCTTTCGCTGACGCCGCCCGTGTAGGCCTGAAGCACCTTTACCTTTGCCCCGACCTTCGCGATCGAGGCGAGATGCACGACGTGCTCGTTCTTCAAG
>JANLYB010000352.1:0-36138 GCA_031365425.1 Hyphomicrobiaceae bacterium
CCCCGGGGGTTTTGGGCGGGGTTGTGGGCACTTGGAGCGACGTGAAGTGAAGGCACCCCTCATCTGCCCTCTCGGGCATCTTCTCCCCAGGGGGAGAAGAAAGTTAAGGCCGCAGCGGGTTAATTAAACGCGACCAGCTTGGCTTTGTCGGTGAGGACGTACATTTTACCGCCGGCAACCACGGGGGCGATGTAGACAGGATCGCCGACATCCACGGTTGCGCCGAGTTTGCCGGTGATGGCATCGACCCCGACGAGCGCGCCTTTATTAGATGTCAGCCAGAGCAGACCACCGGCCAGCGTAGGTCCGGTCCAGACTTTGGCGGCGGGAAGCTGCGTGGTCCACTGAACCTTGCCGTCACGGCGTGACAGCGCCATCAACTGGCCGCCTGTATCAACGACGAACACGGTTTCGCCGGCCACCGAGGGGGCCTGGGTTCCAGCGACGTTGAGCTGCCAGAGGCGTTCGCCGGTCTTGGCGTTGGTCGCGACCATGCGGCCGGCGTGGCCGACGGCGAACACGACGCCGGCATCGATGGCGGGGCGGGCGGCGTCTGTCAGCGAGTCGAGCTGCGAGGAGGCGCGGGTGCGAGTCAGGTTTTCGGTCCACAGCGCGCTGCCGTCCTTGACCTTCAGGGCAACGAGGTCGCCCGAGGTGTAGGGGACAATGACGGTTTCGCCGTCAACGGCAGGGCTTGAGTTGTTGATCAGACTTGCCGACTGGGGAAGGCCGCGCACGGCCCAGATTTCGCTGCCGTCGGCACCGTTGAGGCAGAAGAAGCGGCCTTGGCTGGAGACCACAAATACCTTGTCGCCGGAAGCGGTCGGCGAGGAGCGGATCGGCGAACCGATGTTCTTTTCCCAGATCTTCTTGCCGGTCGCCGGATCGATGGCCGCCACCATGCCGTAACCGCTTGCGCCATAGAGGCGTCCGCCATCAACGGCCAAGCCGCCGCCGTATCCGGTGCCTTTGGTGCCAGATTCAGGGGCGAGCACGGTGCGCCAGACGGCAGAGCCGCCGCCAACCGAGAAGGCTGAAACCTGCCCGTCGGCGTCAAGCGTGTAGACGCGGCCATCGGCGACGACCGGGCTTGCGGTGACACGACCCTTGTTGCTCGAAGCGGTGCCTGCATCAGCGCTCCAGGCCTGGCGGACCGTGCTGCTGGAGAGGGCTAAGTTGCCCGGTGCATTGTTGGGCTCACCGCCCGGCTGCGACCAGTTATCGTTGCTGCGGACGGGGGGCAGTTGGATTGGGATCGAGCCATCAGCCAGTTCCCCAGGCACTTTGGATTCAGCCGGCGTCAAGGCAATGCGGCGGCCCGGTAACGGCGTTACCTTTTCCTTGAACGGATTGAGGTCGCTCAACTTGGGCAGTTCGGGGCCGCTTTCGCCCGCGCAACCGGCGAGCGTGCCTGCTGCTGCGACCAGCATTCCAACGCCGACGATCTTAGCAAATCGAGCCAACATCGATCCTACGTCCTTTCAAGCCACTCGGCTCTGCCACAAGGCGGAGCCGTCGTCATTTCTTGTCCGGCTCGCTCGCAATGGGGGCGGCCGGTGGTGCCGTCGGCGCCGCAACAGGAGTTGCGGCTTTCGTGAAGTCGGCGACCGCGATGCCCTGCATGTAACCGGTCACCCGGTCCTTGAGGGGCTTTGACGCTTTGGCGTCGCCCAGGACCTGGAGGAACAGTTTGCGGGCGTCTTCGGTGCGGTTGGCCTTGCGGGCGGCAAGACCTAACAATTCTCGTGCGTTGGCGCGAAATGCGTTGCGCTCGTCAACCAACGGGGTGAGCCGATTCTGCATTTCCGTCCAGTCACCCGCGTCAAGACGCAGTGCGGCGGCCTGTAGACGTGCAAGGTCGCGCAGGATGGGATCGCCACTCGTATCGCTGGCGACCGCCTCGTAGGCGGCGACAGCTTCGGTCGTCTTGTCGGCAGCAGCGTCGGTGGCGGCCTGCTGCAGGCGGGCCAGCGTTGCATAGCCCTTCGGGCCGGTCTTGGCGATTGCGGCAAGTGCGGATGCCGCTTCGGCGGGCTTGTTTCCAGTGACCAGCTGGCGGGCAGCATCGTACTGCGCGCCTGCCGTCTGGGAGGCGACGAGCTGGCTGTGACGAACCTGTTGATAAACGCCGATGCCGATGATGAAGGCTGCGACCGCGCCTATCACATAGGTGCCATATTCATTCCACAGCTTCTTGAGCTGATCCTTGCGCAGCTCTTCTTCGACTTCGCGCTCGAAGTTGAGATCCTTCGCTGAAGCCGTTTCAACGGGCTTTTCGTTCTTCTTTGTGTTCGCCAGATTGTTCCGAGTACCCGAGCCGCCAGCCATGATGCCTTATCTTTGTTGCTTGTAATTGACGTGAAAAACGAACCGCCGCTGACAGCGCCGACTCTCATGATCGCGTGTGCATCTAGCCGAAAACTACGCCGTTGGCCAATCCTGGGCTCGGTCCCCATCCCGCCGCCTGCTCACTTGCTGCCCGATTTGGTCGATTTCGAGGCTCTTTTTGGTTTCGATGCACCGGCTTGAAGAAAGCCCGTGCATCGAGTCCGGCGCTCGCGCCGGCGGCCCTTGGCGGCTCCGTCTGCACAGGCGGCCTCTTAGATGGACCTATCGAGTTTACTTGCCCGTCTTCTTGGCGGGATCGGCTTCAGGCTTGGCTGCAAATGTGTAAGTGTGTTCGGGGGCCGGAAACGTGCGGGCGCGGACTTCCTGCGCGTAGCTGGCGATGGCGCCGTCGATCACCGCACCGACGCGGCCGAATTCCTTGACGAACTTGGGGACGCGGTTCGACAGCCCGAGCATGTCTTCCATGACCAGGATCTGGCCGTCGCAGGCGGGTGATGCGCCGATGCCGATGGTGGGGATCGCAATGCCCTCAGTGATACGTTTGGCGAGCGGTTCGGCCATGGCTTCGAGCACGACCGAGAATGCACCGGCTTCGGTGACTTGGCGGGCGTCTTCTTCGATGCGGGCCCAATCGGCTTCCAGGCGGCCCTGGGCTTTGAAGCCACCCAGCACGTTGATTGACTGTGGCGTCAGGCCGATGTGGGCCATGACCGGTATGCCGCGATCGACAAGGTAACGGATGGTTTCGGCCATGCGGCGGCCGCCTTCGAGCTTGACCGCACCGCAGTCGGTTTCCTTCATGACCCGGGCGGCGTTGCGGAAGGCGACCTGCGCGCTCTCCTCGTATGTGCCGAACGGCATGTCCACGACGACGAGGGCGCGCTTGGAGCCGCGAACGACGGCTTTGCCGTGCATCGTCATCAATTCGAGCGAGACGGGGACGGTGGTCTCAAACCCGTGCATCACCATACCGACGCTGTCGCCGACCAGCAGGAAGTCGCAATACTTGTCCGCGATTGCCGCAGTGTGAGCATGGTAGGACGTGAGTGAAACGATGGGCTCGCGGCCCTTCTTGGCGGTGATGTCGGGGGCCATCAGACGTTTCATCGGACTTTGTGACGACATGTTTTCTCCATACCCACACTGTTTCCCAAACCGGGTCGTGCGCTGATCAATCGAGCGTCAGTGTAGTTGCTAACGCTTCGCTGAGGTTGTCATTACAATCATGAGCAGAAACAGTGAAAAATTTTTGTTGCCGATTGCGCGGATGGCCAATCATCTGATAACCAAGAGTTAGGCTAAAGATCGTAAGAAGAGAACGACTTAGCCAATCATTTTCAGACCGTAGGTTGTCCATGCGTCGCATTCCATCAAGCGTTTCTTCATTCTCGCCGCATCTTCTGACAACTCTGGTATTCATGAACGCGCTGACGGCTCCGGCTCTGGCCGCACCGCGTCAAGCCTCAGAAGCGCCCCCCGCTATTCAGGCTTCACCCGATCCGCTTATCGTCGTCGTTTCTCTGCGCAAGCAACGGCTGAGCGTGTTCGACAAAAACGGGCACGTCGTCGACAGCCCGGTTTCCAGCGGCAACGCGGAGTTTCCGACGCCAACCGGTATTTTTAGCGTGATCGGCAAAGAGGTCGAGCACGAAAGCAACATCTATGAAGGCGCGGCGATGCCATACATGCAGCGCTTGACGTGGACGGGAACCGCCATGCACGCTGGGAACCTGCCGGGCTATCCCGCGTCCCATGGCTGCATCCGGCTGCCGTACAATTTCTCCAAGCGTCTGTTCGAAATGACGTCAATGAACACCCGCGTCATCGTCACCCGCGACGAAGCCGCGCCAATGCCGATCAGCCACCCGAGTCTATTCGTGCCCCCGGTTGAAGCTCAGCCGGAGGACCAGCCGATGGTTCAGGCCCTGACGAGCCGCGTTGCAAGCCTCGCCGTGACGCCTGCGATGGCTGCTCCCGTGCCGGTCACGCGTTCGAACCAGCTGCCGCTGACCGCCAAGGCCAAGGCGCGCTTTGCTGAGACGGCTAAGTTGTTTGAAGCCATCAAGCCCACGGAAGCGGCGCGTGCGGCGGTGTGGGACAACGTCAAGGCGGCCAACCGGACGCTCGAAGAAGCCAGATCTAATATCAACAGCCTACAAAGCACTATCGACGACGCCCAGCGCGACGCGGATAAGTTGCGGCGGGCCAAAGTTGCAGCTGAATCCCAGCTCGCCGCCGTCATGCGCAAAGCCGAATCCGCGCGTTCGCCGGAAGCCATCGATGCTGCCGCCAAGGCCGAGGATGCCGCCGAAGCACGCTTGCTCGACGCCGTCGGCAAGCATGATGCTGCGATCGACGCCGTAGCGCTGCTCAAGTCCGGCATGCCGGGACTGGTGTCGAAACGACAGGCCGCCGAAGTCACCCGCCGTGCGCTCGGCGACGAACTCAAGCGCTCCAACCAGGCGCTCAAGGATGCTCAGGGCGCTTACGGCCTCGCAAAGCGCGAAGATAACCGGTACTCAAAGCCGGTGTCGGTCTTCGTCAGCCGCAAGGATCGGCGCCTTTATGTGCGCCAGGGCTTCGACCCTGTGCTCGAAGTGCCGGTCGTGATCGAGCAGGCCGACCAGGCGCTCGGCACTCACGTCTTTACCGCCATGTCCGTCAAGAACGGTACGTCGCTGCAGTGGAGCGTCGTGTCGCTTAATGGCGGAAGTGCCGATGAGGATCGCCGCGGTAAGAAGAAGGCCGAAGGTAAGCCGGTTTCGGCAACCAAGGCGCTGGATCGCATCGCCTTCCCGCCAGAAGCGCTTGCCGCCATCGCCGATGTCGTGAAGCCCGGCTCGTCGCTGATCGTGTCGGACGAAGGCACCAGCCAGTACTTCGGCGGCGGAACGGACTTTACGGTCGCGGTGAAGTAACTTTGGTTTTACGAATTGATTGAAGGGGATCGCGTTCGCGCGGTCCCCTTTTTGTTCAGTCCGGCAGACGGATGACGTGTTCCTTGGGGGCGTGGAGGATGGTGACGGGGTCGCCCAGCGCGATTGCCCCGCCGTCGCGCACGCGGCAGGTGACGCCGCCCCGCCATTCAGGATGAAGCGCCGAGAGCAGGCCTTTGCGGGCTTCGGCCATGCGGTGGCAAGGGTTCGTCTGCCCGGTGATTTCGAGCACGACCGGGCCGATCTGAAGCACGCCGCATTTGGCGCGCGGCAGGCGGAGGCCTTCAACGAAGAGATTGGCGCGCCGTGTGGTCCAGGGCAGATCGGGCGGACCCATCAGATCGGACAGGTCGAGCAGGGCCGCCTCCCAGTCTTCGCGGGCTAGCACAGTGATCTGCCGGGTAAGGAACTTCGCGCCGCGGCTGTCGCCTTCAAGGCCGGCCTCACGGGTGATGAGGCCGGCACGCAATTCCTCCATCGGTGCGCGTCTGCCGGAGCGGCGGGCAATGCCGATGAGAGTTGCCATATTTAAGGCGCGAACGACATGGCGATGAGGGGTTTGCCGATCAGGTGGGCGTGGCCCCAAACCATCATGAAGGCATAGAATGCGAGGCCGCCCACGACGGCGGTGATGTCGCCGGAGAGACCGCCTTTGGCGTCGCCGAGCGGGCCGCGACCATCGGTTCGCGACTTGAGGGAAATGCGGTCATAGACGGCATAGAGCAGAAAGCTCGTGAACAGCACCATGCCTGCGAGGTCACCGTTGACCAGCAAGTGGGCAAGCGCCCAGGTTTTTATGGCGATCAGCATCGGGTGCTTGAGCGCGGTGCGGATGCGCGAGGGGACGTAGGCAGCAACGAGGAAGATCGAAGCCGGAATCATGAGCAGGAATGCAACGTGCTTCATTCCGGCGGGCGGCGTCCACAGGACCGGGTTTTTGCCGGGGTGAAGCTGGAGCTTTTGATAACCGTAAACGATGAGCGCGAAGCCGAGCAGCGACACCACCGAGAAAAGGCCTTTATATGCCCCTTCGCCGAAGCGGGTTGTCAGTCCGTCGCGGACGGCGGGCGCCGTTGGGACCAGATGGATGGCAAAAAAGAGCGCAAGCCCAAGTCCAAGTAGAAGCATGTCTATCCCCGATAGCTGATTTGGATGGGTATAAGCTGCCCCCGTGCCGCTGTCGATCAATGCATGCCGGCGTACCGTTCATCATAATTTAGTCGCGGCATCGCGAGATTATGATGGTAATGCAAATTGATCCGTGTAAGTTTAAAGGCGATCTTATGGGATCAAGTACTGAGTAACACAGACGTCCTTCCTTTGCGGCAGGGGGGAGGATGATCAGGGTGATCTATGGCTGGACAAGTCCAACAGCTTAGTGCTGTCAGCCCGCGTAAGGGTAAGGCACTGGAGAGAACCGCCAGGGAAGGCGGGAACGCATTGGAGCGTGACCGGCTGGCTCGAAAGCGGCCATCCCTGACGGATGAAGCGAGCCGGAAACCGCCGCCGCTTCCGCTCGACGAAGCCGAAGCAGATCTTTGCAAGCGTCTGGCGGGGCTGATGTCTAAAGCTCCGCGGCGGTGCTGCGAAGAGCCCCCTGCTGCTCTCGTCGAGTATTCGGACCGGATTGCGACGCTTGCCGAGGTGGTGCCCGAACCTGCGGAATTGCCGCCACTTCCGGAACTGCCTGCGGCCGATACCGCGACGGCTGCCCCCACCGTGCACTCGATCAAGTGGATTCAGCGTTCGAGGCGGGACCGTCTGAAAACGGCGCTTGGTTATTCGGCAGCATGGACGGTCACGATTGCGGTGATCGCTGTGACTGTCGGGGGCGCAACCGTGCTGACACTAGGGGCCGAAAAGAGTGCCGATCTTGCCGCCAAGGCGAGCAAGCACGGCACGGATATCGCGACAGCCGCCGTCGCTGCGGTGAAGCTGCTTATGAGACAATAGCGTTTCGCTTTGTTGTGGACGCCTGCTGGTTTCCCCGATCTTGGGGCAGCTGCGGGCTTATTTGCGCCCATCGAATCACGGCCTTGCTGTTGGAAATAACAACCGGCGGGGCAGGGAATGCGGATCGCTTCATATAACGTCGAGAACCTGTTCACACGTGCCAAGGCGCTTAATCTGGATACCTGGGCGGAGGGGCGTCCGATCCTGGAAAAGTTTGCCGCCCTCAACGAGTTGTTCGAGGAGCAGGTCTACACGATCGAGATCAAGGGTCGCATTCTCGAAATGCTCAAGGAGCTTGAACTAGACAAGACCAATGAGAGCAAATTCGTCATTCTGCGCACCAACCGGGGCCAGCTTATCAAGCATTCGCGTTTTTCGGGACCCTCGATTGAAGCCAACGGGCGCGACGACTGGGTCGGGTGGCTAGAACTCAAATCGGAGATCATCAACGAGACGGCCACCCGCAACACCGCGCAGGTGATCCGCGATGTTGATCCCGATGTGCTGGGGGTCGTCGAATGCGAGAGCCGTAGCGCACTGGTGCAGTTGTCCAACCATTTGCTGCCGTCGGTCGGGGCGGCGCCGTTCGAAGCGGCGATGCTGATCGACGGCAACGATGACCGCGGGATCGATGTCGGGCTGATGACCAAGCGCGGCTATGTCATCAACTGGATGAAGAGCCACGTGGACGACAAGGCCGAGGGCAGCCGCCATCCGATTTTCAGCCGCGACTGTCCGGAGTATGGCGTGTTTACTCCGTCGGGGCAGATGGTTTGGGTACTGGTCAACCACTTCAAGAGCAAGGGCTACGGCGCACAGGAGACGTCGGATCGCAAACGGCTGTCGCAGGCAGCGCGGGTCGCCGAGATCACCAACCGGCTCAAGACCGAGGGCGCGAGCTTGATGGCCGTCATGGGCGATCTGAACGATACGCCCGACAGCGAAACGTTAGCGCCGCTGCTGCGGGAAGCCGGGTTCCGCGATATCAGCGAACATCCCGCGTTTCAGAGCGACGGGCATCCCGGAACGTATCAGCGCGGCGGGGCGAAGGAAAAGATCGACTACATTCTGCTGTCACCGGCGCTGTTTGAGCGTGTGCAACAGGGCGGCGTCTGGCGCAAGGGCGTGTGGGGGCCGAACAAGAAGCCAGCCTGGGAAGTGTACCCGGAGATGACGTCATCATACCACGCCGCCTCCGACCACGCCGCGCTTTGGGTGGATGTGGATATTTAAGGCGGCTGGCCAGCCTTGCCCGTAAAGTCTAAAGTCCTCTCGGTTTTAGTTAGAAAAGATTCCCCCACTCCATGGCCGGGCGTGACCCGGCCATCCAGGGACCGCGGGGAGAGACCGAATTTGTGGCCCTGTATGGTCGCCTCTAGGGCGACCATGGAGTGATTGGGGTTCTGGGTTCGCTGCAGGCTGGCAGAGGATGGCTTGAGCTTTGGCACGTGCGGCAAACGCGGTGGATTTCTGGCGGGGCTTTGCGCTCGTCACGATCTTTGTCAATCACGTGCCGGGGATCTATTTTGAGCGGTTTACCCATCGCAACATTTCGCCGTCCGACTCGGCTGAGCTGTTCGTGTTTCTGGCTGGATGGGCGCTCCGCCTGTCGATGGGCAAGCCTGCGGCTGAATTGCCAGCGGCCACGCTGCTGCGCCGCCTGACACGGCGGGCGTTGATTATCTATGCCGCGCAGATTTTGATCACGACGATGGCGCTGGCGATGCTCGCGAGCGCGGCGCGGGCGCTGGACAATCCGCTGCTGCTTGAATGGCACAATGCGGCGGCCGTGTTCTATGACCCGATCAATGCCCATATCGGGCTCGTCCTGCTGACGCATCAGCTCGGGTATTTCGATATTCTGCCGCTGTATGTGACGCTGATGCTACTGGCCGCGCCTGCGATTGCGCTCATCCATCGCAGCGCGCCGGGGGTGCTGCTGCCGCTGTCGATTGCCATCTATCTGGTGACGCTGACGTTTCGTATTCACGTGCCAAGCTGGCCGGTGGCGGGACACTGGCTGTTCAATCCGCTGGCGTGGCAGCTTGTGTTCGTGCTCGGGTTCAGCTGTGCGGGCAGCGATGGACTGGGCGGCTGGGCACGCCGCCATATCGCAATGCTGCGCTGGATCGGGCTGCCGGTCGTTGTCTTTGCGGCGTGCGTTGTTTGGTTTGACCTTTGGCCAGACCCGACTCGGCTGCCCGAACCGCGACTGTTCTTTATCGGGCAGAAGACGTTCGTGACACCAATCCGGCTTATTCAATTTCTGGCGCTGGTGGCGGTGATGTCGGCAGCGTATCCAACGATTGCGCTGTGGGCGGGACCGCTCGACGCCTATCTCTCGCTGTTGGGGCGCAATTCGCTCAACGTGTTTTGCGTGGGATCACTCGCCAGTCTGGCGGCGCAGATCTTGCGGTTTACGGCACGGGGCGGTGTCGGAGTCGACACGGCCATCGTACTTGGAGGTATCGTCTTGCTTGGATTAACCGCATGGGTTTCGGAATGGTCAGATCGATCGCACACCTGAGACGCCTCACCGCACTGTTCGCCGCCTTTGCGGTGTGGGCAACGGCTTGCTTTGCGCAATCGCCGCCGGTGCCTTCCGCCCCGACGGCTGCCGACGAAGCCGCGATTTCGAAGGAGTGCATTACACCGACGATGACGATCCGGGGTGATGTTCCGCTGCCTGTGGTCTCCACCGCGTTACGCGAGCGAAAGATGGTCAAGATCCTTACCATCGGCGGATCGGCGCGGGCGGGGGCCGACCCGCAGAACGGCGGATACAATGCCGCTATTCAACGGATGCTAGAGACCTCGCTCAAGGGTGTTGCAATTTCGATCATCGACCAGGGGATTTCCGGAGAACTGGCGAAAAATGCGGGAGAGCGTATCAAGGCTGAAGTCGCATTGAACCCGCCCGACCTCGTAATCTGGCAGGTCGGCACCAGCGACGCGTTTTCCAACATCGCACCGGAAGAATTCGAAGCGGACCTGACCGAGACGGTACGGTGGCTCAAAGAACACAACACCGATGTCGTTCTCATCGGGCTGCATTTCATCCGCAATCTTGCCTCGGATTCGCACTATCAGGCGATCCGTCAAAGCGTTCACCGGGTAGCAACGGCCGAAAAAGTCTTGCGGATCGGGCGATACGAGGTTGGCGAGTGGCTGGAAAAGTCGAAGGCCGCCGATGGGCCTCCCGACGAATTCGCCATGACGGAGGCCGGGTATACCTGCATGGCCGAATACGTGGCACGCGCGATCGCGGCTGCGGCATTCGAAAAGCGGTTGCGAGTAAAGCCGCCCAATTGAGCGCGATATATTGATGCACCGCAATAATTAAACCAAGCTTTTACTAACAGTAAGCGCGGTGCATCAAATTTTTAGTCAAACGTAGTACTTTGCATGTGTGCTGACATGTGAAATAAAGTGCCGGTTTAGGGCGGGTCTCTCCTTGCAATATTTCGATAGTGACTTTGATTGTGCGGCAGTGTGGAGTGGTGGGCGTTGAATTTCCGGTTGCTCAGACTTGTGATCGCGGCCGTTTTATTGCCGTTGGGGGGCTTTTGCGCTCAGGCGGGCGAACTGCGCCGCGATTTCCTGCCGTCGCCGGTCCTGGCTGAAAATCTGAACTTCGTCGTCTATGTGCCGGACGGGTATGACGCAACACGGGCGCGCTATCCCGTGCTTTATCTGCTCCATGGCGCGGGCGGGGATGCGGGCGAGTGGACCAGCGCTATTCAAGTTCAAGCGGTTGCCGATAAAATGATCGCGGCGGGCGACATTCCGCCCACGCTAATCGTCATGCCGGAGTGCCGCGGGTGCTGGTGGGTCGATAGCCCGCGCGCAAATATCGAGACCGCGTTCTGGGCCGATTTGGTTCCCGGCATCGCGCGCAGGTTCCGTACGATTGAGTCCCGCGAAGGCCGCGCGATAGCCGGGTATTCCGCCGGTGGGTTCGGTGCGGTGCGCTTTGCGCTGAAGTATCCCGACAAATTTGCTGCGGTTGCGGCGTTCAGTCCTGCCGTTTACTCCGATCTGCCTCCTGCCCAGTCGATGGCGCGTTCGCAGTTGCCGTTCAAGCTGGCGAGCGGCGGGTTCAATGCGGCCATGTGGAAGGCGCGGAATTATCCGGCTTTGATGGATGGCTACACGCACCAGCCCAACCGCATTCCGATGTTCCTCGTGTCGGGGGATCACGACAAACTCGGCATCGCGTTCGAGACGGCGCTCCTGTTCAAGACCATGTTCGAACTGCAGGGCGACAACGTCGAATTCCGCGTTGTCGATGGCGGGCATAGCACCGAAGTCGCCGCTAAGGCGCTGCCGGATGCACTGAAGTACGTGTTCCGCTTCTTGCAGAAACCGACGACCATCACCGCCGAAACGCATCCGCCGATGGCTGCGGCTGCGCTGCGCTAAGACTGAGGGACGTGAAGGCCAGCGAGCCATGTTAGTCCCCCGTGGCTCAGAGAATTCCGTGATGCTTGGACCCCAGCCGTCGATGCCCCGCATCGCGAGCGATGACGCTGGGATGACGGAGTGTGGGTTGAACTCGTACCACGCCACCGGCAGCATGTTACGGCAAGTACCCCTTATCGAGGTCGAGCGACTGGCGGGATTGCTGCTTGCCTTTGGCGTCCTGGTGGGTAGCAGTCCAGGCAAGGTGGGTGCCGCCTTCCTGGGAGGATTGCGAGCGCAAAGACACGGTGACGGTTTCGCTCGCGGCGAGTTTGACCAGCTCCAATAGCGGGAAGTAAAGCTGTTCCCAGTGCGTGCGGGGGCTAAGCGGAGAAGTTGACAGCGTGACGCCGGGGGCGAGTTGAGCTTCCCACCACGTGGCAAACCCATAGATGGTTTGAGGTTTGGCGACGCGCCACTGGGCTTCGCCTTTGCGGTTGGACTTAGCGTCCTTGGCGAAATCGGCCCTATCCCAGCTCACAGCGGCGCTGCCGTTGTCGAGTAGTTCATTAGGTTGCAGCACCCTCACGTAGGCGTTGTTGAGGCTCATAATTTTGCCGATGGAGAGGTCCAGGCCGTAGCCGATGCCGTCCCAGGCTGTGAGTTCGTCGTGGATACGGGGCGCGATGACGGGGCAAACAAACTGGGTGATCACGCTCGGGATCACGACACCGGCGGGCTTCAGGAACCGCTTGCGGGCGTCGGCGAGGGTTTCGATCATGTGCTCTTCAAAGGCGTAGTTGCCGAGCGTTTCGGAGACGACGACATCGACCTGCGGCGGGTCGAGCATGTCGGTCGAGTGGCAGGCGTAGAGTTCACAATTGCGGGCGCGGTTGGCTTTGAGGATGCGCTCGGCAACCGCGCCGACTTCGGCGGTTTCATAGAGGTAGACAGTTTTGGCACCTAGCTTGGAGGCCATGAGGCCAAGGAGGCCGGTGCCTGCGCCGATGTCGGCGACGGTGGTGATGCCAGGTTTGATGACGGCTTTCAGCGCGGCGTGGAAAGCTGCGTTGCGCACGGTGTCGGCGATTAGGGTGCGGTGGTAGTCGATGCGCATGGCGGGCTCTGAAGGACGGGGTGGTTGGTCTGCCACCACTTGATGATTGCTTGGGTCCCGGACTCTTGGTTTTGCCTCGAGTCCGAGGACACCGGGATGACGTTGGGGGAGGGTGACTTTACTACTTGCTCAGAGTTTCAAATGGGATTTGCGGAATTCGAAGAGGGTGATGGCGGTGGCGATGGACAGGTTGAGGCTATCGAGTTTGCCGGCCATCGGGATTTTGACGCGCTTGGTGCAGGCATTGGCAAGTTCGTGCGAGAGGCCGGGGCCTTCGCTGCCCATGACGACGAGGGCGGGGCCGCGCGGGGTGGCGTGACGGACATCTTCGCGGGCGTCGAGGTGGGTGCCGACGATGTCGCCGGGCCAGTCCTTGGTGAGGGTGAGGAAGGCTTCGCGCGACATGCGAACGAGGGGGACGGCGAAGATCGAGCCCATGGTGGCGCGGATGGCTTCGCGCGAGAACGGATCGACGCAGGAGCCGATGAGGATGACGCCACGGACGCCGAACGCATCGACGGTGCGCAGGATGGTGCCAAGGTTGCCGGGGTCACGGATTTCTTCGAGGGCGAGCCAGGTTTCGGATTTGGGCACATGGTGCGGGTCGGGCGGATCGGTCCAGACCTGAGCAAAGACGCCGAGCATGGTTTGCGGGTTGTCTTTGGCTGACAGCTTTTCGAGGACGGCGGGGGAAACTTCGAGGCATTCCCCGCCTGCACGCAGGGTGCGATCGACGAGGCCTTTGGCGATGCCGCTGGAAGCGGTGCCGGCCTGGAAGACGAGGATCTGCGGATCGAACCCCATGTCACGGGCGGTGATGAGGATCGATAGGCCTTCGGCGACGAACAGGCCGGTTTCCTTGCGGACCTTGCGCATTTCGAGCGAGCGGATGAACTTCACCCGGTCGTTGGTAAGGCTTGTGATGGCGCGGGGGTTCGCAGGATTTGGGGGGCTTTGGTTCATCGCTGCCACGCTTTCAGACGCTTTGCGGCTTCGGCCATGTCCGCCGTGCTGCCGGAATAGGAGAAGCGGAGGAACCGGCTGCCGCGTGCCGCGTCGAAATCAACGCCTGGGGTAGCGGCGACGCCGGTTTCATTCAGCATGCGCTTGGCGAAGGCGAGGCTGTCGCCGCCGAGGTCCGTGATGTCGGCGTAGAGGTAGAATGCGCCGTCGGCTGGAACGATAGAGGGGAAGCCAGCTTTGGGCAGTTCGTTCAGGAGCAACTCGCGGTTGGCGGCGTAGACAGCGCGGTTGGCTTCAAGTTCGTCGATGCCATCGAACGCGCCAAGCGCTGCGACCTGGGCAACGGCGGGCGGGGAGATATAGAGGTTTTGCGCCAGACGCTCGATGGGGCGGACGAGGCGTTCGGGGACGACCATCCAGCCGATGCGCCAGCCGGTCATGGAGAAGTATTTCGAGAACGAGTTGATGACGATGGCGTCGTCGTTGTGGGCGAGCGCGGTCTCAGCGGGCGTGCCGTAGACGAGGCCATGGTAGATTTCGTCGGATATGAACCAGAGGTTTTCCCGGGCGCAGGTGGCGGCGATCTGGGCCAAGCGATCTGGTTCGGCGACGGTGCCGGTTGGGTTGGCGGGGCTGGCGATGAGGAGGCCGCGCGCCTTGGATTGGCGTGCGGCGGCGGTGACCTGATCGGGCGTGGGCATCCAGCGGGTATGCGGGCCGGTTTCGATCATCACCGGAGTTTGGCCCAGCGCGGAGAGGATGTGGCGGTAGCAAGGGTAGCCGGGGTCCGGCAGCAAGACAGGGTCGCCTGCGTCGAAGGCTGCGAGGAAGGCCAGCACGAAGGCGGCGGACGATCCGGCCGTCACGATGATGCGGTTGGCTGGGACCGAGACCCCGTAGGTTTCGCGATAGTGCTGGGCGATGCGTTCCCGCAAGGGTTCGTTGCCCAGCGCCAGAGTGTAGCCAAGGGTCTCGGTATCTAGGGCGCGTTTGACGGCTTCGCGGGCAGCTTTTGGCGCCGGCGTCGAGGGCTGGCCGACTTCCATATGGATGACGTGGCGGCCTGCGGCTTCCATGGCGGCTGCGGCGCGCATCACGTCCATGACGATGAAGCTAGCAATGCCGGAACGCTGCGAGGCGTGCAGGGCGGCTATCATTCGGCTGGAAGATGAATTCGAGTCCATGGATGTGCACCTAACGGGCCGTGACGGCTCTTTGCCCACGTGTTGCCCTATTCTCGCGGCTCGTTCATGCAAAAAAGCGATCCGCGCAACGGATTTCGTGCGTTGACGGGGTCTATAGCGCTCCATAGGTTGCGTAAACCTTCGGGACCTTCATGCTGAAACTGCACATGGATCATATGCTGGGCTTTTCTAACGGTGCGCGGCCAAAGCCCGCTAATTCGCGGGCTTTCGGCAATCTGACCTTGAGTGCGGTGGTCGCGGCCAGCGTACTTGCGTCGAGCGTTGCGGTCTCAGCGCAAGGATTGCCGCTCATTCGCGACAGCGAGATCGAAGCGGTGTTGAGCGATTATGCCAAGCCGCTGTTCAAGGCCGCTGGACTTGGATCGCAGCGCGTCCAGATGCGGATTGTGAACGAGAACAGCTTCAACGCGTTCGTGGTCGATGGACGGTCGGTGTTTGTCAACACCGGCGCGCTGATGCAGTCGGACACGCCCAATCAGGTGATTGGGGTTATCGCACACGAAACCGGCCATATTACCGGCGGGCACATGGCGGCGTTGCGATCGCGCATCGCCAAGGATCAAACCCGCGCGCTGTTGATGCAAATTCTGGGCATCGGGCTCATGGTTGCGGGCGGCGCGGGCGGCAACAAAGAACTTGGCGGAGCCGGTCAGGGCGTCATGTTCGGCGGCGGGGAGATGATCCAGCGCGGGCTGCTTGCCGAGCGGCGGCAGCAGGAATCGGCGGCGGATCAGGCCGGTTTGAAGTTGCTGGAAGGCACCAAGCAATCGGGCCGCGGCATGCTCGAGACGTTCGAGCGATTTGCCCAGCAGGAATATATTTCTGACGCCCAACAGGATGCGTTCGTGCGGAGCCATCCGGTGGCGACGGACCGGTTGGCGCGGCTGCGCAAGCTCGTGGAGAGCAGCGCATACTACAATACGAAGGATGATACCGCGTTGCAGTTGCGTCACGATCTGATGCGGGCGAAACTGTCGGGGTATCTGGAACGGCCCACCACCATCAACAGCCGCTATCCGGTCACCAACACGACGCTGCCGGCGCGGTATGCGCGCGCGCTCGCCAAGTTCTTCAAAGGCGGGGAAGGGGCGCTTGAAGCGGCGCTTGCGGATATGGATGGTCTGATCCGCGATCAGCCGAATAATCCGTGGTTCTACGAGGTGAAGGGCGACATCCTGACGCGCGCTGGCCGCAAGCAGGAATCGATTGCGCCATTGCGGCAGGCGCTGAAGCTAGCCGCAGACTCCATGCTGATCCGGGTGCAGCTTGCGGATAGCTTGATGGCGTCTGGAGATCCCACCTCCACCAACGAGGCGGTCGATATGTTGCGTAAATCGTTGATCGACGACCAGAATCCGCGCGCATACCGGTTGCTTGCGACAGCGTATTATAAGCAGGGCAAGGGGCCCGAGGCGGACGCTGCTCAGGCCCAGGCGGAGTTCCAGGAAGGCGACCTCAAGAAGGCGCAGATTTTTGCCAAGCGCGCTCAGATGAAGCTGACGCCGGGTTCGCCGGACTGGATAAAGACCGACGACATCATCAATTATAAACCAGAATCGTAACGCCAGGACCGGCAACTCCGTCTTGACACGAGAATCCGGCTATCGCACCCACATCCACCGACTTGAACGCTGCAGGAGCCTACGCCCCGATGTCTAAAATCCGCCTCCGCGCCACGACCGCACTCGCATTGGCCGGGACCGCCGCTTTCGCGCTCGCGTTCGCCGCTGGTCCGATTGCCAAAGCCCAGGACGCCAAGCCTGCGTCCGCTGATTTTTCTGCAGAGCAGAAAAAATCGATCGAGGAGGTAGTGCGAAATTATATCCTCACCAATCCGCAGATCGTCGCTGAAGCGCTTCAGGCGCTCGACAAAAAGGAAACCGAGCAGCGCGCGGCGGCGCACGAGAAGTTCATCGTGGACAATAAAGCGTCGATCTTTGCCGCCCCGGCCGACTTCGTGTTCGGCAACCCCAAGGGCGACGTGACGGTCGTCGAATTCTTCGACTACAACTGCGGCTGGTGCAAGAAGGCGGTCGATGAACTCGTGGTGCTGCCCAAGAAGGATGCCAACGTCCGCATCATCATGAAAGAACTGCCCGTTTTCGGCGGAGAAACGTCGGTCACAGCCGCCAAGGCCGCGATGGCTTCAGTCACGCAGGGCAAGTATCTCGACTTCCATGTTGCTCTCATGCACGAAAAGCGTGTGACCGACGAGAACCTTTACAAGATTGCCCAAAAAGTTGGGCTTGATGTCGAGCGACTGAAGAAGGATATGGCCGCGCCTGCCATCGACGCCGCGATCAAGCAGAACATCGCGATCGCGCACACGCTCGGCATCGACGGCACGCCGGGCTTCATGGCCGACACCAAGGTGTTCCCCGGCTACATTCCCCCGGACCAGCTGGCCGGCGCGCTGACCGAAATTCGTAAAGGTGGCTGTAAGGTCTGCTGACCCCAGCGGTATGCTGACTTGGCTATGCCGCCCACAACGCGTAGGCTGACTACGTGACACGGGCGCGCGAAATCTCTACACGCTCATGTTCAAATGAAGCGTGGGCGGTTGATGATGGCCGGAAAGATTTTCGTTAGCTATCGACGGGACGACGTTCCCGGTGATGCGCGCGGCGTTCGTGACGCACTGGCTGGCCATTTTGGCCAGTCCAAGGTGTTTATGGACATCGACAATCTTCTGGTCGGACAGCGGTTCGACCAGGAGCTGTCACGGGCGCTTGATACGTGTGATGTGCTGATCGCGATCATGGGCCCCCGGTGGATGGAGTTGCTCAAGCAGCGGGACGCATCGGGTGAACGAGACTTTGTTCGCGAAGAAATCGCGGCGGCCATCGCTCGCGACATGATTGTCATTCCCGTGCGTGCCGGCCGGGACGGGGCCATGCCACCGATGCCCCGCGCCGCAGAACTTCCGCCGGAAATCGGCGATCTCGTCATGCATCAAAAACATGACGTCGCCCATGAACGGTTCAAGCGCGATACTGCGGACCTTGTTGCGGCGATCGTCGCCACACGATGGAACCGGCAAGGGTTGTTGCAACGGACGCAGTCGATCCTCAGCCGGATTCTCCGCCGCTATAAGCTTCGCGCGAGCGTCGGCGTTGCTGGATTGGCAATTCTAGCGGTGTTCCTCACAAGGCCTGCAGCGAAGCAACCGGCTCCCATCGCGGCCCAACCTGTCAACAATCTGGTTCAGCCGGCCAACAACCTCCCCGTTGTCACCGATTCCGAAAAGGCCCAAATCGTCCGGGCCAACGCATATGCACTGTATCACGACGCAACAACGCCGAGCGTTGGCAATTCCCAAGGCGACGTCACGCTCGTGGAGTTCTTCGATTACAATTGCGGATACTGCAAAAAAAGCGCCGGCGAGATCGCACAAATGGTCATCAAAGACCCGAAGTTGCGGATCGCATTCAAACAATTCCCCATTCTAAGCGCTGGATCAGCGGAAGCCGCGCGTGTCGCCTTAGCAGCTCATATGCAGGGCAAGTTTTTTGAGCTGCACACCGCTTTGATGGAAACGAAAGTTATGGTCAACGAAGCTGTCGCGCTCGAGGTTGCGTCGAAACTCAAACTCGACATGACCAAGCTGGCCGCCGACATGCGCAACCCAAGCATCACAGCAGATCTCGACAGTTCGTTCAGACTCGCCGACCGTCTCAAATTGGACGGGACACCGACGTTTGTTCTGGGATCAACCGTCATTACCGGCGCCCCAGAGAATCTGGTCACCGTCGTGGCCGATGCCGTCGCCGACCTCCGCAAGACCGGGTGCAAATACTGCTGAATGGGGGGCGTTGCCCTTTTTGGTTATCATTGACCGCTGTTAATCATTGCCGCATGCGACTTTCGCTGTTGCGATAAAGCTGTTAGACGGGTCGGCGATGGCAAAACTTATCTATGTCCTCAATGGACCAAATTTGAATATGCTGGGCGTCCGCGAGCCTGCCGTTTATGGCAAGGAGTCGCTTGATGACGTTCGCCGCCGGACGCAGGCGCGCGCCGAAAAGATGGGCTTGGCTATCGATTTCCGCCAATCCAATCATGAAGGCGAACTCATCACCTGGATTCAGGAAGCGCGCGGGAAGGCGGCGGGGATCATCATCAACGCGGGCGGCTATACGCATACGTCGGTCGCAATTTTGGATGCGCTTCAGGCCGCCGAACTGCCCGCGATCGAGGTTCATCTTTCCAATATTTTCCGGCGCGACGCTTTCCGGCATCATTCCTACATTTCGCTTGGCGTCAAAGGCGTCATTTGCGGATTGGGTGCGCGCGGATACGAACTGGCGATTGAAGCCATCGCCGACCACATCTGACGTTTGGCAACCGCAATTTCAGTGACAGGGACGAACACGGCATGGCAGCCAAAGACGGGAACGAAAAAGATAGCGCCGAGCAGAAGTTGATCCGCGACCTCGCCGCGTTGTTGAACGAAACGGGCTTGAGCGAAATCGAGATCGAGAAGTCGGGTCTCAAGGTCCGCGTGGCGCGCACGCTTCATATTGCGGCCACCGCGATGGCTGCGCATGCGGCTCCGGCGGGCGCTGCTCCGGCTGCGGCCGCTGCTGCTGCCCCGAGCGATCCGGCCAAGCATCCAGGTGCCGTGAAATCGCCGATGGTCGGTACCGCTTATCGCTCGGCGGAGCCGGGCGCTGCAATGTTTGTCGATATCGGCTCGCGGGTGGCAGTCGGCGATCCGTTGCTGATCATTGAAGCGATGAAGACGATGAACCAGATCCCGGCGCCGAAGGCTGGTACGGTCACTGCCATCCTGTTTGAAAACGGTCATCCCGTCGAGTTCGGCGAACCCCTCATGATCATCGAGTAAGCTCGCAATGTTCGATAAAGTCCTGATCGCGAACCGTGGCGAGATCGCATTGCGCATTCAGCGCGCTTGCAAGGAACTCGGCATTGCGACCGTTGCCGTCCATTCGACTGCCGACGCAGATGCGATGCACGTGAGGCTCGCCGACGAAAGCGTGTGCATCGGGCCGCCGCCCGCGTCCGAGAGCTATCTCAACATTCCGCGCCTGCTGGCTGCGTGCGAAATCACGGGGGCGGACGCGATCCACCCCGGTTATGGATTTTTGTCCGAGAATGCACGGTTTGCCGAAATTCTCGAAGAGCATAATCTGACGTTCATTGGACCCACGTCGGAACACATCCGCATCATGGGTGACAAAATCGCCGCCAAAGATACCGCGCGAAAGCTCGGTATTCCCTGCGTGCCGGGTTCGGACGGCGCTGTGACGACGGAAGCCCAAGCGCACGAAGTTGCCGGCCGGATGGGTTATCCGGTTCTCGTGAAGGCTGCTGCCGGGGGCGGCGGGCGCGGCATGAAGGTAGCCCACACCGAACTTGAAATGGGCCTGGCGCTCGCCACCGCGCGGTCGGAAGCTAAGGCTGCGTTCGGCGACGACGCCGTTTATATCGAAAAGTATCTCCAGAAGCCCCGCCACATCGAGATTCAAGTGTTCGGTGATGGCAAGGGCAATGCGGTTCATTTGGGCGAGCGCGATTGTTCGCTGCAACGCCGTCACCAGAAGATTTTGGAAGAGTCGCCCTCGCCAGCGCTCAACGAGGCCCAGCGCAAAAAGATCGGCGAAATCTGCGCCGATGCGATGCGCAAACTCAAGTATCGGGGCGCGGGTACGATTGAATTTTTGTACGAGGACGGGGAGTTCTATTTCATCGAGATGAATACGCGATTGCAGGTTGAGCATCCCGTGACGGAAGCGGTGACCGGGCTTGACCTCGTGCTCGAACAGATCCGTGTGGCGGCAGGCGGCTCGCTCTCGGTGACGCAGGACGAGATTACCTTCTCGGGTCACGCCATCGAATGCCGCATCAACGCGGAAAACCCGCGCACTTTCCGCCCCTCGCCTGGCCAGATTACCTATTGGCACCCGCCCGGCGGACTTGGCGTGCGCGTCGATAGCGGCGTCTATCAGGGCTATCGCATCCCGCCCTATTACGACAGCCTCATCGGCAAGCTGATCGTGCACGGCAAAACGCGCAACGAATGCCTCATGCGATTGCGGCGTGCGCTATCGGAATTCGTTATCGACGGGATCGAGACGACCATTCCGCTGTTCAATGAACTGATCCGCCAGCCCGATATCGCCAATGGGCTGTACGATATCCATTGGCTAGAAAAGTATTTGAAAGCGAGCGAGTAGCCGGGGCAAGCTCTATTGCGCATTCCGGCCAACCGCATCTCCCCCGGCTTTTTGGGTGATTTTGGACAGCATTTCTGCGCCCGGCCATTTCACGTTAACGTACCAAACGGCGGGCACCGGCTTGCGTGGCTCCGCACGTTGGCGCGGCAGTCAATAACATGTCCTGGGTTCCCCATTCCTCGGGCCGCAGACTGTCTTCCCAGGCAATGCTCACCGGCTTCCCGCAGGGAAGCATCTGATCTATCGTGTAGGTTTGGCCCGTAGGCAAACGCTGGCCGCTTACATAGAGCTGCGACGCCGTGCTGGGATCATCCGAGCGAAACGTGGTCACGGCTCCACCATAGTCCTGGACGATGAGCTCCATGTACATTGACGAATAGGCACCAAAGCTAGCGGCACCATCGGCTGGCGTTAGGATCGTCGTTCCCGTACCGCGACCTCCAGCTCCATTCAGGTCGGTCGGAGTGTAAGCCGCGCTGAAAACGATTTTGTCGACGCCATCCGATACCGTGTGGATGTTCATCTTCTTGGTAGACCAGCCGAACGATGAGGTTGAGGCCAGAACAGCACTCGTCGGTGTCTGCTGCATGGCTGATTCCGAGTTGATCACAGCCTTCATGGTGCGAAATCCAGCAAATGCCAGGAACGGGGTTGGAATCTCGACCGTTCCTGCGGCCTGCACATGATAAGACCCGCTTACCAAGGAGCGAGCGACCGCCACGTTCCCCCAGCTGTATTTGTTCGCACTGAGGTATTGGTTTGCGATCTGCGTAGCTTCGGCATCTGTGTTGCCGCTAAGCGCTGCAAGCGTGGCGGCATCAAGATCGTGCTGACCGGCGGCGCGCGCGGTCAGAATTCGAGAATAGTCGAGTGCCATACCGACGAACATCATAAGTGCAGTGACGGCTAGGGCGGTGACTACGGCAACGGTTCCTTTTTCGCTTTCGACAAAGCTCTTCATAGTGAGGCCTGAGATTAGCTCGGTGCAATTTTTTCTGAGCGGTTGGGGTTCAATATGTAATCGGAATGCCCTAATCAGCCTCAAGAAATCGTTACACTAAAGCAGTAGAGAAGCCTGCCGGATCGGACACGGATTTGACCGATCTTGGGCACGAAAATTTACCTATTTGACGTCCGGCCGCTCCCTCAGCCTAGCAATGGGCTTGCAAATCCGGCTTCAAATTGCTGGATTTCTGGGGCCCCAGCCGCCTCTGGCAAGAGACGGGTTCAATTGCTGATTTTGGGGATTTGGTTTAAAACCTACAGCATGCATGCATACTGAAGATCAGGCTGCATTGATTCTCTGTTAACCAAGTCCCAAAAAATCGTTCATTGCTGCACGATTGCCGCAGATCCAAAGCCAACGCTGCCGAGCAGCGCTCCCCGGCTAGCTGCGTGCCTTTTTCCGATGGCTCCAGAAAATTTTCAGCAGCCTGCGAAACATTCGCGATTTTTCTTCCGTACTCCATTCAGGTCAGCATTTCAGGCAAGCCAGAACTGTTTGACCGATCAGACGTTTTCAAATCAGTCTTTGGAGGTTTTTGCTATGAATTATCCCGTCAAGTCCGGTGCCGCGATCGCTGCTGCAGCTGCTGCTTTGATGCTGGCCGGTGCTGCTGCGCTGCCCGCATTCGCCGCCGATGAAGCGAAGGGCCATTGTATGGGCGCCAGCGCTTGCAAAGGCCATGGGGCCTGCAAGACGGCTAAGAATGCCTGCAAGGGCCAGAACGCCTGCAAGGGTCAAGGCTTCTTGGAAATGACGGCGGCCGAATGCGCCAAGATTGAAGGCGCCAAATTCGAAGTTCTCACGAAAAGCTCGAACTAATCAGGCCGAAGATAGCCTGCACTCCATATTCGCAAGCGCAGACTATTGTCCAAAATGTTTTGCCGCTTGCTGCTCTATTTACTCGGCGGCAAGCGGTTCAATTTTGATTCATTCCCAATCATGGGACATAACCTAAGACGGTTTCTTCGCACGCTGGATGATGTCCACGATTTGGCGTGGGGACGCGTCTTTGGGCAACGCCAGAAAGTTGGCTTCGCGCTGGAGGGCGACTTCGAGGCGGAGGTGGAACTCGGTCCGGTCGACTTCCATCGCGCCGAACTGGCGCAGGTGTTCAGTTACAAACTGGGTGTCGAGCAGCGAGAACCCGCCGTGGATCAGGCGTGCGGACAGGTGCATGAGCGCGATCTTGGAGGCGTCGCGGACGTAAGAGAACATGCTCTCGCCGAAGAACGCGCCGTGGAGCGCGACGCCGTAGAGGCCGCCGACGAGTTTATCGTCCTGCCAGACTTCGACGGTGTGGCAATGGCCTTCGGCAAACAGTTCGCCGTAAAGCTGGCGAATCCGGTTGTTGATCCAGGTGGTCCGCCGTCCGGGACGCGAAGCGGCGCAACCGTCAATGACGCCAGCGAAATCAGTGTCGATGCGGACTTGCATGGGCGTGTTGCGGACGGTTTGAGCCATGCGGCTCGATAGGTGGATTTGGTCGAGCGGGAGCACGCCGCGCTGCTGCGGCTCGATCCAATAGAGCGCCGGGTCGTCGGCGGCTTCCGCCATCGGGAAAATACCGCAGCTATAGGCTTTCAGCAGCACCTGAGGCGTGATCTCGACCATGAACTGATCGCGTGCAGCCATCCGTGACTGATCCTTCCAAATACCCAAACCGGATATCCACGAGCGGCGTGCTGAAAAAACACGCGGCCGCTGCCCCAAGATGCGAGGTCGCCAACGGTTCCAAAACATAGGGCTTATCATAGTGCGGGATTGGAGGGGAGGAAAGCGGCTCTCTCGATTTCAAAGGCATCGATCTGAAAGAGGTGAAATCCTTTGAATCTGGCGCTCGCGCTGGTGGCGCTGTGCTTGCCGAACACCCACCCAGCATTCAACCCTTGAAGTCGGCGGCGGTCAGGATGGGGGTGAAGGGCAGGCCTGCGGCGGCGAACATTTCGGCGGCGCCTTCCAGACGGTCGACGACGGTGACGACGCGGACGACGGTGCCGCCGGCGGCCTTCACTGCCTCGACGGCTTTGAGGGATGAACCGCCGGTGGTGGTCACGTCTTCAACGATGACAATGCGTTTGCCGGCGAGGGATTCGCCCTTGGCGAGGCCTTCGATGATGGCCTGGGTACCGTGTTCCTTGGCTTGCTTGCGCACGAAGAAGGCGGGGACCGGCTTGCCTTGCGCAAAGCTGACCGTGCTGACAGAGGTGGCGATGGGAACCGCGCCCATTTCGAGGCCGCCGACCAGGTCGGCACTGTCGTTGGCAATGGCCTCCAAGATGAGGGTGCCGATGAGGTGGGCGCCTTGCGGGTGCAGCATCGCCGGCTTCATGTTGAAGTAGAAGTTCGAGGTGCGGCCAGAGGCGAGCTTCATTTCCGCGCCGGTCGAGAACGAACGGGCCTTGATGATGTCGATGAGGGCTTGGCGATTTGACGGCATGTTCTGGTCTCGTTGTTAGAATTCTGCGCTATCCCCTCTCCCCTGGGTAGAGTGTTAGGGTGAGGGGGCTTGGCGGCGAAGTTTAGTGAAGGCACCCCTCATCTGCCCTTCCGGGCATCTTCTCCGGAGAAGAAGAAGAACAGCGCGTTACTGGTTAGATGTCCTGGCTGATGGTCCACATTTCTTCCTGGACGCGGATGTCGGCAAGGATGCGGTCAATCAGAAGGCAGGTGCGGCTGAACAGTTGCGAGCCGCGGCGATAGTCGGCCTGCGCGAAGAAGTCGATGCGATTGGCTTTGAACAGGTCCACGCATTTATTGCGCTGGACGTCGCTGGGGCCGTGGACGGCGATGGCGTGGCCGCCGCTTTTGCGCATGACGGCCATGGATGGCACGTCCGTGTCGCCATCACCGAAGTAGATCATGTTCGAGAACGGGATCGGTCGCGCGGTTTCGGGCATGTGCTGGTTGATGGTCTGGCCCAGATCCTCGACGCCCTTGTTGATGCGGAACAGGTACTGGGTTTTGCCGGTGTCGGTGATGACGCGCTTGGGGTAGGGCACGTCGTAGGCGTCGAACCAGTATTCCGAGGCGAACACGTTCTGAAAGTGCGGGTAAATGCTGGTGCCTTCGATGATCTCGGTGAGGCCGGACGAAATCATATAGTGGCGCAGCGTAACGCCCTCGGTTTCGTTGCGGATGGCAATGTATTTGGCGATTTCGGCAAACCAATCTTCAACGCCGGGGAACAGTTCGACGTCGCGGCCAAGAGCTACGAGATCGGCGCGGTCAATGCGCAGGTTGGCGGCGCGGGCTTTCTTGTACATGAGGTGCATGTAAGTGATGAGCGGGTCGGCCTGCTGCTCGCGGGCAATCTTGTTGGTTTCGGCCCAGAAGGCTTCGGGCTCGACGCCGAGCTTTGGCAGCAGCGAGTATTCCTGCATCGGCTTTGGCGACAACGTGCCGTCGAAATCGTAGACGAGCGCGATGGTCTTCTTGGGGAAGACGGCTGCAGTCTCGGCGGCCACCTGGGATTTGGCTGGTGCCGCTACTTTCTTTGCCGGGACTTTGCGATCAGCCATCGGCTTACCTTTTGCCGCGAAGTTGGGCTTTAACTGCGTCGGCGACGGCCTTCTTGGGGTCGGGCGCATGGTCGTGGTCATGATTGCAGCCCGGACCGTGGACGTGGCCGTGATCATGGCTGTGGTGATCATGGTCGTGATTGCAACCGGGACCGTGGACGTGCGCTTCGTGGCTGTGGTCGTGACCGTGGTTGCAGCCAGGCCCGTGAACGTGGTCGTGGCCGTGGTGATCGTGGTCGTGGGGGTCGGACAGCGTGGCATGGAGGCGGCGCTCGACGGCGATGGAGGCTTCGCGGGGAGCTTTTGCGTCTTCCATGGCGAGCGCCATGATCTCGGCTCCCAGGCGCAGGTCATCGACCTGGCCGAGGTAGTGGCGGCGCAGACGGCCCTGGCGGTCGAACAGGAGGATGGTCGGCGTGCCCTGGATCTCGTAGGCGGCCATGGTCAGCGGCAGGTCTTCGAGCGGGTGCTTGCCGGCCTTGTCGATGGCGATGGGGAAATCGAGGTCGTGCTCGGTCGCGAACTCGGCGAGCTTTTTGGGCGTCATCTCGTCATGCTTTTCGAACACCATGTGGAGACCGATGATCTCGACTTCGTCGCGCTGGAAGCTGCGGGAGAGGCGCGTCATCTGCGGCAGCGCGTGGTTGTTCGACCCTTTGCAGAGCATCTGGAAGGCGGCCATGACCACGACCTTGCCGCGCAACGCCTTGAGCGACATTGGCTTTTCGACGTTCAGCCACGCGCTGGCGATGATTTCGGGCGGGTTTTCGGGGTCGAACATCTGAAGTCCTCTCTTGTTGCAAAAGCTCTGACCTGAAGGAGGTCCGAGCTTTTGGGTCCGGCGCTCGCGCCGGCGCCTCTTCGGCGCTTCGGCCATAAGTATGGCCGCTTAAGGGAATTGCCGCCGTCTTACAGCGCGCCAAGGGCTGCGCCTAGTGCAAAGCTGACGCTGCCTGGGTTGTATCCACTTGGAAATAGTTATCCCCGCCGTCTGGGGCGCTCCCACACTGACGCCGGTTTGGCTCGAGTGCGGGACGCAAGAATGACGTGGCAACATCACGACCACGACGCCGAAATACGCGCGCATCTTTTGAAGACATTGTGCGATCTGGCCTACCTGCGGCTCCGCGCTGCCGTACTGAGGCTGCATCTGAAATTCAACCCAAACCAGCCGCGCGACGATCATGGCCGGTGGACACGTCCAACCGGGGGAGGCGGCGGGGGCGGGCTTCTTGTTGGAGACCCCGGCGGCGATACGTTTGTGACCGATGAGACCGGCGAGGAATCGTGGGCGAGTGTGGCCAGTTCTTACGACGGCGAGGGGGCGCTTTCGGAGCAGGTCATCTCGAACCGGGATGGGAGCGAGATCCAATCGGAAGTCAACCCGCCCGATAGCGCGGGATGGAACGAGCGGCACACGGTCACGACGCCGGACGGCACGCGGACGGTGTTCGAGCGGTCGGGAGACACTCAGACCATTCGCGATGGTGCGACCGGCGAAGCGCTGTCGGCGGCGACGTGGACGCGGGACGGGGCATTGCCGGAAGCGACGGTGCAGCCCGTATTGGCGCAAGGCTATGCGGCGGAAAAGACGGTCGAGGCAGCAGCCTATTTGTTCGTCTGGATGTCCGGGCAGAACAGCGCAGACCAGACAGCTGTATTCAGCTTCAATGCCCGGGAATATGAACCGGGCGGAACACCTGACAAAGCCGCGATTTGGGTCGGACAACTGAGCAGGGACGAGACCGATGCGGCTTGTCCGCGACATGCCGAAGTGCAAGAGCGCACGGACTATGCCGCCGATGTTACAACGCGGGAAGGCAACACGTGGTGGTCGGCAACGCGCTATGGTACAGCCGTTCATGAGAATTTGAAGGAGCAAATTAGAGGGTTGGGCGATCCCAATTTCCTTGCGGAAACATCGTATATAAAGTCTCGGGATGCCGGCTACGGGGAACGCGGTTCGGTGCGAATTGATGTTCTCGAAAACGTAGAGAATGGCACTGTGTGCGTGTACGACATAAAGACTGGAAAAAGTGGCTTGAGCGTAGCGCGTTCGGCGGAAATTGCTAGCGAAGTGCATAGCCGGTTCAAACTGACCCAGCGGATCATCGTGATCGAGACAAGGCCCAGGTGATGACAACTGCTGCACAAATAAGACGTGAACTGACGCCGCTCCTTGAGCGCCACCCCGATCTCGCACTCGTCGGTCGATATATTGTGGTTAAGCCCGTTACACATGTATTGCGAGCGGTCCTAATTGATCGCACTGGCATTGCTGATGCTTTCAATCCGCGCTGGTTTGCCATGCATCTCTTTGAGCTCACAACATGGGCACATCTGACCTGGGGAGAGTTACTGTTCCGAAAATCGCACGGCAATTGGAAATGGTCGAAACCTGATGCGGTCCCCATACTTTGCGAAGAAATCGAGACGAATGCTCTCCCGCAGCTTAGAGCGATGACATCACTACACACCTATCTCAACTTTGTGTCCCAAAACAAAGCGCGTCATCTGCTCTTCGATCAACCCCATCACCAAATGATTATGGACGTTGCGCTAGGTGATTTTACTGCCGCCAGATTGCGATGTGCGGACCCTATTGCACGCTGGCTTCTAGAGACCGACGGATGGGACTCAGATGGAAAGGATAAGTTAGGGCGGGCACAACAACTCTGCCGCTTGCTTGCGGCCGATGACCGGGCCGGGATGGCGGCGTTGCTGCATGCGTGGGAGGCGCAGACGGTGCGGAATTTGAAGATCGAGCACCTGTGGGAGCCGACGCCGTTTCCGCTGGAGACGATGCCGCATTAACCGGCTTCCCCAATCTTTGCACATGCAGCAATAGAGGCGTATAGGTCGGCGCTGGCGCATTATTTGGGCGGGCGGGCATGCGATTGCTGGTTTTAGCGACACTTGGAGGCGGGGTCGGCGCGGGTGCGCGCTATCTCGTTCAGATGGGCATGATGCGCGTGCTCGGCATGGGCTTCCCGTGGTGGACGTTTGCGATCAATATCGCGGGCAGCTTCGCGATGGGCCTCGTGGTCACGCTGGTTGCGCTGCGGTTTGACAATTCCGCCGACGTTCGCACGTTTCTGGCGACTGGAATTCTTGGCGGGTTCACGACGTTTTCGGCATTTTCGCTGGACGTGTCGAATCTGCTTGAAACGAAACAAACAGCGGCTGCGGCTTTCTACATCGCAGGATCGGTCGGGTTATCGATCGTTGCATTGTATGCCGGATTGGCGCTCGCAAAGGCAGTATGGTCATGACCACGGAAGCGGGCGTAAGCCCCAAAGCCAACGACAAGGTCGAAACGATTGAGGTGGTGGAAGGCGATGCCGGGCAGCGGCTCGACCGGTGGTTCCGGCAGCATTTCCCCGACGTGAGCCAGGGGTATCTGCAGAAGCTATTGCGGTCGGGCCAAGTGCGGGTTGATGGGAAACGGGTCGAGGCCAAGGAGCGGGTGGAAGCCGGTGCGCAAATCCGCGTGCCCAAGGTCGTGCGGCTGCCGAAGAAGGAAAACGCGCCGCTACAGGCTGCGATGAAGGCGGCCGGGTCGAGCAAGGCCGACCGCGACGCTATTGAAGCGATGATCCTGTATGAGGACAAGCAGGTGCTCGTTCTCAACAAGCCATTCGGCATAGCGGTGCAGGGCGGGACCGGCACGCGCCACCACATCGACGGGATGCTGGCTGGGATGGCCGACCGGTTCGGGGATCGTCCGCGGTTGGTGCACCGGCTGGACCGGGATACGACGGGCGTGCTGCTCGTCGCCAAGACGCGGGATGCAGCGGCGAAGCTTGGCAAGACGTTCCAGAGCCGGAGCGCGGCCAAGACCTATTGGGCGCTGGTCAACGGCGTGCCCAAGCCGCTACAGGGCAAGATCGAGGCGGCTCTCGTCAAAGGTACCAATGCGGCCGGCGAGGACCGGGTGCGCAAGGCCGAGCCCGGTGAACAGGATGTCGCCATGCACGCGACGACGCATTACTCCGTGATCGAAAGGTGTGCGCACAAAGTTGCGTGGGTGAGCTTGAAGCCGGTCACGGGGCGTCAGCATCAGTTGCGCGCGCACATGGCGATGATCGGGCACCCGATTGTGGGCGATCCCAAGTATCAAGACCAGTTGCACGAGGGACGGTCGGTGCTGGCGGACGCCGGTGTCGATGGGCAGCTCCATCTGCATGCGCGGCGATTGATCCTGCCGCATCCGGATGGAACGAAGAAGATCGACGTCACGGCGCCGATGCCCAAGCACATGAAGATGACGTGGGAGATGCTCGGGCTCGATGAAAACAAGTTCGAGGAGCGGTAGGGGGTGTCACCGTGAGGTCGTCATTGGCAGATAGGTGGGGTAGCCCTACTCGGGCATGGACAGTGAAACGGGGCGGGGATCGGCATGAAGGCACTGACACCGGCGGGAAATGTGCGGGCGATGGTGCTGTTTGCGCTGCCGGTGCTGGCATTGGTCGCATTTGCGTTTTGGGCGGCGATCCAGTTCATTGAGCCGCCGCCGCCGAGCCGGATGAGCATCGCCGCGGCGACGAAAGGCAGCCCGTATTTTGCGCTTGCCGAACGCTACAAGGCCTATCTCGCCAAGAATGGCGTTACGCTCGACATCCGCGAAACCGGCGGCTCGTTCGACAATCTCAAGATGCTGGGCGATCCCGGCTTTGGGGTGGGCTTGGGCTTTTTGCAGGGCGGGATCGTCAACGAGAAGAGTACGTCTGGGCTCCGCTCGCTGGGCCGGGTTATGTATGAGCCGCTGTGGATTTTCGCCAACGTGGATGCGAAGGTCGAGCGGATCGCCGATCTCGCGGGCAAGCGGGTGCTGGTCGGGCCTGCGGGTGGCGGTACGAACAATCTCGCCGTGCGCATGCTGGCGGCTAACGATGTGACGGGCGAGAATGCCAAGCTCGTCAACATGGAGTTGCCCGACTACGTGGACGAATTGGAGAGCGGGCGGGCGGAAGCCGGTTTCCTGGTGCTGGCCGCCGGGGCCAAAACCATCCAGCGGCTATTCAATTCGCCCCATGTCAAGCTCGTGAACCTGGCCCAGGCGGAGGCATATTCGCAGCGGTTTCCGTTTTTGTCGCCGCTGATCTTAAAGCAGGGGCTGGTGAATTTTGCCAAGAACGTGCCGCCAACCGATACCGCGCTCGTCGCGACGCGGACGGCTCTGGTGGTGCGGGATGATCTGCACCCGGCGCTTGCGAACCTGATGACGCAGGCGATGATTGCCGTGCACAACGAGCCCGACGTCAATGGCAAGGGCGAGGCGGCAATCTTTGCGCGCGCGGGTGAATTTCCGATGGCAGCCGACCCTGAGCTGGAATTGTCGGAGCAGGCACGGCGGGTTTACCGCTCGGGGCCGCCATTCCTTCAGAGGTACTTGCCGTTTGGGATTGCGACATTGCTCGACCGGCTGGCCGTGCTCGCGCTGCCGCTGCTGGGGATCCTGCTGCCGGTCGTCCGCTTCGCGCCGATGCTGTACACATGGCAGGTGCGGCAGCGGCTGCTCTACTGGTACAAGGAATTGAAAAAGGTCGAGCGCGGCGTCAATCTGCATACCAGTCTTGAAGAGGTTGCAGCCAAGCAGGCGCAAGTCGAGGATATCGAGGAGGCGGTCAACCGCATTCCGATTCCGCTGGCGTTTACCAACCAGCTCTATGATCTGCGCGCCCACATCGACGTCGTGCGCCGCCGCCTCAATGCCGTCCGGACCCACGTGTAGGTGATCGGAAATCGGGCAATCGTTGTGAAATATCGTTCATTCGGCGGGCATCGCGTTTCGCCCTTTCTGTGCTAGACGGCTTTATATGAAACTGATCATCTTCGACTGCGACGGCACGATCGTCGACAGTCAGCACATTATTGTTGCCGCGATGGAGAACGCGTTCAAAGGCGTGGGTCTTGCCGTACCGCTGCGGGCCGATATTCTTTCGGTGGTCGGGCTTTCGCTCGTTCCCGCAGTCAGCGCGCTGTTGCCGGCCGATGTCGATCCATTCGAGGCTATCCGCCTTGCGGAAGCCTACAAGCAGGGGTTCCAGTCGTTACGGCTCGACCCGGCCAATCACGAGCCGCTGTATCCTGGCGCGCGCGATGTCATTCATGCGTTTGCGGCGCGCGAGGACGTCATTCTCGGCGTGGCCACTGGCAAGTCGCGGCGCGGCGTCGATGTGCTGTTTGAGCGCGAAGGGTTCAACGGGTTATTTGCAACGATCCAGACCGCAGACGAACATCCCTCCAAGCCGCATCCCTCGATGGTGTTCGAAGCGCTGCGGGAGACGGCGCTAAAGCCGCAACAGGCCATCATGATCGGCGATACGACCTACGACATGGACATGGCGCGGGCGGCGGGGATTGCAGCGCTTGGGGTCGCCTGGGGTTATCATGATGTGGCGCAGTTGAAAGCGGCAGGCGCTAGCCGCGTCCTTGCATCGTATGGCGAGATGATCACGGCGGTTGATCATGCGCTTTCGGGAAGCGAAATGCATTCATGACGTCACGCGAAGCCAACGATAACGCGCCGCGCACGCCGGGCGACCTGGAACGACCTGCCGATGCACCTGCTCAAAAGGCGCTCGGGCGTGAGGCTGCCGTCTTGCCCAAAAGGTTTTATGCGACCGTTGCCACCTCCCCGGTGGAGCGGGGCGGACATGCGGTGCTTCTCGATGGGCGGCCGATCAAAACGCCCAAGAAGTCGCAGGTGATTGTGCCGACGCGCGCCATGGCCGAGGCGCTCGCGGCCGAATGGCAGGCGCAGACGGAGCGCATCGATCCCTCGACCATGCCGATTACACGGCTTGTCAATACGACGCTGGATGCGGTGACGGCGAACATTCAAGCGGTGCGTGCCGATCTGGTCGATTTCGCCGGCAGCGATGCGCTGTGCTATCGCGCGGGGGAGCCTGCCGCGCTGGCCGAGCGTCAGGCACAGGTCTGGGATCCGATACTGGCTTGGGCGCAGACGGCGTTGGGGGCGCAGTTCATGACGCAAGTTGGCATCATTCACAAACCACAGCCGCCTGCGACGCTTGCCGCCATCGCCCGGGCGGTCGACACCTATTCGGCGTGGGAGATCGCGCCCCTGCACGTCATGACGACAATTACCGGGTCGGTCGTGCTGGCGCTCGCCGTCAAGCATGGGGCGATCGATCTGGACACCGCGTGGGCCGCAGCACACGTCGATGAGGACTGGCAGATTTCGACGTGGGGCGAGGATGACGAAGCCCAGCACCGCCGCAACCGCCGCTGGCTGGAAATTCAAGCGTCAACGACGATGCTGGAAACGCTTCGTTAACACCATTTCCGTAAAGTTTTATCTAACGGCGGGGTGAACCGGCCGCTGCGCGCTCATTTTCGCGTTGAGCGCGGCGCCATGGCTTCACCCCCGCCGAATCAGCCCAGCTTGGCTTTTCCGTTCTCAGTATGATCGGCTTATGGCGGATTTCCCCATGCAAAACCCCAATCGCATCCCAGAACTCGCCAATCGCGAGCGCTTCATCAAGCGCATGCTGACGAATGGTGGCATCGCGTTCGTGGCTGGCGACGAAGGTTGGGCATGCGTGCCGTTCAAACAGGATACAAGCCGAGACGTCGTGCTGTTCTGGTCGTGCCAAAGTGAAGCCCATCGCTGGGCCGAAGTCGTCGCGACGAACCCCGTGGTCCACGACATTACGCTCGATTCTCTGCTCGCTGACGTGTTGCCGATGCTGTCGGAGCGCCGCTGCCTCGTCGGCACGGACTGGAGCACCGACCCGGCCGATCCTATCCTCGATGCCGACGATCTTGCTGCACGCATCTGGCGTGAACGCGGCGAACAATTCATGACCGGCGTACGGGAAACCGAGACGCTTTGGCTGCTCGAAAGCGCGTCCGGCCCCGCGTCATTGCCGTCGAAACGCCAGGACGGGAAAGACTATCTGCCGGTGTGGCCTTCGCGGGAAGCCGCCGCCCACAACATCGCCGGAAGCTGGGCCGTAAAGCGGCCCATCGCGGTATCGCTTGCCGTGTTCGCCGATCGCTATCTGCCGTTCATCGAGCAGCGCGGCTGGTTCGTCGGGCCCGAGCCGATGCCGGGGGCGGGTACCAAGGAACTCACGTCAGCAGAGTTTTCCGTGCGCGCGTTCCCCAGCATGACGCTGTCGCGGCTAAGGGCGGTTTAAAACCTCACTCGGCCATTATGTTTCCGGTGGCCCTTGATGGCCGGGTCAAGCCCGGCCATGGAGATAGGGGAGATTGAGCTTACTCGGCGGCGTCGAGCATCTGATTTTCGGCTTGTTCGTAGTGGTTCGCCACGCCCGTTTCCAGCAGCATGCCCAGCGCATGCAGGTAGACATCGAGGATCGACTCTTCTTCCTCGCGCTCGGTCTTGGACTTCTTGCGCAGGCGGACGATGGTACGCAGCGCCTTCACGTCGAAACCGACGGCCTTGGCTTCCAGATATTTGTCGCGAATGTCGTCCGACAACGCCTTCTTTTCCTGCTCAAGGCGCTCGATCTGCTCCACGAGTTGGCGCAGCTGGTCTTGGGCTGCCGATGGAAGTGTGCTCATGGAATTCCTCGCCTGTTGAAGTGAGGGGGAGGCTAGAGAGGCGGCTGCCGCTCAGCAAGGGCACTTGCCAATTGATCCAGAGGTTTTTGAAAGCTGTGGATGAATGCCGGCAATCAGGTGTTTGCGGTTGTGTTGAACAATCAGCGGGAACTTTGTTCCGCACACGAGCGTTTTAGAACCCGGCGATCCAACAAAGATAAGGGGCAAGCATGACCGTAAAGCAGAACTTCACCGCCGGGGAATGGGCAAAATTGATCGAAAGCACGATGCTTGCGAGCGTCGCCATCACCGCATCCGAGCCCAGTGGGTTGTGGGGCATGATGCAGGAAGGCTTCGCCAATGCGACGGGCGTTGTAGCGGGCGCCAACAGCGAAAGCGGGCTTATCAAGGAAATCGTCGAGGACTTGAAGACGTCCGTAGGCCGCACGATTGCGCAGGACGCGCTCAAGCAGCACATCAAGGGCGCAAAGGTCACCGAGGTCGTCAATATCGCGCTGGCTGGCTTGGCGGAGGCCGGGCAGATTGCCGATGCCAAGGGCGGCGCAGACGCGGTGCCGTTCAAGCGCTGGATTTACGCCAACGCCGAAAAGGTTGCGAATGCGGCCAGCGAAGGCGGATTTCTGGGCTTTGGCGGCGTAAAAGTTTCGGAAAAGGAAAAGGCCACCCTGGCCCAGCTTTCGGCGGCGCTGAAATTATCCTGAGACGTCGCCGTCCATCGAAATGCACCTAAACGATATCGCCGGGAAAGGACTTTCCCGGCGATTTTTTGTTTCAGTCGTGCTTGGGCTTGTTGACTTCGTAGGCGGCCTTTTGGTCCGGGGTGGCTTCGCGCTGATTTTGGGCGCGCCATTCGTCGTAGGGCATGCCGTAGATCCGTTCGCGGGCGGCATCCTTGGAGATGGCGATGCCGTGATCTTTGGCGGCGTCCTGGTACCAGTTGGCGAGGCAGTTCCGGCAGAAGCCGGCCAGGTTCATCATGTCGATGTTCTGGGCGTCGTTGCGGGTGCGCAGGTGCGCGACGAGGCGGCGAAAGGCTGCGGCTTCGAGTTCGGTCGCGGTTGCAGGCGTGATCGTGGGGCTGGGTTGGGTCATGGGGTCCTCGTGGAATGGGGTGTTGTCACAGGTTCGATGGGTCAGATATCGCTATGCGAGCCGTGATGCTCAACCATCTGCATGGAAGACTTTGACGCAGGGCCGGCGAGCAAGCTTTCGACGATGGACGCCAGGCGCTCGCTCCATTCGGCCTGGCCTTCCTCAGTCGCAATCAAATCCTGACGGACTTCGATCAAGGCGTTGGCCAGGCCGCGCTGCGTGGCATGTTTCCAGAGCGTGTCGCCCTTGAGGATGCCGCTATAGGGTTCGTTATCACCAACGACCAGAGTGCGATCTGCGCGTAGCGCGTCAAGGAATGACAGGGCGAGACGGGGGTCCTTGTCCCACAAAATACCGGCATGCCACGGGCGCTGCTCGCCCTTCCACATCGGCGTGAAGCTGTGCATCGAGACAATGATGGGGACGACGCCGGTGTTCAGGCAGGCGTCGAGCACACCGGCGATGGCGTTGTGATAAGGAGCGTAAAAACGGTTGATGCGGCGGGTGCGCTCGGCATCGTCCAGGTGGCGGTTGCCGGCGATAACCGCGCCATCGGAAATGCGCATAACCAGGGTTGGGTCGTCCTCGCCACGATTGGGGTCGATCAGCAGGCGGGAAAAACGCGAGAGGACGGCGGGCGCGCCTAGGCGTATGGCGAGGCCGCGAGTGACGGCTTGCGCGCCGATGTCGTAGGCGATGTGGCGAACGAGTTCGCCTGCCGGGAGGCCTAACGTGCCGTATTCAGGCGGCAGATGGTTGGTCGCGTGATCGCACAATACGACAACGCCGCATGCCGCGTCGCCGCCGACGACGTCAACCGCTTCGGTTTGCTTGCTATCAATCGT
>JANLYB010000354.1:0-3598 GCA_031365425.1 Hyphomicrobiaceae bacterium
CGCACCCGGACCTACGTCCCCGACGTCCGCACATCGCTGTCGCCAGCCAGCGCAGACGCCCTTTACGACCGTGCCGTCGCCACCATCACCCGCGACCGCCAAGCCTCACGCGCCCATCTGCAACGTCGCCTGAACATCCAACCCAAATGGGCAGCCGGCCTCCTCCAGCGCCTCGAAGCCGACGGCGTCATCGGCGCAGCCGATGCGCATGGGCATCATCAGGTGCTCGTAGGGGCAGCGGCGTAGTTGTCTAAGAACAGGGGCAGAACCCAATCGAGACAGCGCATATTTCCACTATCCATCGCAAAGCAGCCGTCCACGCAATGCTCGCTCTCAAGGGCAAAGCGGCGATGATGCCAAAATCGCCCGGATCCGGCCCGATTGCTACGCCGTGCAGCACGGTGACTGGCTTGATTGACCAATGGATCGGTCGTTCGCTCAGCTAGTGGTAATGTGGTTCAATCTGTCTGCTGGCGAGCCGCGACGTTCTGCAACTCAGCGAATGAATAAGGCAACCACATCCGCAGTCGTGTGCTTCTGACGTCTATCGATTGGATATCGAGCGTCCCCCCAATGGATTCCACGCGCTGCCGCAGTTCCCTTAGCCCCAATTCCCGCGCCCGGCTTGGTGGCTCGTCCGGAGACTTGGAAGGAGCACGATTCCTAATGACAACGGTGACGGATGTTTCGTCGCCATACCCATCGACCTTCTGTTCGCAGCCTGCTTCGGTACTATCGGCATTGCTGAGGGCCGCTTGGGCGAACCTGAAAATACAAATTGTAACTGGCAATGGCAGCCGTTGAGGCAGGCCCGCAATATTGAGTTCCACGCGCGTTCCAGTGACGTGTTCGTGGCTGCGGATGACTTTTTCCAGCGCTTGCATGGGGGAAAGCTTTTGCAGTTCAGGAAGAATAAGCCCGGCCTCAATCGTGCGGATTTCTTTGAGGGCGTCGGCAGTTGCGCGCTCGACAAGTTCGACAACTGACTCTGGTGGCTCCGTTGAGCCCGCCTGGTGGAGACCGGCCTTTTCCCCCTGAGACTTCAATTCATCCATTCTTAAAAGCGCTAGCGCGAGCAATTGTGCGGGACCATTTTGCAGGTCCATCCCGATACGGCGCAAAAGCTGTTCGCCCAATTCGATGCCGTGGCGATTGGAAGCCTGCAAACGCTCGCACAGGTGTTGGTTCGTCTGGGCAAGAAGAGCTTGTTCGTTGAAGCGACGCTCCAACTCCAGCCGCTGTTCGTCAATTGTCCGGCTGCCGCTGTGAACGATACCGGACAGTAGAAGGATCATGAGCGCGGTTGAGGTGCCGACGACCATCCACGTCCGTTTACGGATCGCATCCAGTTGAGCCTTGGGGAGCGCCGCATTGTCGGCAATTTCAGCGACGGCTACAACCTTGCCCGAACTTCTGTCGTGCAACGGCGCATATATCATGCGTTCCGGTATTTCGTTCGGCCGCTTAGGATAGACTCCCAGCAACCGCTTTTCCCACAAATTGGTCCGCAATTCCCCCGAGAGCGCACTCTGGATGTCCGCCGTCAGCGGAAAGCTGCGCCCGATAAGCTCTTTGTCGGTGCTGTAGGCCACAGATCCGTCCGGCCGCCACACCGCGACCGATGCAAACCGCTTGTCGAGTAGCGCCGATTTAGAAATTAGATCATCGATTATGGCCGTTTGGGCTGACGTGGCAGGGTCATTGACCAGGGGAAGGATGACGGGTTCAAAAATGCTTTGGACGAAAGCAGATTCTTCGACCGCCGACGCCTGCAATAAGCCCTTCTCGATCTCGGTTACGACCCATCCTCCGAGTAAAGCCATCCCGTTGCACAAAACAATCGTGGCTACGAACGCAAAACGCGACGAAAGAGAGAGGCCTGGAATGACAGCCGTATTGCTTTCTGAGGAGCTTTGATCAAGGTTCGGCTCATCTCGTATGATGGCCCAGTCGCCGAGCCGTTGAAGCCATGCGCTGAATGCCGTGCCAAAGCGGGATGCGACCGTTTGGGCCATAGTGGCAGTTGCTCCAACCTGATGGGTTCCAGCAAGAGCCAGAAGCGTAGCCAATTCTGTCAACGAAATATAGTCGCCAAAATTGGCAGCGTTGTCGACCCGGGCCACTGGTTACCACGTTGTCGATTGACCAGAGTGTTTAGTCAGCCGAGGGGGTCCCTTGCTGTCGATGTAATTGTATGATCTCATCGCATAAATATAGTTCAGCCGGTGGCGGCTCCGATGGATAATTTACCGGTTAATTTTTTGAAGGGCTGGCGTCGTGAGCGGGGGGAGCCTTCGCTCGCCGACGTCTATCGCTCGATACCGGTACCCGGCACTGATTCCTCGTGGCGACAGGCGGCCGCATTCGTGGGGCCCGGCTACCTCGTGGCCGTCGGCTACATGGACCCCGGCAATTGGGCGACTTCGCTCGCAGGCGGTTCGAAATTCGGCTATTCGCTTCTCGTCGTTGCGCTGGTCTCCAACGTAATGGCTATCGTCCTTCAGGCTTTGAGCGCCCGGCTGGCTATTGGCACTGGCCGTGATCTAGCCCAAGCATGCCGGGATGCCTACTCGACGCCTGTCGCAATGAGCCTTTGGCTGTTGGCGGAAGTTGCGATCATTGCAACCGACATTGCTGAAGTGATTGGCACAGCAATCGGATTTAACTTAGTCTTCGGCATTCCTCTCGAGATTGGCATATTCATAACAGCGCTTGATGTTTTTCTCATTCTTTATCTCCAGCGGCTCGGAATGCGCTGGATCGAAGCGCTGATCATTACTCTATTGTGCGTCACTGCGATATGCTTTGCAATTCAGATTGGACTAGCTGACCCAGACTGGGGACAGGTGATCAAGGGGTTCGCGCCCACAACGCAAATCGTATCCAATCCTGAGATGCTTTATCTTGCGCTCAGCATTTTGGGCGCAACCGTCATGCCTCACAATCTGTACCTGCAATCGGGTCTCGTCCAGTCGCGAGCCTACGGCAAATCAACGTCTGAAAAGCGCCAGGCTCTGAAATTCGCAACCTGGGACTTGTCGCTTGCTCTGATGTTTGCGCTGGTCATCAACGCATCCATCTTAATCTTGGCGGCAGCGACCTTCAACAGAACCGGCATGCTGGATGTTGCCGAACTCAGCGAGGCTCACAAACTCCTCGCGCCGTTGCTTGGGCTCGCGATTGCGCCGACGCTGTTTGGGATTGCACTGTTGTGCTGCGGGATCAATTCGACGGTGACAGCGACGCTGGCGGGCCAGATTGTGATGGAAGGATTTCTCAATATCAGGCTGCAGCCTTGGCTGCGCCGGCTGGTCACGCGGGCCATTGCGATTGTCCCGGCGGCATTTGTAGCAATCTGGTATGGCGATAGCGGCACGGCCCGGCTTTTGATCCTCACTCAGGTTGTGCTTAGTCTTCAGTTATCGTTTGCTGTGTTCCCTCTGGTGATGTTCACAGCCGATAAGACCAAAATGGGTGACCTCGTCGCCCCGGGTTGGCTCATCGCTTTCGCCGGTTTTATTGCATTCGTAATCCTCGTCTTCAACATCAAGCTTCTCTTCGACTTAGCGACCGCGGCAGGATGAGATAGTCATCTCCC
>JANLYB010000283.1:0-3666 GCA_031365425.1 Hyphomicrobiaceae bacterium
CCGCGGCGAGCTGTTCGCCCTCATGACCGTCGGCATGGCGACCGTGGCTGGCACGGTGTTCGCGCTTTACGCTGCCGTCCTCGAACCCGTCGTACCGGGAGCCGCAGGCCACGTCCTCACCGCCTCCCTCATGAACGTCGCCGGCGCGCTCACCCTCGCCCGCCTCATGATCCCCAGCGGATACACGGCCCACGCCGAAAGCGCGCCCGCGCCGATGATCGCCAGCCCCACCACCAGCACCATGGAAGCCATCGCGCTTGGCACCGCCGACGGCCTCAGGCTCCTCGCCTACGTCACCGCCATGCTCGTCGTCATGGTCGCCCTCGTCACCCTCGCCAACGCAGGCCTCGCCACCGTCGCCAAGCCTCTGGGCTACGACCTCACCTTTCAGAAACTGCTCGGCTTCATCGCGACGCCATTCGCCCTGCTCATTGGCATTCCCTGGGCGGAAGCTGGCACCGCAGGCTCCCTCATCGGCCTGAAAGTCATCCTCAACGAACTCTACGCCTACCTCGAACTCGCCAAGCTCCCAGCCGAGGCCCTCAGCCTGCGCTCACGCACAATCATGACCTACGCCCTGTGCGGTTTCGCCAACTTGGGCAGCCTCGGCATCCTCGTCGGCGGCCTTTCTGCCATGGTCCCCGACCGTCGCGCCGAAATTGCCGCGCTTGCCCCCCGCGCCCTCATCGCGGGCATCCTCGCGACCCTGCTCACGGCAGCAATTGTCGGCGTGATTATGTGGGCCTAACAGTGCCCGGCTTTCCCCATGCCGGCGTTTCCCGTGCTTATCGACATGAATTGCGAGCTATGGCGGCCACTCTCTGACCACCTCAAACAAACGCTCACTACTCGTTGCTTCACTTCACTGCTTAACGCATGATTGATCAGCTAGCGATCATCGCGAGCCAGGAGCAAGGTCATTCATGAGGACGAATTTCAAAGTCGCTTTAGCACTCATCGCGGGAGCGGCGATCAGCGCAGCCGTGATCCAGGGCGTTCACGCGCAGACCACGCCGCCAACCTACTTCATTGCTGACGTCACTGCCGTCACAGATCCGGAGGCTCTCAAGACTGTAGGCCCCAAACTCGAACAGGCAGTATCAGCCTTCGGCGGCAAGATCCTTGTGCGGGGCGATAAGATTACCGCACTGACGGGCGCTCAGCCCAAACGCGCCGCCATCATCCGCTTCGACAGCTTGGAGAAAGCACAGAGCTGGTGGAACTCGGATGCTCAGAAAGAAGTGCGTTCTGTTATCGAAAAGGCGACGGCGAACCGGACCTTCTTTGTCGAAGGCCTGCCCCAATAAGCCCGCTCTCTTTACCATCTGCGATGGCTGCCTCACCTAGCAGTCTCGCTTAGCACATAATCCTTTAGGCGAGCCGGTAATCGGACCAGCCCTTTTGCGAACGCGGAGTTTGTTCATGCGCCATGCGCTCAAGCTTATGGCCCTGCTGATGTTCATAACCTCAGCCGTGCCCGCCACTGCCGCATCGGACGTCGTCAATGGAGTACTGCATTACAAGGGTTTCGCCATCAACATGACTGGGGCCGCAAACGCGAACAACCTCGACGCAATTGAAAGTTCGCTGAAGAAGCAACTTGATATCGTCGTGGACTGCGGTGCCAAGCCCGACATCATCTCTTTCTTTCGCAAGCAAAAGATAAAGCTGGGTCCAAAGGTGGTCTCCGGCCACGACGACGGTGGCGGGCATTTTACCCCCGGTGACGGGATCGAACTCAACGCGGTGCCTCAGCCTGCGGAGAAGCCGATTTTATTGCACGAACTGCTGCACGCCTTTCACACGTTTTACCTGCCGGATGGCGCCGAAAACGCCGACATCGCCAAGTTCTACGACAACGCCGTGCGCAAGCGGATCTATCCCGCCGGCGAGTCTTTCATGAGGAATAAGGTCGAGTTTTTTGCCGTTACCGGAAGTCTTTATCTCTGGGGTCACGTCGCGCGGCTACCCAACAACCGCGAAACTCTGCGCGCGAGGCAGCCGCTCTACTACAAATGGCTCGGTCAATTATTCGGGGTGAAAAAATAGGCGCACCGCACGCAAACCCTACCTACCTGCACGCCGCCCACTCCGCCTTCAAATCTTTCTCTTTCAATATCCAATTGAAATTCGCCCCATTCGCCAGCGGGCAAACGCGGGCCTTATCCTTTTCCGCCCATTCCGCAAACGCACCCCGCTCCATGCCCTTATCCGTTCCCTTTTCCCGATACGTCACCCCAAAAACCGCCTTCCCGCGCGCCGTAAACATATCGTATCCAAACTTGCCCTCCTCCAGTTTCACATTGTCCTTCGTCAGGCAATGATGCCGGCGGCTATGGCGCTCAGGCTCTTCAAAACACCCCTCATTCAAAGCCCAATCGAAATAATCCACCAATTGCTGGATTTGCGCCCCATCGTTTTTCAGTCCAACCGATAGCCGGCGCGTATGGGCTTCATTGGCAAGCCAAATATTGAAATAAAGCTGATCCCACGCCGTGAGCGCGCGATCCTTCCCGTCCACATTCTTGAATGTCCCAGCCCTCGGCTCGCCCTTGGCATTCTCCTGATAAACGTCGACATTATCGAACTCTACGCCATCGAAACCCTTTCGCGCGCAGATATCCAGCCGCGCCCGCAATAGCGCGGCCAGTACCGAGTCAGAACGTTGAACATCGGCAATATCGACCCACCTCTCGACTTCGTCGGGCCACTCCTCGTAAATCTTCCCTAAGATCCGCTCAGGATACGAACCAGCATCGGGCCGCTTGGCTTCCCATGTTCCCGCCGAAATATAGCAGACGACCTTGCGCCCAGGCCGCCGCTTCAAATCGGCAACCGTCTCAACACTCGTGTACTCATAATCGACATCGTACATATCGACGCCGTGATATGGCGGCTCAAGCTTCTTATCCAAAAACCAATCCCAACTCGTCTTGAGCTTAGGATGCCAGCACTTAGGGCATTCAACGGGCGGCGGCAGCGCCGGCTTGGCATTCGCCATGCTTGACAAAAACACCCCAACCCAAAGCACGGCTAAGACATATCTCACCATCGCGCCCCTCATCCGCCCTCAACGCTCCTGCCGTCCCCGTTTTTATCAGCATTCCAATCCTCCGCCAACGCGCAGCTGCCGCCCCAAAAACAATCCCGCACTGCACCATCGCTGCGTGCTACGATCCCACAAAAGCCGCCGCCCCGTGCGCGCCAACAGATCGGCACCCCATGAAACTCCAGGTCGGATGTGAATTCCGCTACACCTTCCCGCAGGCGACGCCCGCGATCCTGATGCTCAACGTCCACTACTCGCGCGCCTCCGACTTGACCGCGCCCGACCACGTCATGGTGAGCCCTTCGGTCCCCACGACCGCCTACCGCGACAACTTCGGCAACTGGTGCATCCGCCTTGTCGCCCCCGCTGGACAAGTCACGTTCTCGGCCGCCGCCAAGCTCAACGACACCGGACGCCCCGACCCCATCGCCGCCAGCGCCCCGCAAAGCCGCGTCGAAACCATTCCCAACGACGCGCTCGTCTTCCTGCTCGCGAGCCGCTATTGCGACAGCGACAAACTGCTCGACCTCGCCTGGACCCTGTTTGGAAAAACGCCCCCCGGCTGGGCGCGCGTTCAAGCCGTCTGCGACTTCGTCCACAACCGCATCCAGTTTGGC
>JANLYB010000029.1:0-13610 GCA_031365425.1 Hyphomicrobiaceae bacterium
CTGACGACCGGATTTATCCCTCTCAATCCGCCCTGGCTCTGGAAACTACTTTTCCCTCCACATCTTCAACGTCCGCCAAGTAGAACCTGACTGACGCAGCGCCGGAATTGTACCTTCCGGCTACATCCGTTCAAAAACCGGCGCTGCAAGGCGCCGGTTTTTTGTTGTTGGGGGAGCCTTGTAGGGTGCAATAGCGCAGCGTATTGCACCAACGTCCCTTATATCGGCGCAATACGCCAAGGGGCTATTGCGCCCTACGGATGTCCGTCAGTTCGAGCCAGGCTTGTCGATGCTGGTGATGCGTTCCAGGAGCCGTGGGCGGCGGGGGGGCGTGGGTGCAGCCGTTGCGGCAACGGCAGGGGCACGTGGAGCGGACATGTCGTTGGCCGGCTCGACGGGGGCTGACTGCTCCGAACGGATCGAGGCCGGGTCGTTAAGCGAGAACAGCGAGGACGCATCGATGCGTGCGGGCTCATCCGATTCTGTTTCGCCCGCCTTCTTGTCGGCCAGCGGGGTAAGGCGGACAACACGGCGGTCTTGAATGCGGTCGGACAAGGGGCGCTTTGCTGGTTCAGCTGGAACGCGGCGCGCTTCGCCCGAGGTGGGCAGCGTACCGGCTCCCAAGCGCTTCATTTCCTCCATGTAGTGGGCGGACTGGCGGGCGAGGCGTTCATTGACGGCTGCCACTTCGGCGCGCAGGCTTGCGATCGTGGTGGTCTGCTCGCGGCTCAGCGCATCGAGCGAGGAAATCTTGGCCTTCATCGCAATAGGGCTCTCTTTGATCTTTTTGTCCGGTTCGGTCGACTCGAACGCGGCGAGCGCTGCCCTGAGACGCGCGGCTTCGGCAGAGAGGTCTTGATTGGCGGCGCGCAGTTCGCGCAGTTCTGGTCTGGATTCGCCGGTATTGGTGGTCTTGGCATCGGCGGCGATGCGGGCGACGTGGAGCGCGCCATGAACTTCGCCCAATTCTGATTGAAGGCGGCTGATCTGGGCGCCGGCGGCGTTTTCGTTCGAGATCGCGGCGGCTGTGACGGCGGCAATCGCATCACCAGCGGACGCCGGCAGCTGGTTGGCCATGATCTCCTGAAGCTGGGCAATCAATGCCGCCTGATCACGCGACTTGGAGCGCAGGGCATCGATTTCCGAGCGCAGTGCGATTTCGCCGTCGAAGCGGGCGTCGCCGAGGCTGCCCTGATTGCGGGCAGCTCGCGTCGTGATGGCGGTCATGAGGCGGTCGATTTCGCCCGACTGCTGGATGTTGATCTGGGTGGCTTCGCCCAGCGCACGGGCTTGCTTCTGGGCCGTCTGGGCGAGGGATGAGACTTCGGTATCGCGTTGGGCCAGCAACTTTTTGGCTTCGCCCAGACGGTTCTCGATCTTGGGAAGCCGGTCGGTTACCGTCTGCTCAAGCACGCGGCGGGCATTTTCCAGCTCTTCGATGTGGTTTTTCTGCAGGTTGGTGATGCCCTCGAGTTCGCTAATGCGGGCATCGCGCCGGTTCACTTCGATCTTCTGGCGGGCCGAACTCAGAGTCACGCTTTCGAGTTTGGCTTCGAGATTATGGATGCGGATCGCGTGATCGGCGCGCAGACGGTCCTTGTCCGCGCGCATCTCCGCTTCCGTCAGCGGCAAAGTGCGCTTCAGGGCGGCCGTCGTCAGGCGCACGGTGCGGCGGCGATAGGCGGGAGCGATCAGCACCGCGAGCAGCGCGGCGACCAGAAAGCCGAGCCCCACGAGCATGGCCGTGTTGATCGTCATCGTAAGGCCGTTCTCCGCTAAGGGCTGCTATGCCCAGTCCGCTAAAGGCTTGCCGCCCATTCCCCGTCTACCGCGCCGTCGCACGCGCGGTCTATCGGCGAGCCACTTGTGAGTCGCGCGAAGCTGGCCGAACCTACACCACCGTTTGCTGTCAGACCAGCGCCGGGAATGTGTTCTTTCTGCAAAACTTAAGACCTAAAGGAGGTCATCAGAAGGGATTCCAGGTCGGGCGGCGCGTATACTTCAGATAGCCGACGTTGGCACCAAGGCGCAGGCCGATGCCGGAGCGGATCACCGCCAGAGTGACATCGTTATTCTTTTGGAACTGGACGCTGACGCCGCCAACCAGATACGCTGAACCTTCAACGCCTCCGAATCGCTCGTACATATCGTTCGGGCTGGTCAGATTATAGACGAGCACCATGACCTTGGAGCCTTCGCCACCGACGTCGTAGCCAAGTGACGGGCCCTGCCAAAAAACTTTATGGTCGCCGGCATCCTTGGTGTAGAGCGTGCCCTCCCCGTAGCGCAGGCCTGCGAAGAATGCGCCGCCGCCGTCTTCACCGAGGACGTAGCCGTTGGGCCGTCCGGCTTTTTGGTAGGTGTACTCGATGGCACTGGCGAGGCCCTGGGTGATCGAGCCGAAGAAGCCGCGACCCTTGTCGACGATTTCGCCCTGACTGTAGTAGCCACGAGTCGGGCTGTTGGGGTCACTGCTCTGGTAGCTTTGCTCAGGCGGCGGTCCCTGGTCGTAGACGGGCGGGGCCGAATAAGGTGCGCCATAGCCGTCGTTGCGCGGCGGCGCACGATAGGTGTCATCGCGAGGGGCCCCACCGTAACCGTTGTAGCCGTTGTTGGCAGCGTAGCCGCCGTTACCACCGTTGTTGCTTTGATAGGGGGGCTGAGACGGGTAGGGGGGCGGAGCAGGCTGGCCATAGGTCTGAGGTTGGCCGTAGGTGTTTTGACCATAACCGCCGGTCGCGGCTTGGCTGGGCGGAGGGGCCGGGGCGCCGTAGGCAGAATCGGCACCTTGTCCGCCGCCGTAATCCTGTCCGCCAAAGCGGCCCTGGCCACCTTGCCCGGGTTGGGTTTCATAGGGCTCGTCGGCCGGCGGGCGGTAGGCGTCGTTGCGTTGCGCCATCGCTGGACCTGCAAACAGAGCCGCGATCGTTGCGATCGCACCGCATAACGCCAAACGCTTCGATGAACATTTCAACGCCGGCATTTTCAGATCCATTTCAAAAGCCGTCCCGTCCCATAGTGTGGTCGTCTCGCAGTTTCGCGATCATGCACGAGGGATTGATTCGTGAGGAGACGAGCTAGTGCGAAAAGTATCGCCAAAGTGTGGCTGAAACGCCGCAAGCCTATGGTGTTTTATTGTCAACGGAGGGATGCCTCGGACACCCTCGTTCCAAACGCGTCATAGGCCGCGGTCGCAACGAAAGCGGGACGGCGCGCGTCAACTTGCTTTCCTTTTCAGGCTGTCCAACGGGGCGCTAGAGGCGATGAACTTGGGGTTAAGGTAGTCGGCGCTGGTTTTGCCATAGCCGATGGGCGTGCCATCGACCGCAACGACGCTTCCGCCTGCTGCGACGAGGATCGCTTCGCCAGCCGCTGTATCCCATTCACGGGTGTCACCCAGTTGCGGGTAGATGTCGCCGATGCCGGCTGCGATAAGGCAGAATTTGTACGACGAGCCGAGTTGGCGGCGTTCGGCCACTGGGAAGTCTTCCAGGTAGGCATTGCTCTGCCCGACGTTGCGGGACCGGCTTTGCAAAGCGACGATGGCGCCAAAGTGGGGCGTGACGTTGATGCCGACGGGATCGGCGCTGGCGAGGCTGGTTGCAGCCGCACCGGGCAGGAGGGTTGCCCGCAGGGCCACACCCGGTCCATCGGTTACGAGCAGGTCGCCAAGGGCTGGCGCGTAGACGAGGCCGTAAACCGGGCGTCCGCCTGAGACGATGGCAATGTTGATCGTGAACTCGCGATGACCGGACACAAACTGCTTGGTGCCGTCGAGCGCATCGACAAGCAGGAACGTATCGCCGGGCGTCCAGCGCTGTCCCGCCGCAAAGGCTTCCTCGGCAACGACGGCTGGCCCCGGCATAATTTCCGCCAGCGCCTTGAGGATCATCGCTTCGGCTTGCTGGTCGGCAATGGTCACCGGGGACTGGTCGGCCTTGGTCTCAACCGCGCATCCAGCATCGAAATAGCCCATCTCAAGCTTGCCTGCGGCGAGCACAGCCGGCAACAGGGCATCGGTGAGCCGACGGTGATCGTGCCTCGTCATATTGGTTGATTCCCCGTTCGTTGTGCGGATTTGGTCACCCGCGTTTGTGCGACTCACACCAAGGTGGCAACAGTTGTTTGAACACCCTTACCGCAATCGGGCGCGCAATGGGCAAGTCACGCCTGCTGCAAACGAGCGCAATACTTCAGGAGCTTCCATGCACGCCGCCCACCCTTCCGATCTCGAACTTGCCGCGCTCATCTCGAGCAAGATCTGTCACGATGTGATCGGACCCGTTGGCGCTATCTACAATGGTCTGGAAATTCTCGACGAAGATAACGACGCCGAAGCCAAGACCTACGCCATGGATGTGATCCGAAATGTGACCGAAACAGCGTCGGCCCGGTTGCAGTTCGCCCGCTTTGCGTTCGGGGCTGCCGGATCGGCTGGTGCGCTCATCGATCTGGGCACCGCCGAGCAGATTTCGCGCGGGTTCGTCGGCAATGGTAAACACAAGCTAACCTGGACCGGCATTCAGGGCTACATGATCAAAGACAAAGTCAAGTTGCTGCTCAATCTCGTGGCCAGCGCCATCACGGCTTTGCCGCGCGGCGGAGAAATTGCTGTGTCCATGGCCGGCAGCATCGAAGCTCCCAGTTTCCTGATCCGTTGCGTGGGCCAATCGGCACGCCCGCCCCAGCATCTGACGGAGTTTATCACCGGCAGCGCGACGGCTCCGCTCGATGCGATGACGATCCAGGCCTATTATACGTGGCGTCTGGCCGGGACTGCCGGAATGCGGCTTGAGATCCTCAAGGATGGCGACGACATCCTTTTGTCGGCAAAACCGGAGTGAAGGCGTTCGTGGCGGCACAGATTTCTAACAATGCCGCCACTCTGGCCGTGCTCGTCAATCATGCTTTAACGTCCACAGGGCATCGTCATAAAAATGCGCACATGACGGGGTTTCAGCCGTGTATTCCCAAAATTCGTGTTTGATTGTCGAAGATTCTGACGTGGTCCGCAAAGTCATGCGGCACGTCATCGAAGGCTTGAACTTTCGGGTCGAGGAAGAGGCGACTACGACGGAAGCGCTCGCCCGCTGCAAAAAGCACCTGCCCGATCTCATCGTGCTCGATTGGAACATCCCAGGTTCGGTACCGCTGGACTTCGTCGCCGCGGTCCGGTCACTGCCGATGGGCCGCAACGTCAAAATCCTCTATGTCATGACCAATAATGAACCGGCAGAAGTCGGCCGCGCCATCACGGCTGGCGTCGATACCTATATGTTCAAGCCGTTTCAGCGGGTGACGCTTGAAGCCAAAGTCGCCGCCCTGACAACGCGCGCACGCGATCCCGAAGACGATATCGATTATCTCCAATTGCACACGCGCGTCGCATTGGCAGGAAGATAGATCACTGGCCGTAGCCGTTGAGGCTTGGTAGGGCTAGCGGATCCGTTCGCTTGCCTTTGGAGTCATGGTGCTGCGCATCGATAAATTGAAGGCTGGCCGCTTGCCGCCGCTGTCGTTTGAGGTCGCGGATGGGGAATGTTTGTCCATCGAGGGGCCCTCGGGGGCCGGCAAGACATTGCTATTGCGCGCGATTGCCGATCTCGATCCTGCCACTGGCCATGTGTTTCTAGATGGCGGCGAACGGCGCGAAATCCCTGCGTCCACCTGGAGGCGGCAGGTGCGCTATTGCAGCGCCGAGCCTTCCTGGTGGACGCCGACCCCACGCGGATCGTTTCCTGCGGTATCGGTTGATACCAAAGACACCACGGGGCGCGGCTCGCGGCTCGATCGCTTGATGCGGTCGCTCGATCTCAACGGGGCGCTGCTCGATCAACCGATTGCGGCCCTGTCAACTGGCGAGCGCCAGCGGCTCGCACTGGTGCGGGCTTTGTGCGACGAGCCCAAAGCAATCCTGCTCGATGAACCGACCGGCGCGCTCGATCCGGTCAGCGCCGGTCTTCTCGAGGAGTTGATCCGATTCCAGCTCTTGTCGGGGCGAAACATCATTTTGGTCAGTCACGATCCGCGACAGATCGAGCGGCTCGCGCATGCCCGGTTGCAACTTGCCCAGGCGGCACCTGCCGGAGTCGAGGGGCACGCGGCATGAACTACGTTCCTCTCGGCCTCACCGATCTGGCGATTGCGGCCAGTCTCATCCTCATCAACGCGCTGATCTCATTTGCTTTCCGGCTCAATCTTGAACGCACGCTGGCGGTGGCGACGCTGCGCATGGTGGTGCAGCTCGCCGCCGTCGGGTTCGTCTTGAAGCTGGTGTTCGATGCGACGTCGCCATGGGTTACGCTGGCTGCTGGCCTGTTCATGGCCGGTGTCGCGGGTTTTGAGGCCGCTTCGCGGCTGGAGCGGCCTTATGCCGGGTGGCAGGCGTATGGCTTGGGTGCGTCCACTCTGCTCGTCACCGGACTGCTCGCGTCGGTCTTTGCGACGGTGGTCATCATCGGACCGCAGCCGTGGTACCAGCCGCGCGTCGTGCTGCCCGTTCTGGGCATGGTGCTTGGCAACGCGTTGACCGGCGTCAGTTTGGTGCTTGATACGATGTCGGACGTCGCTTCGCGCGAACGCGGGTCCATCGAGGGGCGGCTCGCGCTTGGGGCGACGCGTTTTGCGGCCTTCGAGGCCGTGGTTGCGCGGGCGCTACGGACCGGATTGATGCCGATTTTGAACACCATGGCGGCGGCTGGCGTCGTGGCGCTGCCCGGCATGATGACGGGGCAGATCCTGGCGGGTGTCGCGCCAATCGAAGCCGCCAAGTATCAGATGATGATCTTGTTTGTGATTGCGGGGAGTACGGCGCTTGCGGTGATCGCAACGGCGCTTGGGGCTGTGCTTTTGCTCACCGATGACCGGCACCGGTTGCGGTTGGACCGGCTGAAAAAGATCGGGTGAAGGCCGCTTCGCGCACACAAAAAAGCCTCCCCTGACTTCTCGGGGGAGGCTCTGATTGTTGTGGTCGGCCTTAGGGCTTAGCTGCGGCGGGAGCGCTGACCTTTTCGGCGGCCTGGGCTGCCGCCGCAGCGCGTTCGGCAGCGGCGGCGGCACGTTCGGCGGCAGCGGCTGCCTTCTGAGCGGCGGCAACAGCCTGATCGGCAATCGCAGGCTCGGCTACGGTTGCCTTGGGTGCCGGTGGCGCAATCGGAGCAACGGCGGGTGCGGCTGGCGTCGCTGCGGGTTTTGCGACCGCAGGAAGCGTGCCGGTTTCGATTGGCGTGACAGCGGGGGTCGCTGCAGCCTTGGCCGCAGCAGGCTTGACGGGCGCGGCGGCCGGAGCCGCTGCGGGGGAAGCGGGCGCTGCGGCGCGCTTGACGGCAGGAGCCTTCGGGGCAGCGGCGGGCTTGGCGTCTGGCGTACCTTCGGCTTTGACCGCGGGCGTGACTGGTGCACCGTCCCAGCAGACAGTCGCTTCGGCACGGCAGGTGTGCTCATCAAAAACGATGAAGTTCAAGAACAGCTCGCATTTCACGTCCTTGGCGCCAGTGTGGTACTTCGCAATCTTATGATCGGCGGCCCACTTGGCAATGTACTTGTCGAGCAGACCCTTCGCGTCCTTGGTCGGGCCGTCCTTGCCGTAGTCGTTCACGGAAAAACCGAGCTTGGTGCAGGCGGCAAATGACGGCTGTGCGCCCGCGGCGATCAGTACGGCGGCGGCCACGGCGCGCGCGGCGGTCGAGAAAGAAGGATGCATGAAACTCTCTTGGATGAGTTAGCTTTAACTGAAATTCACTTTAGCCTCCGGCTTGCGCCGTGCCTAGTGGCCTAACTGCACGAGTTGTGCACCAAAACGAGAGCCCACTGCGGAGTTCAATCCGCAGCAGGCGCTTGTAATCCACCGGTTTTAAAGCAGAATTAGTGAAGGAAGGGGGCGTTGTTGCCGTGTTGCCCTGGGCCCACGCCTGAATCATAGAAGAAGCCGTGATCGAACGGACCGGCGTTGGTTTGACGGTCGAGCTGGGGATCGCGCAAGCTGCTAGACGAGCCATACTTGCTGCGGCTGTCGCCATAAGTGTTGATGGAATCGGCCTGCGAGTAGGAGTAGCCGCCACGGCGGGGCGTATTTGATTTCGACTTTTCGGCGGCGGCGGCGACCAAGGGCTGAGCCAACAGCGCAGCGGCTGCCAAGCCGAGAATCCAGGTATTACGTGCCATGATCGGTCCTACTCTTCGACGAAATTGAAACTCTGGGACAATTATTAGCCCAAATGTTGCCTAAATTCGTAAACGAATCCGATCTGCCGGTCATTTTTCGAAACGTGTCACTTCCCGACCACTCGTTCTTGCTTGCAAACGCTCTGACCTGAAGGAGGTCAGAGCGTTTGAATCCGGCGCTCGCGCCGGCGGCTCCACTCAAAAAGAGTAAAACCTGTGGCTGTACAGGAAGTATGGTGTTAACTGAGCGTGGCCGGTGGTCGGCTCGTGGCACTGCTAAAGGGAAGACGTACGCATGGATATGGTCAGCCTCATAATTCAGCTCATCAGCGGAGCAGCTGGTGGCAATGTCGCAGGTTCGCTGCTCAAGAACATTAGCCTGGGAACGCTTGGAAATTCACTCGCAGGGATCGTTGGCGGCGGCATCGGCGGTCAAATTCTCAGTCAACTGCTGCACATCGCGCCCGCCACTGGTGGACTCGATCTTGGTTCCATCCTCGCCCAGGTGGCAGGCGGCGGAGTCGGCGGTGGTGGACTGATGGCCGTGATCGGCCTCGTCAGATCGATGATGGCGAAGTAATCGACGAAAAACGCCAGCGGGGGCTGAGCTTCCGCTGGCGTTCTTTATCCATCAATCGTCGGATCTTACTTGCAGGACTTCTGCTTGGAGACGCAGGTCGTCGAGACGATTGCGCTGCTGTCGCAGGTCGTCGTGACCTTGCCAACGCCTTTTTCGCCGTTCTTGGCGACCATGTCCTTCAGGGCCTTGTTCGACATGAACATGGCGATGTCTTTAGTCACGCCGAGTCCGGACGCCGACGAGTTCGAGCATTTACCAGCCTGGGCACCGGTGCTCATGGCAACGGCAGCAACGGTCAAGAGTGCGATACGAAGCATGTGAATTCTCCCTAGAGGTTTAAAACGCACCGCCACCGGCGGCGAACTAAATGCCTAAATTTTACAAATCGTGGCTTTGCCCCGGCAACTGACGCCCAGCCCCACGCCTGTCCTGCAGATGTAGACGGGACGCCCGACCTTGTAGCCAGGTGTCGAGCCGTCGAGCATCCATTGTGACCACGTGCTCCAGCCGACGGACTTGAGCAATCCTTCATACACCTGGAATTTGGCGACCTTCTCATCTGGACCGGTGCCGTCTGCCGATTTCGTCGAGCACCGTGTCGCCGCGTCAACAGGTGCTGACAGCCCGGCCGTCAAGGCGGCAATGCTCACTAGGCAAACTATCGCGCGCATCCGGCCTCCTGCAGGTTTTCGGGTTAGGTCGTGCGGGTTACAGTTTGTTGTGTCAGAGTCGCATTGCCCAGACAAATTGCGTTACGCGTATTTTCAGCTTTGGCGGACGCGTTCGGTTGCAAGCCAGCGGACTTCGCTCGACGCACCCGGGGCTTGAGCGAAGATCTCAGCTAGGAACGGGAGCAGAATGTCGAGCTTTTCCTTGAGGCCATAGGGCGGGTTGAGGATGGCGAGGCCGCATCCAGCCAGGCCATCAGTGTTGGTTGGCTTCACGAGCAGTTCGACGCTCAGCAGCTTTTCAAAGCCGCTGTCGACGAGTTCCCGGCGAAAGGCGAACACCGGCCGCTGATCCTTGATCGGGTACCACAGGACGAACGTACCGGTCGCAAAGCGGCGGACGGCGTCGGTCAAGGCAATCGACAAGCGGGCCAATTCCCCAGACTCTTCAAATGGGGGGTCGACGAGGACAACGCCGCGCCGTTCCTTGGGCGGCAGAAAGGCTTTGAGCGCGCTCCAGCCGTCTTGGTTCAAGACCTTGGTCTGCTTGTCGCGGGCCATATTTGCCACAAGGCTTTGGTGGTCCTCGGGGTGCAGTTCATTGACGACGAGGGCGTCGCCCAATCGCATGAGATTGCGCGCGATCACCGGACTGCCGGGGTAGACCGGGAGGCTGTTTCCCGCTTGCCAGCCAGGATTTTCTGCCTTCACCGCCGCCAGGTAGGGGGCGAGGATTTCGGTGATCGCAGGCGGCAAAGGCTCAGACAGCAGGCGGCCGATGCCGTCGCGCCATTCGCCGGTCTTTTCAGCCTCGATGGCGGTCAGATCGTAGCGGCCGATGCCGGCATGGGTGTCGATGACGCGGAAGGGCGCGGACTTGCCCTTCAAATGCTCGATGATGAGGGCGAGCGCCGCGTGCTTGACGACATCGGCGAAATTCCCGGCATGGTAGATGTGGCGATAATTCATGCCGCCAGCCTCAACGCCAACAAACGTGGATAGTCAAGGGGGAACGGTCTCCAGCTTGCAATTCGCTATCGCCCGTGTGCTAGACATACCGGTATGGATCGAGATCTGACAGCACTTGAGCGCGCATTCCAGTTGGCAGATTCTGCAGCTTGCTCGACGGTTGGCGAAATCAAACAGAAGCTGAAGTCCGAAGGCTACGGGACAAGCCAGATCGAAGGTCAGGCGCTTTTGAAGCAGCTGAAAGCGCTCATCAAGGCGGCTCTGGCGCGCGGGTCTGGATCTGCGAGCTAGGCTTGCGGCCGGCTAGGCCTTCTTCGTCCAGCGGCCGCTTTCATTTTGCTGCCAGTAGGTGGCCGTGCAGCCAGCGGCCTTGGCGGCTTTCCATTGGGCGCGGGCTTGGGTAATCGCGTCGGGATTGTTGCCGTCGAACATGAAGACCATGCGGGTGAAACCGGCATAGCGTTCGGGGCCGGCACCATCGACCAGGAAGCGGACGCCTGCGCCGTTAGGGGTGTCGGTACCGGTCGTCAGGTAGACCGGCTGAGCATCGGCGTTACCATCGCGGGCGCTACCGTGGGGCAGAAAGCTTTCGGGGCGGTAAGTCCACAACACCTCGTCGAGCGCTTCGAGCCGCTCGGGGGTTCCGATCTGGACCACAGCGCGCCAGCCTCGTTCGAGGGTTTTTTCCAGCAACGACGGCAGCACGGCCTCGAGAGGCGCACGCTCTAGATGGTAGAACAGAACTTCAGGAAGCGTCGCTGTCATGGAGCCTCCTAACGTTTTTGCGAAGCGGCCAAAAATAATTTAAAGCTGCGGCTTGAAATCCACAACGCCGGGGCCATCTCCTGCTTTCCCGGAGCGGCCCCACCGTTCGGTTCATCGTGCTGAGGCAGTCGACTTCTGCAGTCTCGCATACCTGACCTTGGTGGTGGTCACGTGCTTTTCAGCGCGCTGGTTCGCTCTGTGTGACCGCCGGGAGCAGGTTGGGCGCCCCCCTCCCACCTGCTCCCGGCAATTAGTTTCTCTCTTTGGTTGCAAATCATCCGGCCCATGGCGGGCCAGATGTTTTGAGTCCGGCGCTCGCGCCGGCGGCGCTTGGCCGCTTAGTGATCCGGCAATGATTATTTTCGGAATTTGCGGGGGATTTCGCCGGCATCCGCGAGGGCGTTGACGCATTTGCGCGACAGCTGCTTCCCGTTGGCTTCCATGCAGCGGCGCAGGCCCGTCGAACCAACGGGATGAGCCGAGCAGAACTTGAAGTAGTCGTCTTCGCAGTGCTGGTTAACCTTGTCGCTCATGGCATGAGCGCTGGTTGCCGGGAGTACGGCTGCGATGCCAGCAGCAAGTGCCAAACTTGCGAGAATTTGTTTCGCCATTCGTACGAATTCCTGAAGTTGCCTGACGTGCTTCTACCAACTAACGCAAGTTAATGCGTCTTTGAACAGCAAACAAACCGCGTTTCCATCGGCAGATGGGTCAGAACGCCGCCCCGGCGGAAGCGTTCCCGCCGCGTCTATTTCTCTGCGAACGGGTTTTCGCTGGAACGCAGGTTAAAGCGGATCGGTACGCCCGGCATCTTGAAATTATCGCGCAGAGAATTCACCAAATAGCGGACGTAGGACTTGGGCACGTCTTCAGGCTTGGAACAGAACGCCACGAACGTCGGCGGACGGGATGAGGCCTGCGTGATGTAGCGTAGCTTGATGCGGCGTCCGCTAGAGGCGGGGGGCGCGTGTCTGGCGATCGCGTCGCCCAGCCAGCGGTTGAGCGTACTGGTCGAGATGCGCTTGTTCCAGATATCGTGGGCGGCGATGACGGCGGCCATGAGTTTGTCGAGGTTCTTGTCGCCCAGCGCCGAGATCGGGATCATGGAGACGCCCAGCACCTGGCTCAGGCGGTCGCCGAGCATGTCGTGCAGTTCCTTGAGCTTGGCCTGCTTGTTTTCGACCAGATCCCATTTGTTGACGGCGAGCACGATGGCGCGGCCTTCGTCGGTCGCGAGTTGCGCTATAGTGAGGTCCTGGTGCTCGAAAGGCTGCATGACGTCGATAACGACGACGACGACTTCGGCGTATTTGAGCGCGCGGACGGTGTCGCTGGTGGAGAGTTTTTCGGCCAGTTCGTGGACCTTGGCTTTTTTGCGCAGACCGGCCGTGTCGTAGAGCTTGATCTTGCGGCCCTTCCACTCCAGATCGGAGGCGACGCTATCGCGGGTCAGACCTGCCTCGGGACCGGTGATCATGCGGTCTTCGCCCAGCAGAGCGTTGACCAGCGTGGACTTACCCACGTTCGGGCGGCCGACGATGGCGAGCCGGATCGTGCGTTCTTCGGCAGGAATTGGCGCATCCGGATCGAAGGCTGGTTCGGCCGTGCCGTCGAGGGCTGCTTCGGCGGCGGCATCCACCTGGTCGGCGTGATGGCGGCGGTTGCGGCGGTCCTGGCGTGGCGGGGCCGGGAAGTTGAACACGGCGGCGAGCGCGACTTCGAGGTCGCCCAGGCCTTCGCCATGTTCTGCCGAGATAGGCACGGGATCGCCAAAGCCCATTTCATAGGCGTCGTAGAAGCCTTCGTCGCCCTTGCGGCCTTCGCATTTGTTGGCGACCAGGATCACCGGGCGGCCCGAGTTGCGGGCAAAGCGGGCGAACTCGGTATCGACCGGCGTCACGCCTGCACGCGCATCGATGACGAACACAACCGCATCCGCTTCGCTCACGGCCGTTTCCGTCTGCTGACGCATGCGCGCCTGGATCGAACCTTTGGCCGCCTCTTCCAGGCCCGCCGTGTCGATGATCATTGCCGGGCGGTCGAAAATGGTCATTTCGCCTTCGCGGCGGTCGCGGGTCAGGCCGGGAAGGTCGGAGACGAGGGCTTCGCGGGTGTTGGTCAGACGGTTGTAGAGCGTCGACTTGCCGACGTTGGGCCGCCCGACAATGGCGATCACGGGCGGCGTACCCGGTTTGCTGGGCGGGGGGGCAGACGACATCGGCTGTGTGCTTTCAACGGGCTACGGGCGCAACGTGTGCGCGCACGGCAAATAAAGGATCGCGCTTATGCAGCAAAACCCGGCATAAGGGAATGGCGCGGATCACCACGGGGTTAGCAGGCCTAAGCGGCGTTGCGCGCTTGGGCTGCCGCCCAAACCTGCTTGGGGGCACGAGTACCCCCAACCCCCTCCCTTCTTGGGACAAAGTTGTACGGTCCACTTCTCCCTCTCCCCCTGGGGAGAGGGC
>JANLYB010000044.1:0-11250 GCA_031365425.1 Hyphomicrobiaceae bacterium
GACCTCGAAGAAATCGTCGACTTCCTGCGCGACCCGCAGAAATTCCAGCGCCTGGGCGGACGCATCCCCCGCGGCGCGCTCCTCGTCGGCCCTCCCGGCACCGGTAAAACGCTGCTCGCCCGCGCCATTGCCGGCGAAGCCAATGTCCCGTTCTTCACCATCTCGGGCTCCGACTTCGTTGAAATGTTCGTCGGCGTCGGTGCCTCGCGCGTCCGCGACATGTTCGAACAGGCCAAGAAGAACGCGCCCTGCATCATTTTCATCGACGAAATCGACGCCGTCGGCCGTCACCGTGGCGCAGGCCTCGGCGGTGGCAACGACGAACGCGAGCAGACGCTCAACCAGTTGCTCGTCGAAATGGACGGCTTTGAAGCCAACGAAGGCATCATCCTGATCGCGGCGACCAACCGTCCCGACGTTCTCGACCCCGCTTTGCTGCGTCCCGGCCGCTTCGACCGCCAGATCACCGTCCCTAACCCCGACGTCGGTGGCCGCGAAAAGATCCTCAAGGTTCACATGAACAAGGTGCCCCTGGCTCCCGACGTCGAACCGCGCATCCTCGCGCGTGGCACGCCGGGTTTCTCGGGAGCCGATCTGGCTAACCTCGTCAACGAAGCCGCCCTCCTGGCCGCGCGCCGTAACAAGCGCATCGTCACCATGGTCGAATTCGAAGACGCCAAAGACAAGATCATGATGGGCGCCGAACGCAAAACGATGGCGATGAGCGAAGAAGAAAAGAAGCTCACGGCCTATCACGAAGCCGGTCACGCCGTCGTCGGCATCTATGTGCCCAAGGGCGTGCCGGTCCACAAGGCAACGATCATCCCGCGTGGCCGCGCGCTCGGCATGGTCAAGTTCCTGCCCGAAGGCGACCGTTACTCCATGAAGTTCATCGAGTTCACCTCGCAGCTCGCGGTCGCTATGGGCGGACGCGTCGCCGAAGAAATCACGTTCGGCAAAGAAAACATCACCTCGGGCGCCTCGAGCGACATTCAACAGGCCACACGGCTTGCGCGCGCCATGGTTACCCAGTTTGGCTACTCCGACAAACTCGGGACGGTCGCCTATGGCGAAAATAACGAGGAAGTCTTCCTCGGCATGAGCATGGGCCGCCAGCAAAGCATCTCTGAATCGACCGCCCAGACGATCGACGCCGAGGTGAAACAACTAGTCGACACCGGATATGCCGACGCTCGACGCATCCTGACCGAGCATAACGAAGAGTTCGTCCGCTTGGCCCAGGCCCTACTCGAATACGAAACCCTGACCGGCGAAGAGTGCAAAGCCGCGATGCGCGGCGAACGCATCCACCGCAATACGGGCGACGACGGCAACGCCTCGGTTGGCTCGGCGGTCCCCACCGCCGGGCGCCCTCGCCCCCGCGGCGAACCCTCCGGCGGCTTTGAACCTCAACCAACCACCTGACCGGTCGCCCATCCCAATACATCAACGGCCACGGGCTCACCCCGTGGCCGTTTTCTTTTCCGGCGTCAGCAAGCTCCTCCGCATCCTCACAAATTCGAGTTGTATGCGCGCCACTTTCTGGCCGGTTTTTCGTGGCGTCTGGTCCTGGGGAATTGCAGCGGCTGCCTATGCCGCTGTGGGGCACATCAGGAATGATCATGCCCCAAGTGTCACCTGCGCTGCGCCTCTTTTTACCCGCATCAATTCTAATGCTCGGGTCGCCCCTCACAGCTGAAACCCTACCGGAAGCACTCGCTGCAGCGCGCGACCTCAACCCGAGAATTGAAAGCGCGCGCGCGCAATCGCTCGGCACCAACGAGGGCATCGTGCAAGCCCGCGCCGGCATGCTACCCAAGCTAACGGCCAACGCCGATCTCGGCATCCAGACCAGCGCCCGCAATCCAAGCCTATCGCAAACCGGCAGCGCACGTCAGACCGGCTACGATGTGACCGTCGTCCAGCCGTTGTTTGATGGCGGACGCGCCTCGAATGCTGTTCGCCGGGCCAAAGCGAATTCTCATGCCGGTAGCGAAAGCGTGCGCGCCGTCATTCAGCAGGTCCTGCTGTCGGCAGCGACCAGCTACATGGACGTCCGCCAGGATCGCAATATCTCGCGCATCAACGAAGAAAACGTCGCGTTGCTGACGAAGATGGCCCGCGCCATTCATCTCAGCGCGAAAGTAAATGAAGCCACCGCCGCCGATGTGGCGCAGTCCGACGCAGCCGTGGCCAACGCACAGGCGCAACGCGAACTCGCCAACGCCAATCTCGGCGCAAGCGAGGCGGCATTCGAAGAGGCCGTCACCCACCCTGCGGGAGCGCTGGCAAAGGCGCCGCCGGTGGATCGCTTGCTTCCTGCCGGCCGTGACCAAGCGCTCGCCCTCGCCCAACAGGAAAGCCCCAGCGTCATTCAGGCGGTCTTCAAAGAAGAAGCCGCACTCCATTCCATCGCCGAGGCGCGTGCCCATTTGCTGCCCATCGTCAATTTTCAGGCCGGCTACCAGCGGCGCATCGATGATCCGCCGGCACTGACCACAATCGGGGACAGCGACGGTCTCGTTGCCAAAGTTGTCGTGAGCATCCCCCTATATACGGGCGGCGCAGCCGAATCGGAGGTTCGTCAAGCGCGATATAATCATGTTGCCAGCATTCATGAACGCGCCGCCACGGTAGCGCAGACACGAACGGGGGTAGCCCAGGCGTGGGCGCGTTTATCTTCCGCCAGGGCAGCCCTTGGCTCAGTTTCAGCCCAACTGACTGCCAACCGCAAAGCGCTCGACGGCATCCGTCAAGAGCAGCGCCTGGGACAACGCACCGTTCTCGACTTGCTCAATGCCCAGCAAGCCGTACTCGCCGCGCAGATTTCCCGCGAACAGATTGCGCGCAACGTCGCCGTCGCGTCGTTCACAATGCTGGCGCTGGCGGGCCGGCTCGATCCCGAAACCCTTGAAAGCACCCCGGCAGCCGAAAAAAAGACGAACAGCAATTGACTCTATTTGATTTGCGAACGCATGCATCCATTTAACGGTCCTACCCAGCAAGACTCAAAACAAACTCAGCATTCCCATAAATAAAATCAGATAACTGCAATTTCGCGCAATAACATTCAACTCAAACATCAACTTCGATTAAAACCACATTGCTGCCAATATTAGCCTGCCTATAGCCGTCGGGGGGCGCCCCACAAGGAGCGCCAAAAGACAATGAAAAATCATTCTCCAACTTTCGCTCAAATTGGCGAAATCTTCAACGACGCCACCACGCGGATGGTCGGCGGCATCAATCAAAACAACAGCGATCAGATCCTGCGCGATCTCGCACACATCCAGTCGGGCCTTGAGAACCTCCTCCAAAACCATCCCGATACTTTCACCGGCGTCGCAGGTATTCATGCGCAAAACATCGTGGACCAGCTCAATCTGGAGGTCGCCGCCATTAAGACAGTCGGAACCGATCCATTCGCAGCCAAGTATATCAATGACGTTCAACGAGACTTGATCGATATCGTTCAGGGCGATGAACAACTGACCGCACTCGCAAATCGTGGCGGACACAACGGCTTTGCTGCGGTCCCTGATCTCCTGGCGCCGCCCGCTCAATTCGTCGGCAATGCAGTTCAGACGGAATTCATGAAGAATTTCGTGGCGACGTCGCAGGACTTTGCCGATAGGGCCATTGCGCTGATCGACCACAACGGCAGCGCCGCCGATAAGCAGACCTTAATTACCCAAATCGAAGCGTACACGCAAAGTGCGAATACGTTCACTGTGCAGCAGGGCGGCCTTTATTCTGCAAGATTCAATAATGAATTCGCATCAGATGGCGTAAATGGAACAGCGTCGCGCGCCCTGATTGATGGATTACAAACGGGCAATGGCGATAAAGTCCATGCGGCTGCCGAGGTGCTTGCTGGAAACTCAGCCGACGTCGCCAGCAATATGCTCGGTATTGGCGATCCGGTTCCCGTAATCGGAAATGGCATCCCAGATCACATCGATACATTTGCGCAAGCCGGTGTTGTTTTTAACGACGCGACGGCGAAGTTGGTCGGCGGCGTCTACGACGGCAACCGGGCATCGATTCACAATGATCTGACAGCAGCCGAGCAGGGGATCAAGGATCTCGTCGCAAACAATCCCGATGATTTCCAAGGCAAGACCGGTACCCACGCCAACAAGATCGTGTCGCTGCTAGAGAAGGAACTATCCCTCGTCGATAACGTCGACGCGGGACCCGATGCGGCAACGCAGATCAACAAGATCCACAGCCAGATCCTCAACATCGTCCAGCACGACGCGACCCTCGCGGCAGCCGCGACCGACGGCGACGCCACCGGCTTCACGCAGTTGCCGGGCTTGTTGAAGGGCGGCGGCAACGGCGGTCACGGCCATGGCGGCAACGGACCTGCGGCCCCTCAGGCGATTGCGGCTGTGGCGGACACGGCGGGAACAGCCGGCGCAGCCGCCGATCCACACCATCAATTCGATCCCTTGGCACACATCTTCACAGGCCATGGCGACCATCACGTGGGCTGAAAAGGATCGCAATGTCGCATTCCGTGACCGACGAGACTGCCACGTCTGTGAAAGCGTGCCGCCGCCATTTCGCGACGGCGGCCGCTTTCAGCTTCGCGCTCAATGTGCTTCACCTCGCAGCCCCCCTCTACATGATGCAGGTTTATGACCGCGTCATTTCGAGTGGCAGCGAGACGACCCTCGCGATGCTTACCATCGTCACACTGGGAGCATTTGCAGCGCTTGCCGGCATCGACCGCGCAAGGACGAGCGTGCTGGCGGCGGCGAGTTTGCGCCTCGACCGGTTGCTCGCCGGCCGGGTTTTTTCCGCCATGATGAGCAATGCGGTTAAGACCGGCGACAAGCACAATCAGGCGCTTCGCGATCTCGACACGTGCCGGAGTTTCGTCTGCGGCCATGGCATGACGGCGATGTTCGATTTGCCCTGGCTGCCGCTTTATATTCTTGTCATCGGCTTTGGCTTGCATCCAGCGTTAGGTCTGTTCGCCTTCCTATGCGCGGCCGTGCTGGTCGCCATGGCGGTCCTGAGCGAGGTGCGCGTGCGTGCCCTGTCATCGCAGTCGCACGCGCGCAATCAAGCGGCCTACACCTGGGCCGAAGCGAGCCTACGCAACGCTCACGCAGTGCAAGCCATGGCGATGATGCCGGGTCTGCTGCGCCGCTGGTCCCGCGAACGATCAGGCGCGGTCGTCACGCAGCAGCAGCTTTCCGAACGAACATCAGCGATGACAGCGCTGGTACGATTTTTGAGGATGTCGATGCAGTCTCTGGTGCTGGGCCTGGGAGCGTGGCTCGTCATCGAGCGCGCGGCAACTCCAGGATCTATCTTCGCTGCATCGCTGCTGTTAGGGCGAGCGCTCCAGCCCATCGAACAGATCATCGGCCAGTGGCAGACCTTGCTGAGCGCGCGCACCGCTTTCAGCCGTGTTCGGGCGCTGCTCATTTCGCAGCCCGCTCCAGACGTTTTGCTGGCCACGTCGGAACGCCAAGTCGAAGGGCGGCTGATTGCCGAGAATGTCGGATATAGTGTCGGCAACCGGCCAGAACCCATCCTTGAGGGTATAAACTTCACCATCGAACCGGGCGAAAGCATCGGCTTGATCGGTCCATCCGGTGCCGGAAAATCGACCCTGGTGCGCATGCTCGTCGGTGCAATTGCGCCCACGCAAGGAGCCATTCGTCTGGGCGAACGGGAGATTTCGTCAACCCTGTCGCCTGCCCGAGGCTCGGCCATCGGCTATCTCCCGCAGGATATCGAGCTCTTCGCCGACACGATTGCCGCCAACATCAGCCGGTTTGAAAATTGCAGCGAACGCGACATCTCATATGCGGCGCAGATTGCGGGCGCGCATGACATGATCATGCGCCTGCCGCAAGGCTACGCAACAACGATCAGCGAGGGTGGCGCTTCGCTGTCTGGTGGCATGCGCCAACGCATCGCACTCGCCCGCGCCGTATTTGGCCAACCCTCACTCGTCATTCTCGACGAACCCAATTCCAATCTGGACAGCGCCGGAGACGACGCCTTGACGGCCTGCATCGACCATCTGCAAAGGCAAGGCACGACGGTGGTGATGGTGTCTCACCGGCAAGCCTCCACCCACAAAATGCACAAGTTCATCGTCTTGATCGACGGACGTCTGGAGGCGTTCGGTTCGCGCGAAGAAATCAGCCGTCAATTCTCCAATACAGGAAATGTTGCACGCCCCCGCGCAAAAGCCGTCGCCCGACCGGCGGCAACGGTGCGGCCCTTCGATGTTGGAGTAGCTAGGGACAACGCACCATTCGCGGAGGCTCCATGAGCCATCTCATCGACGCCGCATCGCCCACCCGTTACCCGCTTCCGTCTGCGCCTCCGCGTCGCAGTCGTCCGGTGGCGCGCGCGAAACGCACGACCTCGCGACCCGACGACTCGGTCGAGACCGCGGCCTATCAGGGCTGGCTCATTATCGCGGTTTTCTTCGGCGTGTTTGGAACCTGGGCGCTGTTCGCCCCGCTCAATGGCGCGGTGGTCGCCCCCGCCGAAGTTAAAATCAGCGGCAATCGCAAATCCATTCAGCATCTCGAAGGCGGCATTGTCAAAGAACTGCGCGTCAAAGAAGGCGACACCGTTTCGGCAGGCGATACGCTCCTTGTTCTCGACGACAATCAGGCCGCCGCCGAACGCGACGTCCTCGAACAACTCAATACGGTGCTGCGCCTGACCGAGGCACGATTGCGCACCGAGCAGGATGGCGGCGAGCAGCTTGTACTGCCTGCGGAATTCATCAAACGCGCGCGTGATCGCACCGTTGTGGCAGCCTGGGCCGATCAAAAAACCCAATTCGAAGCCCACCGCACCGAAAATGGCGGGCAGATCGATATCATTAAGGAAAGGATCGGCCAGCTATCATCGCAGATCAGCGGCTCGCAAGCGCAACTCGCCAGCCTCCGCAGCCAGCACGCGTCGACCCAGCAAGAACTCGAAAGCCTCAAGCCGCTACTGGCGCAAGGCATCGTCACGCGGACACGCCTATTGCAGCTTGAGCGATCCATCGCCGCTTTCGAGGGGCAGATTGGGGAGGCCAACAGCAATATCGCCCGGTCTCAACAAGCAATCGGCGAGCAACGGCAGATCGAAGTGCAAAGCCGCAATCAACGAGCCAGCGCCATCGCAGGCGAGCTGCGCGATGTGCAGATGCGGCTGGCCGAGGTCGTGCCCAAACTTGTCAACGCGCGGACAGTTCATGACCGCACGATAGTCAAAGCGCCCTACGCAGGCCGGATCATCGGGCTCAACGTGTTTGCGGTCGGTGCCGTGATTGGGCGCGGCGAGAAAGTGCTGGATATCGTCCCGCAGACCGGATCGCTGATCGTCGAGGCCAGGATCGGCGTCGAGGACATCACCGAAATAGCAGCCGGCGCCCCTGCCATCGTGCATCTGACGGGATACAAGCAGCAGACGACACCTGCTCTGCGGGGCCGGATCGTCCACGTCTCCCCCGACCGGCTGACCGACAACCGCACCGGCACACCCTATTATCTTGCCGATATCTCGATCGATGACGGCGATCTCGCGGCCTCACCACAAATCAAACTTCAGCCCGGATTGGCTGCAACGGCCATGATCCCGACGTCGTCGCGCACCGCCTTGCAGTATCTGCTCGGTCCGCTGTGGTCATCGTTCAACCGGGCTTTCCGCGAACGCTAAACGTCATTGGGCATGCCCCACCGCCGCAAGAGGGTTCGGCCTACCTCTGCAGCTTCCCCCTTACTTCCAAATTGGTATCGGCGATCCACCACGAGCGAAAGCGCGCGGAGCCGCGGATGCGAGACAATCAAACTAGGCAATCGGGACCAGCCCATGACTTGGACAAGTCCATGAAAGGCCAAGCGGTGGCAGCCTTGGCGCCGCATCCGAAATTGTCTTCAAAAGGCGCTGCAAACATGCACAACGAGATCTATTCCGACGGCTGCGGCGAAATCACAGTCAGCGGCTCGGTGGTTCGCATAGATTTGGTCAGCCTTTCGCCCACCGAGCGAGACGCTGCCGGCAACCCGAAGCCGGTCTTCCGGCAACGCATTATCATGCCTGTCGATGCGTTCGCGAATGCCGCAGAGTTAATGCACAAGGCTCTATCGGGCCTCCTCGAAGCCGGGGCGATCACCCGGGCTGGCGCCGCCGCCATCGCCTCGTCGTCCGCAACCGAGCTTCGAACAACACGCGAAACGCAAGACGTAAACATCTCACCCAACTTCAACTGAACGAGCATCGTGGATCGCGCCATGTCAACTGCGCACGCACGACGTGACTTCGGTGGCAAGCCCAACGGGGGCGAGTCCGCTGCACCGCATCCGCAAGCACCGGGTGCTTCCCCCAACGCCTGCAGCGCAGAAACGGCGCTGCGTTGTCTCGTTCATGTGGCCGGGCGGCACGGTGTGGAACTGACGGTCGACCGCCTGCGCCACACCTATTCCCTGGTCGAAGCCAGCATCGAACCGGCGACCGTGCTGCGCATCGCCAAGAGCGAAGGATTGAAAGCACGCCAGCTCAAAATGGCATGGCGCGATCTCGTCACGCTCCGCGAGGCTTACCCGGCGATCGCCCTCCTCACCAATGGCAATTGGGTCGAAGTTATCGGCGCGGAAGAGAACGGCTCGGCGGTTCACGTCATCGATCCGATGGCGACTAGGCCAGATCCGTTGATCGTGCCCCAGGAGAAATTCTCAAGCCTCTGGACCGGCACCGTCCTGCTCGTGAAGCGTGGCCGGCGAACGCCGCAAAGCGCTAATTCGAATTTCAGCTTCCGCTGGTTCGTTCCCGAACTCATGCGCGAATGGCGTCTGTTCGGCGATGTCGCCATTGCCGCGATCGTTCTTTACGCCCTGGCTCTCGTCACGCCCATCTTCTTCCAGCTCGTCATCGACAAAGTGCTCGTCCACGAGAGCTATTCGACCCTCTACGTCCTCGCCGGAGGCGTGTGCATCGCGCTCCTGTTCGAAGCCGTCTTCAACTTTCTACGCCGCTATCTGCTGCTCTTCGCCACAAACCGGACCGACATCCGCGTTGCCACTAAGACCTTCAAACACCTGCTGAACCTGCCGATCAGCTTCTTTGAGCACAGTTCGGCAGGCGTGCTCGTCAAGCACATGCAGCAGGCCGGCCGCATCCGCGATTTTTTGACCGGCCGCCTTTTTCTGACACTGCTCGATGCCCTGTCGCTTTTCGTCTTCCTGCCTTTGCTTGCGATGTACAGTTGGCGCTTGACCTTGCTGGTGCTGGCGTTCACAGCCGCCATCGGCGTCGTCGTCGCCGGCCTCGTCGGGCCGTTCCGCAAACGCTTGCGCGCGCTCTACGAGGTGGAAGCCGAGCGCCAGGCCCTGCTCGTCGAAACCGTCCACGGCATGCGCACCATCAAATCCCTGGCCATGGAACCGCTGCAGTCGCGGTCCTGGAACAACCGTTCTGCCGAGAGCGTTGCCATGCGCTTTCGCGTGGAAAAAATGTCTGCAGCCGCTCACGCCGCAACAGGCTTGCTGGAAAAGCTGATGGGTGTCGCCATCGTCGGCCTGGGCGCACTTGAGGTGTTCGAAGGCTCCATGACCATCGGCGCACTCGTTGCCTTCAACATGCTCGCCGGCCGCGTCTCCGGCCCCCTCGTGCAATTGGTGACGATGGTGCACGAATACCAAGAAGTTGCGCTGTCGGTTAAAATGCTCGGCGAAATAATGAACCGCAAACCGGAGCGAGAAGGCGCAGCGCAGGGATTGCAGCCCGCCCTCACCGGCCACATCGAATTTGAAGGCGTCGGATTCCGTTATGACAGCGAAGGCGCCCCGGCCCTCGACAACATTTCGTTCACCGTGCCTGCCGGCAGCATGTTGGGCATCGTCGGACGCAGCGGCTCGGGCAAGACGACCCTCACGCGTCTGATGCAGGGGCTCTATCCCCCGCAGCAAGGCTTGATTCGCATCGACGATGTCGATGTTCGCGAGCTGTGCCTCGTGCACTTACGCCGCAGCATCGGCGTCGTGCTCCAGGACAGCTTCCTGTTCAAGGGCACGGTGCGCGACAATATCTCGTGCGTGAAGCCGGGTGCGACCCTTGACGACATAGTGACCGCCGCGCGTCTCGCCGGCGCAACTGAATTCATCGAACGGCTGCCGCGCGGCTTCGACACCTTGCTTGAAGAGAATGCCGCAAATCTCTCCGGCGGCCAGAAGCAGCGTCTTGCCATTGCCAGGGCACTCATCACCAATCCTCCCATTCTGATCTTCGACGAAGCAACTAGCGCGCTCGATCCCGAGAGCGAACGCATCATCCGCGACAATCTGAAGAACATCGCCAAGGGACGCACGGTCATTGTCGTTTCCCACCGCCTGTCGACGCTGGCAGGATGCGACGCCATTTTGGTCATCGACCGCGGTCGCATCGACGCCATCGGCCGTCACGAACAGTTGCTCACCCAATGCAGCACCTACCGGCACCTGTGGAACCAGCAGATGAAGTACAGCTCATGACCCGGCAATCCCGCCAGATCCCGGCAGCAGCACCAGCAGCGATCACGAGCAAGGCGCATCTGCAGCTTGTAAAGGATGGCCGTGCCGCGCTCGCCGCCGAGTTCCAACCCGACGCGATTGAAATCGAAGAACGCCAGCCACCGAAGCTGGCCCGCGCGACCCTCTACGTCGTGATCGCGCTAATCACAGCTTCCGTCACATGGGCGTCCGTCTCCCACGTCGACGAGGTCGTGACGGCCTCGGGCAAGCTCATCTCCACCGCGCCTCACATCGTCGTCCAACCGCTCGAAACTTCCATTGTCCGCACGCTCGACGTCGCAGTCGGCGACGTGGTCCGCAAGGGGCAGGTTCTGGCACAGCTCGACCCGACCTTTTCACAAGCCGATCTTGGCCAGCTCGGGATCCGGTTGGCGGCTTTCGATGCGCAGATCAACCGCCTCGAAGCGGAACTGGCGAACCAGACTTACACCGGCGGATCAACATCCAACGCCGACGAACTCCTGCAGGAACGATTGTTTCAGCAGCGGCGTGCGTCGCTTGACTCTGCCATCGCTAATTTAGACGCCCAGATCGCGCGCGACGAAGCAACGCTCGCCAGCAGCATCAAAGAAGAAGTGCTGCTCCAGACACGGCGCGCAGGACTGCTTGAGATCGAGCAAATGCGCTCGACGCTGTTCGACCATCAAACCGGTTCGCGCCTCAACTATCTCCTGTCAAAGGATGCGCGCATAGATGTCGATGCGAGCATCTC
>JANLYB010000110.1:0-4988 GCA_031365425.1 Hyphomicrobiaceae bacterium
CAGTTCCTTGGCTTCCGACTCGACCATCATGACGGCGTCGTGGGTGCCAGCGATCACGAGATCGAGCGACGAATTCGCCATCTCGTCGACCATCGGGTTCAACACGTATTCGCCGTTGATGATGCCGACGCGGGCGCCACCGATGGGGCCGAGGAACGGCAGGCCCGATAAAGTCAGGGCAGCCGACGCTGCGACCATACCGAGGATGTCGGGATCGTTTTCCATATCGTGCGACAGCACGGTCACGACGACCTGGGTCTCATGCTTGAAACCTTCAACGAACAGCGGGCGGATCGGACGGTCGATCAGGCGCGAGGTCAGGGTTTCTTTTTCGGTCGGACGGCCTTCGCGCTTAAAATAGCCACCGGGGATTTTGCCGGCAGCGTACGTGCGCTCTTGATAGTTGACCGTAAGCGGGAAGAAATCGATGCCGGGCTTCACGGAGCGGGCAGCGACAACGGTGGCGAGGACGCTGGTCTCGCCGTACTGGGCGAACACGGCGGCGTCGGCTTGGCGGGCCATGTGGCCGGTTTCGAGGCGCAGCTTGCGGCCGCCCCACTCGATTTCTACGCGATGGATATCGAACATGATTTTCTAGCTTTCTCTGCGGACCTGCAGCTCTGCACCCTTTGCGCGGAGCTGGTGAACGTGTGCGTGTCGTGTGATTGAAACGTGCGTGCGTTAAACGTGTGTATGGTTAACCGGTAGCGTGACGGCAAATGCGTTTAGCGCCGAGCCCCGCAACGAGGCTCGAGCGCTGCACAAGGCTTTACTGCATAAGCGCACTCAGCGGCGGATGCCGAGTTTTTCGATGATGGACGTGTAGCGCTTGGCGTCCTTGCGCTTGACGTAATCGAGCAACTGGCGGCGCTGGCTGACCATTTTCAGGAGGCCACGACGCGAGTGGTTGTCCTTCTTATGGGTCTTGAAATGGTCGGTCAGGTGGTTGATGCGATGCGTCAGAACGGCGATCTGAACCTCGGGCGAACCCGTGTCGTTGGCGGCCAGCGCATTGCTTTTAATGACTTCGGTTTTCGCAAGTTTGCGAATAGGCAAGATTTCCGACATCGGGCATCCTTTCTGGATTGAGGGGACAGGAACGCGAGAAGCGCTCCTGAGTGAGCGGCCACGGCCGGGATGTCGTCCAGCCGGGTCAAAACGAAAAGCCGCGCAAGCTCTCGCCCGCACGGATGGGCAGCCAATACGACGAAAAAGCTACCGTGCCAACCCAAAAGTTGCAAACATTGCAATGGCGGCCCGCCAATCAACCGTCAGGATTAACCATCCATTCACCGCTTTTCACTGCGTTATGTTTGTGTGCATCAGCGAACTTAAGGCATGCTACGATGGTTGGATGAGACCTGGGGATGAAAACTTATGCGTGCCGTGACGCAACGCACAGACCGGAACGACAAAGACCACGAGGAGGAGCACGTCGCGGCCCCCTTGGGTGCGCGCATCCCGCGCGTGTTGATCGCCGACAAAAGCCCCGTCGTCCGCGCGGGCCTTGAAGACTATATCCGCAAGGACGGTCGCTTTGAGGTGGTCGGATCGACCGCCAACGGCCATACGTTTGCAAGCCTCGCCCAGGAAAAACAGATCGACATTGGCGTCGTCGGCTGGGCGCTGCCCGACATGACGGGCGGCGGCGTGATCGCCCTGATGAAGCGCCGCCAGCATCCGGTTCGCATCATCATCTATACCGGCGACTCAAACCCCGACGTCCTGCGCGAGTCGGTGCGCGAAGGCGCGTGGGGCTTTACCTCGAAAAGCGAAGACCCCGCCGTCCTGATCGAAACGATCGCGTCCGTCGCCCGTGGCCGCCTGTCGGTGCCCTACATCGACATCCGCACCATATCGACCGATCCGCTCGAAGTCCTGACCGCGCGCGAACGCGAACTCCTGGCCGCCCTGGCCAACGGCTGGACCAACCAGCAGATCGCGCACCGCATCGGCATTTCCAGCAACACCGTGAAGTATCACCTGAAAAACCTCTACGACAAACTCGGCGTGAACAACCGGGCCATGGCCGTCGCCATGTTCATGTCGAATGGCCGCGACCAACGCTAAGCGGGGGGGGCGGTGGTCTTCGTAGAGGAAGTGCACGGCGCAGCGATGCAAATGATCTGTGCGCAATCCGAGCATTTTAATTTATTCTGACGTCGGAATTTATTACTTTGGTTTGTGTTGGGGGGGGCTATGTGAGACGACCTCTCAACAAAAGGTCAAAGCTGGGAGTTCTGAATCGGAGCAAAATATGAAACCAATAGAGTCGGGTCTACGGCGCGAGAGTGACATTCGCGGCGATCGGGACGAGTGCGCGGCTGACGCCCTCGCCCTGGCACGGCTGCTCAGTTACGCTGCAGAAGAGGCAACCAGACTCGATGCACCCGCAACTGAGATGCTGATCTGGAACTGTTTAAGGTCGTTGAGGCGCGAAACCCAAATGGAGTGCGAGCTCGTATTCCGCGTCAGGACTTGAAGCGGGCTCAAGTTCGGACCAGTAAGCGTAACGGCCCCGGCACCCCGTTGGGGCCTCTTTGTTTTCGCAGCGCTGCGCGACCAACGGTAGCAGGCCACGCGCGATCATGCTCGAAATCCCCGAAGGATCAGTCCGGTGTTAGCAAGTGCACACAGAGCAGATAGCATGCGCTTCGCCAGTTGCGTCCAAATTCTGAGCAATCGCAACAAAGTTGCATCCTGAACGATCCACCCGAACGCCACCCCAGCGGGTAGTGCACGGGCAGCCCATCTGCGACGCGTGCCTCCCCGCACGGGTGTTGCGACTTAGGTACAAGATGGGCGAAGTCCCTCCTGCAAGATGTTGCTGGTTCGTTAATCCGAAAATCTGGGCGCTGACCCAGGGATATGCGGCTGGCTCGACCAATAATCATCGATTGAGGAGACGCTTTAAATGCTCGTGCAACCCCATCTGTTCATTCCCGGCCCGACCAATGTTCCCGACAAAGTCCGCATGGCGATGAACCTTCCGATGGAGGACATGCGCAACCCGGAGTTCCCCAAGTTCACGCTGCCGATCTTCGAAGACCTGAAGACGGTGTTCAAACTGAAGGACGGTCGCGTTTTCATTTTCCCTTCGTCGGGCACCGGCGCTTGGGAATCGGCCATGGAGAACACGCTCGCGGTCGGTGACAAGGTGCTGATGTCGCGCTTTGGACAGTTCTCGCTGCTCTGGGTCGATATGGCCGAGCGCATGGGTCTGAAAGTTGAACTGTGTGACGAAGAGTGGGGAACCGGCGTTCCGGTCGAGAAATACGCCGACATCCTCGCCAAGGATAAAAACCACGAAATCAAGGCCGTCTTTGCCACCCACAACGAGACCGCGACTGGAGTGACGAGCGACATCGCTGGCGTCCGCAAGGCGCTCGATGCCGCAAAGCATCCAGCACTCCTGATGGTAGACGGCGTGTCGTCGGTCGGTTCGCTCGACATGCGCATGAGCGAATGGGGCGTCGATTGCTGCGTCTCGGGTTCGCAAAAGGGCTTCATGCTGCCCACGGGCCTCGGCATTCTCGCCGTCAGCCAGAAGGCACTCGACCACAACAAGAATGCGAACGGCCGCATGAACCGCTGCTTCTTCTCGTGGGAAGACATGATCAAGACAAACGATCTGGGCTTCTTCCCCTACACGCCGGCAACTCAGCTCATCCGCGGTCTGCGCACCTCGCTCGACATGATCAAAGAAGAAGGCCTCGAAAACATCTTCGCCCGTCACCACCGCCTTGCGAGCGGCGTGCGCGCAGCCGTTGACGCATGGGGCCTCAAGCTCTGCGCGAAAGAGCCGAAGTGGCACTCCGATACCGTCTCTGCGATCTTCGTTCCCGAAGGCATCGACGCCAACAACGTGCTGAAAACCGCGTTCTATCGCTACAACACGTCGCTCGGAACGGGCCTCAACAAGCTGAACGGCCGCGTGTTCCGCATCGGCCACCTCGGCGCGCTCGACGAGTTCATGGTCGGTGGCGTCCTATTCGCCGTCGAAATGACGCTCAAAGATTGCGGCGTCAAGTTCAAGCTCGGCTCGGGCACGGGTGCTGCCGCTGAATACTTCTCCAAGACGGCCACCAAGTCGGCAACGTCAACTGCCAAGAGCGCCTGATACGAACCAGCAACCGGGCCAGACATTTGGCCCGGTTGCTGCCTACCCCATTGCTGCCATCGCGCAGTGTCAGCGCGCAGCCGCCCGCGGCGTCCCCCGACGCATCGCAAGACCCATAAGAAAAGCCATTCAACCCCCGAGGAAACGTCCATGAGCTTCACGCTTTATCCGCTCCGCAAGACCCGCCTGCAGCGATCCTACCTCGCCGTGCCCGGCTCGAACCCGACCATGATCGACCGCGCCATCAAGAGCGCCGCCGACTACGTCTTCCTTGATTGCGAAGACGCCGTTGCGCCGCCGGAAAAAGAACAGGCCCGCAAGAACATCATCCAGGCCCTGAACGATCTCGATTGGAAGGGTGCAGGCAAGAGCGTGTCCGTGCGCATCAACGGCCTCGACACGCACTATATGTACCGTGACGTCGTCGACATCATGGAGCAGGCGGGCGCAAAGCTCGACACCATCCTCATCCCGAAGGTCGGCGTTCCCGCCGACGTCTATACGGTCGAATGCATTGTCAGCCAGATCGAAGTCGCCAAGGGCCTCAAGAACCAGGTGGGCACCGAAGCCCTCATCGAAACCCCGCTCGGCATGGCTAACGTCGAAGCGATCGCATCCGCCACCAGCCGCCTTGAATCTATGCACTTCGGCGTCGCCGATTACGCGGCCTTCAACAAGGCTCGCACCGTCGTTATCGGCGGCTTGAACCCCGACTATCCCGGCGACCAGTGGCACTTCCCATTGTCGCGAATGACGGTTGCCTGCCGCGCATTCGGCCTTCGTCCCATCGACGGCCCCTTCGGCGGCATTGACGATCCGGAAGGCTACAAGGCCGGTGCACGCCGCGCCGCCGCTCTCGGCGTCGAAG
>JANLYB010000133.1:0-7311 GCA_031365425.1 Hyphomicrobiaceae bacterium
GTTCATCCTGGTTCAACATCTTGCCCCCAATCATGAAAGCATGATGGTCGAGCTGCTATCGAGCCATACCGCGATGAAGGTGGTGCAGGCGGCTGAGGGTATGATTGTCGAGACCAATCACCTCTATGTCATTCCGCCGGGTGCCTACATCAGCGTTATGAAGGGCGCACTGCATCTAGTCACCCCGAATGCGCGGCACGGAGCGCGGCTGCCTTTTGACTACCTGCTGCACTCGCTGGCGGAAGACTGCGGCGCACGGGCCGTTTGCATCGTTCTATCGGGAACCGGAACCGACGGCAGTCTTGGGCTGGTCTCGGTCAAGGAAAACGCGGGCTTCGTCATCGTGCAAAAGCCGGAGGAAGCTGGATACGATGGTATGCCGCGCAGCGCAATTGCGACCGGCAGAGTGGATCGCGTTTGTCCGGTGGCCGGAATTCCTGCAGCACTTGCCTCGCACAGCGCCGAACTTAAGGCAGCAGGACCGCGAAACGATACGCCATCCATCAGCGATCTGAAGCAGATCGTCGACCTGCTGCGGCTGAAAACGGCGCACGATTTCACGCTCTACAAAAACGGCACCCTGCAACGGCGGATCGAGCGGCGCATGGGCCTTACAGGGATCGAGTTCACCAATAAAGCAGGCTACTTTGAACTGCTAAAAAGCGATCCAAACGAGCTTGATCTGCTCGCGAAGGATCTGCTCATCAATGTCACAAATTTCTTTCGCGACCCCAAAGTATTCGACGCGCTAGCCACCACTATCATTCCAGATCTCGTTCGCAATCACACGCTCGATCAACCTTTGCGCATCTGGATTGCCGGGTGCAGTTCGGGCGAGGAAGCCTACTCGCTCGCGATGCTGTTTCGCGAGCAGATCACAGTGGACAAGCGCAACATCAAGCTCCAGGTGTTTGCGTCGGATGTCGATCCCGACGCGATCACCGTTGCGCGTGAAGGGTCTTATCCGGAAAGCATAGCAGCCGATGTTTCGCAGGCCCGGCTTGCCCGTTTTTTTTCGCATGAGGATCATGTCTACAAGGTTTCGCCGGAGTTGCGGTCGGCTGTCGTCTTCACCGTGCAGGATCTGCTGACCGATCCGCCGTTTTCACGCCTTGACCTCGTGTCCTGCCGAAATCTGATGATCTATCTCGGCCCAGAAGCACAGGCCAAGGTCATTTCGCTGTTTCATTTCGCACTTCGCCAGGGCGGCATTTTGCTGCTTGGCAGCGCTGAAACGGCCGGCTCCATCGATGGCCGGTTCGAGATCGTGTCAAAGGCGGATCGCCTTTACCGCAGCATCGGCCGCTCGCGATTGCACGAGTGCGACGTCGGCCGGGCCGTGAACGATTTTGTCAGAACGCCCCCGCGTTCGGGAATGGCTCAAGCGCCGTCACGCCAGGCTGCACTTGCAGACTTGTGCCGGCGCTTAGTGCTAGACTCCTATGCGCCAGCTGCCGTGCTGATCAACGCCAAGCACGAGTGCCTTTATTCGGTTGGACCGACCCACCGGTATCTGCGCGTCGCGCAAGGCACGCCAACGCAAGACCTGCTGGCGATGGCGGCAGGGGGCTTGCGGACGAAACTCAGATCCGGGATCCAGCAAGCCAATCAAGGCGGCAAGACCGTACTGGTTTCCGGCGGCCAGATTGATCGCGACGGCGTCACAGTCGCGTTCGATATCAGCGTTCAGCCCGTGCCAGCCGACGGCGAAGCGCTCATGCTGATCTGCTTCATCGAGGGGCCGCAGCAAGACGCCAAGCGGACCGGCACGAGTACGCCACTTGATCTGCAGCGCGTCGCCGAACTCGAGCATGAACTCGAGGCCACGCGAACGGAGCTGCAAGGAGCGATCCACAACCTCGAAATATCCGGCGAGGAGCAGAAGGCCATCAATGAAGAGGCCTTGTCCGTCAACGAGGAATATCAATCGACGAACGAAGAGCTGCTGACGTCGAAGGAAGAGTTGCAATCGCTCAATGAGGAACTGACCGCGCTCAACATCCAGCTGCAGGAAACGCTGGATCGTCAGCGGACGACTGCGAACGACTTGCAGAACATTCTTTATAGTACCGATCTAGCGACGCTATTCTTGGACATGCATCTCAACATCCGGTTCTTCACGCCGGCGACCCGTTCGCTTTTCAATGTGATCCCGGGAGATATCGGCCGGCCTCTCGCGGATTTGAATTCGCTGTCCGCCGACAGCGAGCTTGCGTCTGACGCTCAGGGTGTGTTGATGAGCCTGAAGGTGGTCGAGCGGGAAATCGAAACGCGAAGCGGCGTCTGGTTCATTCGCAGAATTCTTCCCTATCGTACCCATGACGACAAGGTGGAAGGCGTCGTCATCACCTTCGCCGATATCTCAGAACGCAAGGCGATCCGGAAGGCGCTGGAGGAGGCGAAACTCGAAGCGGAGCAGGCCAACATTGCAAAGACGCGCTTCCTTGCTGCCGCCAGCCATGACCTTCGCCAACCGTTGCAAACGCTGACGCTCATTCAAGCTCTGCTGGCCCGGTCGGTTCATGAGGAAAAGCCAGCAAAATTCGTCATCCGGCTCGGCGAAACACTCGGCGCGATGTCGGGGATGCTGAACACGCTGCTCGACATCAATCAGATCGAGGCTGGCGTCGTTAAACCCGACCTATCTACGTTTCCAATCGATGAAGTGCTCGAACGTCTGCGCGACGAGTTTGCCTATCACGCGGAAGCAAAGCAGCTCACGCTGCGCGTCGTCCCCAGCAATTTGCTCGTTCATAGCGATCCACGCTTACTCGAACAGATGATCCGCAATCTTCTGTCGAATGCATTCAAGTACACGAAGCGCGGAAAGGTGCTGCTCGGCTGCCGGCGTAAGGGCGGGGTCATCAGTATTGAGATCTGGGACACTGGCATCGGCATTCCGGACGACGAACTGCAAGCCATTTTCATGGAGTACCATCAGCTCGACAACGTCGCGCGGGAACGCAACCGCGGCCTCGGCCTTGGACTTTCCATCGTGCGGCACCTGACCAAACTGCTCGATCATAAGATTCAAGTCCGCTCCAAGCTCGGCAAGGGATCCGTGTTCGCCATCGAGATCATGGTCCCCTCCGAAGTCAGCGGGCATCAGATCAAACCACCCGAGCAAGCGTCCAAGCTGACGCCGCGCGACGTTCCCAGCCGCGCAGGCTCGATCCTCGTCGTCGAGGATGATCCGGACGTGCGCGAACTGGTCGAGCTCCTCCTCAAAGGCGAGGGGCATGACGTCTCAACCGCGCGCGATAGCTCAGAAGCGCTCGAGCTCGTGGCCGAGGGACGGATTGAGCCTGAACTCTTGCTCGCGGATTTCAATCTGCCCAAAGGCGTGAATGGGCTGCAACTTGCCGCCAAGCTGAGGGGACTGCTGCGCCGTCAATTGCCGGTCATCATCCTGACGGGCGACATCTCGACCGCGACGATGCGCGACGTCAACGCACAGGATTGCGTGCAGCTCAACAAACCTGTGAAGCCGAAATTGATGATGGAGACGATCCAGCGTCTGCTCAACCAGCCGGTCAAGGCGCTCAAGTTGTCTGCTGTCACCCGCACCATACCGGTTAAATCGGCAGAAGGGGGCATCATCTATGTTGTCGATGACGATCGCACGATTTGCGAGGGCTTCCGTGCGTTGCTGGAGGATGCCGGGCACACGGCAGAGGCTTATCCAAGTTGCGAAGCATTCCTCGAGGCTTATCGAGCCGGCCGGGGAGGATGCCTTTTGATCGATGCCTATCTGCCCGGGATGACCGGGCTGGAACTGTTGCATCGTCTGCGTGGCGGCGGCGATTTGCTTCCAGCAATCATGATTACTGGCAATAGCGATGTGCCGATGGCGGTCGACGCCATGAAGGCAGGTGCGTCGGACTTCCTGGAAAAGCCTGTCGGCACCGCCGATCTTTTGACTGTTGTTGAACGAGCGCTGGAGCAATCGCGCGATTCCAACAAAGCTCTGGAATGGCGAGAAGCGGCGGCATCCCACATTGCCGCGCTCACAAAGCGGCAGCGGCAGATCATGGACATGGTGCTTGCCGGTCATCCCAGCAAAAACATCGCCACAGACCTGGGCATCAGCCAACGCACGGTCGAAAATCATCGCGCCCTGATCATGAAGAAGACGGGATCCAAGTCGCTGCCTGCTCTCGCCCGGCTCGCCGTTGCCGCAACAAACGGCGCGGAGACACCTGAGGATCGCTTGCCATCGCCTGGTCCAGCCATGCTGCGTATCAACGATAATTAGGTGCTGTTTGTGTTGAACTGAGTAGATTCCGCACCCTGCGGCGGCTGAACTCGCCGGATCCCCGCGCGTTCTCTCCCCGATGCGCCGAATTAACAGCGTCAGGCACCGAAGGGGAATTCATGAAAATCAATGTCCGGATCGATAGCCAGATCAAAGGCACCGAAGGGCTCGATGAACATATTAGCGGGATCGTTGAACACGCCTTGGGCCGGTTCCGCGACCGCATTTCTGGAGTCGAAGTGCATCTCAAGGATCAGAACGGTCAGAAGGGCGGCGCAGACGACAAGGATTGTATGATGGAAGCTCACTTGAATGGGCAGCAGCCAACTGCCGTCAGCGATCAGGCCCCAACATTCGAGCAGGCCATCAAGGGTGCCGCAGCGAAATTAAAGCGCTCCGTCGAGAGCAGCCTGGGACGGGAGAGCACGCTCTCGGGACGGCGCGACCATCAGTGATCTCCCAGCGACACAATCAAGCTTTCTGCCGGTCCCGATTCTCATCTGCGCAGCAGCTAACCGTAACCGGGTACCACATGCACGCGACCGATGGCGAAATTGGTTATGTCGAAGACTTTCTCCTTGATGACGCCGATTGGAAAATTCACGACACCGTTGTGGATACCTAGAATTGGCTGCCCGGAAAAATCGTTCTGGCCGGCACAAGCCATGTCAAAAGAATCGGTTGGGCGGAGCAACAGATTTACCTGGATCTGACGATGCAGAAAATCAAAGACAGCCCGGCATACGAGCCAGTGGTCGCCATGCGAAGCCTGTACGATGTGTCGTTGTTGAACTGACACTCTCAGGCCGGGTCTAACTGAGTAGTTTCCGAAGATTGCCAGCAGAAGCAGCCTGTGCATGGCTTCTGCTGCTCATCTCTTTTCGGGACTTGATGGCGCTAAACACAGAAGCGATTTCACAAAATGAATATCGGCGTCAACGACTTCACTGCGCACAAGCTCGCCGAAGAGGTTTTGTTGAAGGCGGGAGCCCTGCAGAACGCTATTTTCAATAGCGCAAACTTTTCGAGCATCGCCACCGATGCGAACGGCGTGATCCAAATCTTCAATGTCGGCGCGGAACGGATGCTGGGGTTCATGGCGTCCGACGTAATGAACAAGATCACGCCTGCCGACATCTCCGATCCCCAAGAACTGATCGCACGCGCTAGAACGCTCAGCGTCGAATTTGAGACGCCCATCACGCCTGGGTTTGAGGCGCTGGTGTTCAAAGCCTCGCGCGGAATCGAAGATATTTACGAGCTGACCTACATTCGCAAGGACGGCAGCCGGTTCCCCGCCGTCGTGTCGGTAACGGCCCTTCGCGACATCGACGAGACGATCATCGGTTACCTGCTGATCGGAACGGACAACACCGCCCGCAAGCTCGTCGAAGCCGAGCAAAGAAAGCTCGATCAACGGCTTCGCGATCAGCAATTTTACACCCGCTCGCTGATTGAATCGAACATCGACGCAATCATGACGACCGATCCTTTCGGCATCATCACCGATGTAAACAAGCAGATGGAGGCGCTGACGGGATGCACGCGCGACGAACTCATCGGGGCGCCATTCAAAAACTACTTCACCGATCCCGACCGGGCGGAGTCGGCCATCAAGCTCGTGCTCGGCGGGAAAAAGGTTTCCGACTTCGAACTGACCGCGCGCTCTCGCGATGGCAAGCAGACGGTCGTCTCCTACAACGCTACCACGTTTTATGACCGGGACCGGACTCTGCAGGGCGTCTTTGCAGCCGCGCGCGATGTCACAGAACGCAAACTGTTCGAAGTGGAACTCCAGCAGGCGAAGGCTGCCGCTGAAAGCGCGAGCCGAACGAAATCCGATTTTCTGGCCAGCATGAGCCATGAAATTCGCACGCCCATGAACGCAATCATGGGAATCGCAGACCTGCTTGCAAAAACAGACCTCACTGCGGAGCAGGACAAGTACGTTCAGATCTTCCGCCGGTCTGGAGACAATCTGCTCAACCTGATCAACGATATTCTCGATCTGTCCAAGGTTGAAGCTTCACAGCTCGAATTGGAAAGAACCGGCTTTTCGCTGACGGACCTCCTCGAAAAAGTGCAGGAAATGGTCTCTGCCCGTGCGCAGGAAAAGGGATTGGCGCTAACCTTCGAGATAGCGACGGGCACGTCCACAGATTTGGTCGGAGACCCGACGCGTCTGCAGCAAGTGCTCATGAATTTGCTTGGAAATTCGGTCAAGTTCACGGAAGCGGGCCAAGTGTCACTGAAGGTTCAGCCGGCCTTCGATTCAGCGGTCCCGACCGCGTTACTCTTCACTGTAACTGATAGCGGCATCGGGATCCCAACCGAAAAGCTGGAACATATCTTCGAGCGCTTCACGCAAGCGGATTCGTCAACGACCCGCCGTTTCGGCGGTTCTGGCTTGGGGCTAACGATCTGCAAACGTCTTGTAGAACTTATGGGCGGACGCATCTGGGTTGAAAGCAACATCGGGGAAGGCAGCACATTCTTCTTTTCTGTACCATTTGAGATCTGGGCCGCTGGAGCGCGCAAGACGAACCGGCTGGTACACGCGGACACCAGCCGCCCGCTGCCACCTCTGCGTATCCTCCTGGCGGAAGACTCCCCAGACAACTGCACGATCACGCTCGCCTATCTGGAAGGCACGCCCTATATCATCGACATAGCCGAGACCGGCGCTATCGCATGTGAAAAATTTGCCGCCGGACTTTACGACCTCGTTCTTATGGACCGCCAAATGCCGGTCATGGACGGGTTAACGGCCACTCGGAAAATCAGGGCTTGGGAACTTACAAACAAGCGTCAGCCTACACCCATTATCGCGTTGACGGCCTCTGCACTTAAAGGCGACCGGGAAAAGTGCATGGCCGCTGGATGCACCGCTTTTCTGACGAAGCCAATAAAGCAGCAAGTCTTATTGCAGGCGATCGAGAAGAACGTCGTCATCGCATTACCTGCGTTGGCCAACGATCCTGCCGATTTACTCGAGCATAAGTTAGTGAACCCCAAAATTGCGGTCCACGTCCCGGCCTTTCTTGCCAATTGCAGGC
>JANLYB010000227.1:0-4768 GCA_031365425.1 Hyphomicrobiaceae bacterium
TGTGGCTTGCTCAATCGGCTGAGTGGTGCGCCAAGAGGTGTTGCATGAGGGCGCGGAGCTCGGCGGGGCGGACGGGTTTGCGCAGGAGCTCGCAGCCTGCTTGGCGGACTTCCTCGGCGATCTCATCGGAGTGGTTTGCGGTGATGACGATGGCGGGCTGGGCTTGGCCGTAAACGGCGCGCAGCCGGTTGATGGCGGTCATGCCGGTGTCGCCGAAGTCGAGGTGATAGTCGGCTAAGATAATATCGGGGCGGTAGCGCGGGTCGGAGATGAGAGTGCCGATTTCAGGCAGTCCGCTGACGAAGCGCATCTGGCAGGACCAGCGCTCCAGGAGGGTACGCATGGCGTCCTGGACCGTCTGGTCGTTGTCGATGACGAGGACGCGGGCGCTGTCGAAGCCGTAGGCTTTGCCGATATGGGCTGATGTTTGAGGTGGCGCGATCTGGCGGCCGCTGCCCGCGTAAGGGGCGAGCACGGAGAACATCGAGCCGTGGCTCAGCTTTGAGCAGACGGCAAGCGGGTGGTTCAGTGTTTCGGCCATGCGCTGGGCGATGGAGAGGCCGAGGCCAAAGCCGCCACGGCGCGAGGTCTCAGACGCCGTGCCGCGCTGGAACTCTTCGAAGATCCAGCGCTGTTCGGCTTGGCTGATGCCGGGGCCGGTGTCCCAGACTTCGATGCGGATATGGCCGCCACGGCGGCGGGCGGCCAGTTTGATCCCTCCGGTTTGGGTGTAGTGCACGGCATTGGCGAGCAGGTTTTGGAGGATGCGGCGGAGCATAACGGGGTCGGAGATGACCGCTGCGTCCGTCGGCCGGGCGGTGACGAATAGGTTTTTGGAAACGGCCAGCGGGCTCAGGCTGCTGACAAGGCTGTCGAACAGTTCAGCCAGAGCGACCGGGCGGAGGTCGGGTTGAATGACGCCGGCTTCCAGACGCGAGATGTCGAGGATGGTGCGAAGGAGCTCTTCGACCGTGCTCAGGGCGTTGTCGATCTGGTGGGCAATGGCGCGTTCAGCTGCAGGGGTTTCGTCTTCGGTCAGGCCCGAGAGTGAAAGGCGTGCGGCGTGCAGGGGCTGCAGAAGGTCGTGGCCGACGGCGGTGAAGAAACGGGTTTTGAAGCGGTTGGCACGTTCTGAGCTGTCGCGGGCGGCGACGAGTTCGTCGTTGATGCGCTCCAGACGGGTCATCGCGTTCTTCAATTCATCAGTCCGAACACGGACTTGGCCTTCGAGGCCGATGGCGGTTTGGAACAGTGAATAGGCGTTGGCCTGCTGTTCCATCGAGCGCTCGACGCGCTCCATCAGGACGGTGTTGATCTTGCGGAGCTTGACCAGTTGCCGCTTAGCCGTGGCTAGGTCGTGGATGTCGTCGTCTGCTGCGGGTGGGCGGGGATGTGCGTTCATCACGATGCTGCCCCGCGCGCTATCTGGCGGCGGCCGAATGCGATGCCGGTCAGGGTCTGGTTTAAGTGCATAGCGTTGTACTGTTCGCCGTAGGTGTGGAAGCCGACGACGTTGTACTTGCGATAGAGCGCGTCGACGTGGTGGCGGATCTGGCGGTTCTCGGCGTCGAGGCGGCGGAGAATGCAGTCGAAGCCCAGCACGAGATCGATGCCGCCGAGAGAGGATTCGACCTCGTGCAACGCTTGCTGGGCGGAGTTAACCATGTCCTCGGGGCGGGCCACGGTGAAGACGAGGCCTTCGTCGATGGCGCAGAAAAAGGTGAGGCTGCCGTCCGGGTTCATGTTCCGGATCGAGCGGCAGTAGTAGTCGCCGCCGACTTTGACGACGAGGGGGTAGGATGCGAAGCTGAACGGGCCAAGATCGTTGGGCAGCAGGCCGATGGCGGCGGCGTATTCGCGGGCGGCGGGTTCGGCGTTCAGTTCGTAGACGATGCGGTTGGTGGTGTCGGCGGCGGTGACGACGAGTTTCGTGGTGGTGGGTTCGAAGTTCTGGGTCTTGAAGACACGGAAAGGATAGTCGGTTTCGATCAGCATCAGGAGGGCCGCGTGCTTCCAGGCGCGGCCATTGTGGATGAGGGATGTCTCCTCGAACGCGAGGTTGTCCCCTGCAGAGCCACCGACAAGCTGGATGTCGCCGATGGCCCAATGAACGGCGGCGATGAGGGTTTCCTCCGCGTTCGACAGGCCGTCGACCAGCATGATGGCGAACGTGTTCGAGCCGGGTGCTTGCGTGTTGTGGAGCTGCGCTTTCAAGCGGCGGACGATGTCGCTGGCGCGCTCGACGCCGATGGTGCCGAGGTCTCCCATAATTTCCGAGTGGACGCGGAACCCGTCGGTGGGGAACGCGATCAGTAGAATGCCGCCGTCGATCATGCCAGTAGGGACGATTTCGCCTGAGGTGGTGCAGCCGGAGATGGCGGCGTCGGGGAAGGCCTGGGTTAGCGCGGCGGAGAGTTTAGCGGCGTCGTAGTGGATGGCGAAGAAGACGAGCAGATGGTGGAAGTCGCCGGGGCCGAGGGAGCGCTTCAATTCGGCGACGGCCATTTCGACGTCGCGGCGTTCGCTTGCGGCGATTTTGATGCCGGTGGCGGTGCCGTCCGCTGGATTGTCACTTGCCGAATTCACGCTGAGGGTCCTGCGAAGATCGAGGATCTTATTATGGGTCCGGACGGTCGCATGGCTGCTAGTTGTTTGCAATCACATGGTGTTTTGACGGTGGAGGCTGGGGGTGTCCCATGCTGCTGATTTCGGTGACGAACTTCTGACGCATGGCGCGGGCGAAGTCGGCGTAGCCGTTGGCGGGCAGGATAAAGGCGAGGTCGCCGCCCATGACGTTTGAGCGATACCAGCCGTCGAGGGTCAACTGTTCACGGGACTCGAGCGGGCGGAGGTTTTCTAGGTTGCCGTCGGGGGCGCGATAAGCACCGGCACCCACGATCTGGCCGGGTTCTTCGATGATGGGCAGGCCGTTGATGGTGACGCCGCGTTTCACAAGTTCGTCGCGGGCCTCGCGGGTCGTGGCGTCTGGGCTGCAATTGTCGATTCCGTCGCCGGAGACGTCGACGACGGTGCGGGTCGCCTTCGTGGGCATGCTGGTGAGGACGGTATCGTTCAGGTTGGAGAACATGCGGGCGAGGCAGGTGAATTCGCCGCCGTAGCGACTGAGGTGGCGGACGGTGTTGGCCAGGGTGATCGATTCAGACGCGCTGGAGATTGGCGTCCAGGGGACGGCCAGCTGCGCGTGGTCGGCCCACACGACCATGGCGAACAGGATGCGGCCTTTCGGGCCACTGGTAATCGCATCGATGACGGCTGGATCTTCCAGCGCCTTGGCGATGCCGTCCATTTGGAGGCGGTAGCGGTCTTCGTCGACGGATTCTGACACGTCGACCGAGACGATGAGCGCGACGTCGGCGGCGAGGGGTTGGTCGAGGGCGTTGAGGGGGGAAGGGGCGACGAGGAGGCATACGACTGTAAAAATGGGCGGGACGAGGAACTGCAGTCGTCGCATGACCGAACGGACAATCCACAGCATAAGGTTCGTCTCCGGTTAAACTTTGGAGTTGGTTGTAAGGCTCGATGAGGCAGGTAGGGAAGGCGGATTATCGCTTCACACTCTTGGCTCTTAGCACTAAGCAGGGTCACTCACGGAAAGCGGGCGAATTCAGTGCCATATCAATTGTTAGGCGATCTCAGTCTCACGTTGCTCGCGCGTGTTGTTCCTGGACTGTTGAGTTTTGCTGCAATCCCTTTCCTTGTCAGTCTGTTGGGTGCCGAGCGTTATGCGTCTGTCGGCTTTTTTCAGACCATGCAGATGATCGTCGGGCTGCTCGACATGGGGCTGTCCGTTGCGGCGACCAAGCACGCTGCTTGGTTGACTGGGACGAATGCTCCGCCCGATAGGCTGTGGCGGCTGTTGTTGACATTGGAGCGGTTCTTTCTGATCGTCTGTGGGGGCTTGGTTCTTATTGGTGTGTTTTTCGGTCGTGAATTGCTGCATCTGATCTTTCAGGGCGATTTGGCAGCGGCTGGTGTGGATCGCGTTGTCGGCGCGTTGCTCGTCTGCGCAATCGCGGTGCGCTTTCCGTTCAGTTTGTATGCTGGATATTTGGCGGGCCGGGGGCAGCTCAATACGGTAAATCTGATCGTGTTGTTGAGCGATACAGCTCGCGTTGGCGGGGCGATCTTGGTTTTGTTGCTCACGAATGGATCGTTAGCAGCGTTTTTTCTTTGGCATATCTTTGCATCGCTGGCGGCTGATTTTGCAGGTGCTTTGGCGTCGCGCCGGTCGATCCCCGCCGGTTGGCATGCAGGTGGTGCCGATTGGGCGGTCTTGCGGGAAGTTGAGGGCTTGGCGCTAAGTTCTGCGGCTCTATCGCTCATGTTTCTGGCGGCCAATACGCTCGACAAGGTCGCATTGCCCCGGTTCGTTACGGCGCGCGAGTATGGGCTTTATATTGCGGTCAGCCAGCTCGCATTGATTGCGAATGTCATCGTTCAAACGGTTTGGACGACGATGCATCCTAAGCTGTTGGCGTCGCTGGCTCAGGGCGTGAACGACGATAACCGGGCGCAGTTTCAATTGATGCTCAGTCTCATGACGGGCGTTTGCGCATCTGGCATTGCGTTGTGCTGGGTGGCTGGGCCAGCCTTGCTGCCGATCTGGATCAAAGGCGGGGCGCTGGATGGGCAACTCAATCAGGTATTGACGTTGCTGGTGGTGGGGTATGCTGCCGCCGCGCTGAACATGCCTTCGATCACGATCCAGCAAACGCTCAACAGTGTCTGGCCATCGGTCATCTATCTG
>JANLYB010000230.1:0-4607 GCA_031365425.1 Hyphomicrobiaceae bacterium
ACACCGCCCGTCCGAGCCGCATGGCGGCGCAATACGCAAGAGCTATTGCGCCCTACGTCCTTGCCTTACGGCACCAACGAACACGTCCCCTGCTCCAGCGCGGCGATTTCCTTGTCGATGAACGTCGATGCCCGCAGCTTCAGCGTCTCGCCGTCGATCACGGCCACGGTCAGCGCCTCGCCCGCGCCCATCGCCGCCGGTGCCGCCTTCTTGGGCGCCCACAGCTCAAACGACGTGCCCTTGACCACAGCGAACTCGCACCCGTTCGCGCACACGGCCTTGTGCCGCCCGGCAAACGATGCCGTATGTTGAGAGGCAACCTCTGCCGTCGCCCAGGTTCCGCCCACGCTAATGCCAGCCGCAGCCGTCAATCGGACCTGTATCGTCCCCTTCGTCGTCGCAGCCTCGGGCGCAACCACCACCGACTGCGTCTCGCACGACAGCACGATGGACTTACCCGCGTCCAAGCTCAAACCAGCCACCGCGATAGGCACCGCACAACCAACCACGCCCGCGACCAGCGCCAGCGCGTGAGCATTCACCGGATGATCTCGTAAGCGTAATTTTCAATGACGGTATTGGCGAGCAAGTCCTTGCACATCCGCTCGACGGAGGCCTTGGCGACGGTCTCGTCCGTTTCGGCCAATTCGACTTCGATATACTTGCCCTGCCGTACGTCGTTGACGCCGCCAAAGCCCAGCGACCCAAGCGCCGACTGAATGGCCTTGCCCTGAGGATCGAGGACGCCATTCTTCAAGGTGATTTTGATACGTGCTTTCATCGATTGAAGCTCTTAAATGATAAGGGGAATAGGGAGTAGGGAATGGGGAGTTGGAAAAAACTACTCCCCACCCCCAACTCCCCACTCCCTATTGCACTTTTTAGTTCGGCTTGCCGTTGCCTGTCCCGCTCGGGTTCGTCGCAACCAGCACCGGACCGGCACCCTTGGGCGGCCGCGTTTCGGTAAGCACGCCCAACCGGCGCGCCACTTCCTGATAGGCCTCGAGTACGCCGCCCAGATCCTTGCGGAACCGGTCCTTGTCTAGCTTTTCCGAACTCTGTGCATCCCACAGGCGGCAGCAGTCGGGGCTGATCTCGTCGGCGAGCACGATCCGCATTTGCCCGTCCTGATCGAACAGCCGCCCGAACTCGACCTTAAAGTCGATCAGCCTGATGCCGATGCCGAGGAACAGCCCAACGAGGAAGTCGTTGATCCGCAACGCAAGCTGCATGATCTCGTCGATTTCCTGCGGCGTCGCCCAGCCGAACGCAGTGATATGCTCTTCCGACACCATCGGATCGTTGAGCGCATCCTGCTTGTAGTAAAACTCGATGATCGAGCGCGGCAGTTGCGTGCCGTCCTCAAGCCCGAGCCGCGTCGACAGCGACCCGGCGGCCACGTTGCGGACGACGACTTCAAGCGGGATGATCTCGACTTCGCGGATCAACTGTTCGCGCATGTTGATGCGCTTGATGAAATGCGTCGGCACGCCGATTTCGCCGAGCTTCACGAACACGTATTCCGAGATACGGTTGTTGAGCACGCCTTTGCCTTCGAAGATCGCGCGCTTCTGAGCGTTGAATGCGGTCGCGTCGTCCTTGAAATGCTGGATGAGGGTGCCCGGTTCGGGACCCTCGTAGAGCACCTTGGCTTTGCCTTCGTAAATGCGGCGGCGCCTCGTCATTGTTCGTCCTTTACCGTCGAAAAACAATCCTGTTCCGCAATCCGGCAACGGCCTGCGGCATGTGATCGAACCTTGCAAATTCGGGAGCTGGCTGCGGTCGTCGTCTTTCAGTTCGTTTTGCGCGACCTGCCAACCAGACAGTCTCGATTAGACACTAGCGGAACGCGCTCGCCGACACAATCTTAAGCGCGGATCACATCGCTTTAGCCCTAAAAGCTGCTACAACTAAGTGGCACTTCCTATCCGGGTGGCGATGATTTATCCACTGGAGATTGCAATGACAACCTTCGACAAGCGCGAAAAAGCCTTTGAAGACAAGTACATCCACGAGGCGAACCTGAAATTCACCGCCCAGGCGCGCCGCAACAAGCGCCTCGCCGTTTGGGCCGGTGACAAACTCGGCCTCAGTGGGGATGCGATCAAAGACTACACGAAAGATATTAACCTAGCCGATCTGACAGAGCACGGCGCCGAAGATGTGTTCCGCAAGTTGAAGGCAGACTTCGCGGCTAAGTCCATCGCCATCACCGATGACGAAATCCGCACTACAATTGCTGAATACTACGCCCAAGCCTTCCGCGAGCTCGCGTCTGGCATGTAACCTTCCGATTCACTCGTAGCTTGGGTCAAGCTGCCCTTGGCTAGCGCGACCCAACAACTTCACTTCCCCTGCGCCCCCTCCGACAGTGTGCGCATGAACCAGCCGAACTGCATCAACCCGTCCGGCCACGGCCCGTGGCCGGACTCCGCATTAATGTGGCCCACCTCGCCCGCCTCCATCAACTTGGAGCCCCAAAGCGTCGCAAACGAACGTGCCCGCGCCAGGCTGCAATAGGGATCGTTGGCCGATGACACCAGCGCACTCGGGCACGGCAACGGATGATGCGGAATCGGCGCAAAGCCCCCATGCCCAGGACTGAGTGTCTGTCCCTGTGTCACCGGCCACAAATCGGCGTGCTCGATGTCGGCCGGTGCCACAAGGAATGCGCCCTTCACTCCGTGCGCCTTCCCGTGCGACAGTGCATGAACTGCCGCGATCACGCCAAGGCTGTGCCCAACGAGTACAACCGGCCGGCCACACGCAGCGATTGCCTTTTCGATATTGCCAACCCACGCCTGCCGGTCTGGATTGAACCAATCGTCCTGCTCCACCCGCCGAGCCGTCTTGAGGCTGCGTTCCCACCGGCTCTGCCAATGGTCCTCCCCCGAACTCGTCCAGCCCGGAATAATAAGAATATCGGCGTCAGCGGTGCGCATGCGGGAAACCGTCGGTTGGCGTGGGGCAAAAACAAAGTTGCCCCTATATAGCCAACCTTATCTGCAATCCCAAACTTCGCGCAGGCCCCCCGCTCAATACAACTGCAACTCGCCGCCCCGCCAACGGTTAGTGCGTGCTATTGGCCGTGGCCGTCCTCAGCGTCCCTGTAGGTTGCGTTCCGCTGCAGGGACCGCTTGCCGCAAGCTGCGAAGCGAACTCTTTCCTCAAGCCCGCCCAAACACCCGCTTGAAGATCGTGTTCACATGCTTGGTGTGATACCCCAGATCGAACATCGCTTCCAAGTCGGCAGCCTTAAGCTTGGTGGCAACCTCAGGATCAGCCTTAAGCTCGGTGAGGAAATCCGCCCCCCGCTCCCAGGTCTTCATCGCGTTGCGCTGGACCAGCGTGTACGACTCCTCGCGCGAACATCCGGCCTGCGTCAGCGCTAGCAGCACCCGCTGCGAATTGTGCAGCCCGGCGAGCTTGTCCAGGTTTTTCTTCATGTTCGCCGGATAAACCACCAGCTTCTCGATCACGCCTGCCATCCGATGAAGCGCAAAGTCCAGCGTCACCGTCGCGTCCGGCCCAATCATCCGTTCGACCGACGAATGCGAAATATCCCGCTCATGCCACAGCGCGACGTTCTCCATCGCCGGGAGCGCGTACGCCCGCACCATGCGTGCCAACCCGGTCAGGTTCTCGGTCAGCACCGGATTGCGCTTGTGCGGCATCGCAGACGAGCCTTTCTGGCCCGGCGAGAAAAACTCTTCCGCCTCAAGCACTTCCGTTCGCTGCAAATGGCGCACTTCGATTGATAGCCGCTCGATCGACGATGCCACCACGCCAAGCGTCGCAAAATACATCGCATGCCGGTCGCGCGGAATGACCTGCGTGGACACCGGCTCGGGCACGAGGCCCAGCTTCTCAGCCACGTATTCCTCGACGTGCGGATCGATGTTGGCGAACGTCCCGACCGCACCCGAAATCGCGCACGTCCCGACTTCCTTACGCGCCGCCACCAGCCGTTCGCGATTGCGGGCAAACTCGGCATGCGCATAGGCAAGCTTCACCCCAAACGTCGTCGGTTCGGCGTGAATGCCGTGTGACCGCCCGATGGTGATCGTGTCCTTGTGCTCAAACGCGCGCTTTTCCAGCGCCGCCAGCAGCCGGTTCACCCCGGCAATCAGAAGATCCGCCGCCCGCACCAGCTGCAGATTCAAACACGTATCGAGCACGTCCGAAGACGTCATCCCCTGATGTACGAACCGCGCGTCAGGCCCCACAAACTCCTGCAAGTGCGTGAGAAACGCGATCACGTCATGCTTTGTCACCCGCTCGATCTCGTCGATCCGGTCGATGTCGAAAACCGCAGCCGAGCCCTTTTCCCAGATCGTCTTGGCGGCTTCCTTGGGGATGATCCCCAGCTCCGCACACGCCGATGCCGCATGCGCCTCGATCTCGAACCAGATCCGGAACCGCGTCGCGGGCTCCCAAATGGCGGTCATCTCAGGGCGTGAATAGCGCGGGATCATGGGGTCAGCTCTCTGGTCTATCAATCAAGCCGCGACCCCTAGCAGATCAGCCCGCATAAGCAAACGCGGCGGAGCGGCCTGCCCATCCCGTCGCCCCAAAAACTTCCCTGATGACGCACCGCAACAATTCCC
>JANLYB010000242.1:0-19271 GCA_031365425.1 Hyphomicrobiaceae bacterium
CTTCGGGGCACTACGAAGGCCCGTTCATGCTCGACGGACAGCTTGCCATGTCGGGCGGCAATTTCGCGCTGACGCGGGTCGTGGCGGAATTTGCCGACCAGCCGGTGACGGGCGAGTTCCGGTTTACGAGCGAGGGACGGCGGCGGGCCGAGATTGTGATGCAGGGGCAGCGGATCGATGCGGCGCAGGTCTGGCCGGGCGGGTTCGATCTGGACCGGTTGCGGGCGTTTTTGTCGGGGTCGCTAAGTGAAGCGGCGACGACGCCGGGCAAGGGCACGGGAAGCGCCGGGTTGTATGGGTTGAACCTCGATACCACAGACGTCAAAGCGGAGATTCGCGCCGGGGAGTTTCAGGCTAATGCGTCGACCAATCTGCGCGATTTGACGGCGACGTTTACGGTCGAACGGGGCAAGCTGGTTGTGCCGCGAGTGACGTTCCAGACGGCGGCTGGATTGTCGGTCGACCTGGATGGACAGGTGTCCGGGCTGACGCTGGTGGCCAATGCGGCGGGGGCTGCGCGTAAAAAGGCGGGCGCGCATAAAGGCGTGATGCGGTTCGTGGTGGGTGCGCCGGGACCTGCGGCAATGGCCGACCTGTTCACGTATCTCGATTGGCCGCAGGCCAGCCGGCCGAGCGAAGCGACCATTGCATCGCTGGGGGCTGTGCGGCTGGCCGGGTCGGCGACGCTTGGCGAGCGTGGGGCGGCTTCGACCGACATCGCCATAGACGGCACGATTGATGGCGGGCGCGTGGTTGGCGTGGGCAAATTCGATCAAGGCTTGGGCGAGTGGCGCATGGGGGCCATGGACCTCAACGCGACCATCGATACGCCGAGCATCGGGCGTTGGCTCGGGTTTGCCGGGGTGACTTCCAAGGCGCAGGCTCAGGGCGCGTTGGCACGGCCCGGACAGGTTTTCATCAACGCCATCGGGCAGCCGCAGGGTGGGCTGACGACGCTCGTATCTGTGACGTCGGAGGACCTGTCGGTCGCGTATCAAGGCATGGTCGCGCTGCCGAAGGATGGTGCGATCGTGGCTGAAGGCGCGGCGGGGATTGCGGCGCGGGATGGGGCGGATGTGCTGGCGCTGGCGGATCTTTCGCTGGGTCAAGGCGGGCAAGGCGCGCCGCTGCAGGGGCAGGTCGAGGTCAAGTTGGCCGGAAACGAGCTGGCGCTCTCCTTGGCCAACATGAAAGCCGGGACGACGCGGCTCAGCGGGAAAGCGTCAGTTGCGCTGCCGAAGGCGGGTGAGGCACCCGAGGCCGTGCGGAAGGTGTCGGCGGATTTCCGTCTCGATCAGGCGACCGTGCCGGGGTTGATGTCGGTCGTTTCGGATCGCCGGCAGCAGAGCCAATCGAAGGACGCCAATCTAAGCCTGTGGCCGGATCAGCCGCTGGTCTTTGCCGGGCTGGAGCATATGCAGGGCGATGTTTCCTTGACCATTGGGCGATTGGGGCTCGACGGCACAAGCATGCTGACGGATGCCAAGGCTCGCATCAGTCTGACACCGGCGGCGATCCGCATCGACGAGATCACCGGCATGGGTCTCGGCGGGTCGTTGAAGGGGAAGTTTGCATTGCAGAAGACGCCGGGCGGGGCGACGCTGACAGGCGAAGGATCGTTGAGTGACGGGCGGCTTGCGCCCGATATGCCGATCAGTTTGTCAGCGACGCTCACCAGCCAGGGATTGAGTGCAAGCGGGCTCGTTGCTGCCTTGAAGGGGCAAGGCGAAGCAACCATCAGCGGCGGGCAGATCAAGGGTGTTTCGCCTGCCGGCGTGGCGGCAACCATTGACACTGTGTTTGCCGACAAGTCGCCGCCGACGGGCGACGCTTTGGGCGACTTGCTGCGCGATACGCTGGCTCCGACGGGACTGACGTTGGGGGCGCGGAAGATGCCGTTTACGATTGCCAACGGCATTGCCAAAACGCCGGTTACGTTGTTTGAGACACCGCAGGGACGGGCTCACGTCGAAAGCATGTTCGACGTCAATTCCGGGCGCTATGTGACGGACTGGCGGATCGAAGCTGCGGCCAAGCCGGGGGTGACGGGCAAGCCGAAAGCGCCGTTGCCGGCCGTGGTCGTGACGCTGTCAGGCGGGCTTGGCAATCTGGCGGAAGCCGACCGCAAGATGACCATGTCGGCGTTCGAGCAGGAGCTTTCGTTGCGCAAGCTCGAACGGGATGGCGAAGAACTTGGGCGGATCCGCAAGCTTGACGACGAGCGCCGCGCGAAGGAAGAGGCGGACCGGGCGGCCAAGATTGCGGCGGAGGCTGCGGCCAATGCGAACGGCCAAGCTCAAGGCGACGGCGGCGAACGCATGATTGTAGTGCCCATGCCGGTGGAAGTGCCAAGGCCGCAGACGGGGCCGGCGGCTCCAGACGGCACGGCCGGAACGGCGGGACAGGCAACGTCTGCGCAATCACCTGCAGCGGCACCGGGCGAGGCTGCGCCGGTTCCGAAACCAAGCCATGTTGTGCGCCCGAAGCAGCGTGCACAAAATCCAATTTCCCAACCGTTCCAGAACAATTTCTGAGCGGGTCATCGTTTGCAGGTCTCTTTGCTATGACGGGCGACATCATCAATCTGAAACGGGCGCGCAAGGCCAAGTCGCGGGTCGCGAAAGAGGCGGAAGCCGATGCCAACCGGGCCAAATTCGGGCGCACGAAGGCTGAGCGCGAGTTGAACTCGGCCAAGGACGAGTTAGCGGCACGGCGGCTTGAGGGGCACCGCTTAAAAGCGGATAGCGATGACGGCTCGGAGCCGGCGTCGTGAGCGGGCCGGCTGAGGGTTTGGCTCTCGACGTGGCCGCTGTGGCGCGGGCGAGCCGGCCAGTGAAGCGGTCGTTTTCGATCCGCGGGCATCGCACGTCGATCTCTCTGGAGGCGGCCTTCTGGGAGGCGCTGCAGGAGATTGCGGCCCAGCGCGCGTTGCCGCTTGCTCAACTGGTCGGCGCGATCGATGCGGCGCGGGGGGATTCGGGTTTATCGGGCGCGGTGCGGATTTATATTTTGGACCATTACCGGCGCACGACTGCTACTGAGACCGCGACGTGAGCGCCTTTGAGCCAGTTCCGATTTTGCTGCTGCCTACAACCTGCTGATGACGTATGTGAAATAGGCAACCTTGGCGATTAATCATTTTTGCGACAAATTGTGATGTTCGTTCAATAGCGGGGAGCAAAAGGGTACGTGTGGCGCGATGTCTGAGGCGCGCGACGAGGGACCTCTGGCATGGTGTTTGCTGATTTGATCCGTTTGTCATTGAAGTTCGGGGGAAGCCGTTTTGTTTGCTTTTTTCTTTAGGTACGGCGCTCGTGCCGGCGGCTGTTCGCCGCTTCGGTCAGCCAAGCGGCTGACCGCTCGTTTTACCTGTTTGTGCGGTCCGGTTATTTTTGCTCTCGTTGCGGCCTTCGGGACGGCTCATGCGGCTCCCAAGGAGAAGCCTGCGGATGGCCCGGCGCTGGTGTTTGATGCAGCCGACGGGCGGGTGCTTTGGGCGGAAAATGCCGATACGCCGTGGTATCCGGCATCGCTGACCAAGTTGATGACGGCCTATGTCGTGTTCGACATGCTGAAGCGCGGCGAGGCGACGTTAACCTCGGAGTTCGTGGTGTCGCCGCATGCCAATTCGCAGCCCAAGTCGCGCGTGGGGATGGGCGCGGGAAAGCGGATTTCGGTGAGGGATGCGTTGAACGCGCTGATCGTGCATTCGGCGAACGATCTCGCTGTTGCACTGGCCGAAGCGGTGTCGGGCAGCGAGGACGAGTTCGTGCTCGAAATGAACCAGATGGCGAGGAAGCTCGGCATGGTGCGGACGCAGTTCGTCAACGCCAACGGGTTGCCCAAAGAGGGGCAGGCGACGACGGCGCGCGACATGGGGTTGCTGGCGCGGGCGCTCATCCGCGATTTTCCGGAGTGGCTGCCGATTTATGCGCTTTCGGATGTGCAGGTCGGATCGCGGTCGTTTCATACGCACAACAAGCTGCTGGAGCATTTCGACGGCGCGGACGGGATGAAGACCGGGTTTACCTGCGGGGCAGGCTATAACATCGTGGCGAGCGCGACGCGGAACGGGCGCAAGATCGTGGCCGTGGTGCTGGGTGATCGCAATGGCGGTGAGCGATCGGCGCGGGCGATGCGGTTGATCGAGGCCGGGTTTGTGACGCCAGCGGGTGGCATGATCGACGCCAAGAGCCTTGAGCCGGAGCCGGTCAGCGGGGAAGCGCTCGTGGATGCGCCCCTATTCGTGCAAGCGCGGGATTTAAGCAGCTTCCAGTCGGTGAAGAATTGTTTTGGGCCTGCGGGGCCGACGCCCACGCTCGTGCAAGAGATCGCCGAGCATAAGCCGGTCGCATCTGAGAAGAAACGGGCGTCGAAGTAGGTGCGGTTTTGTAGGTTGGGTTGAGCCCTTTTGCGAAACCCAACGCTTGAACCGGGTGAAGTTGTCGGGTTTTGCAAGGGCTCAACCCGACCTACGAGTGATGCTGTTTAGACCGGGGGATGTTCGGCAGGAGGAGCTGGAGTTGCGGCTGGCGTGCTGGTTGAACGGCGGCCGGGGCGGAGGATGTCCGTGAACCGGCAGGCGGTGGAGCAGAGGCCGCCGAGGAATTCAAGCGAGCGTTCGCCGGAGCGGAGCTGACGGTCTAGGAAGGCCATGGTGCGGGCCATGCCGGGGTCGGTGTCGTCAAGCCAGGTGTGGAAGGTGCGGGTGAAGACGCCGGCGAGGCCTGCGACGCGGACCTGACCGGCGGGGCCTTCGGTGTTGATCCCTGCGGCCTGCAGCATCACGGTTTGCGAGCGCATCAGGCTTTTCAGAAGCGATGCATCCAACGCGCCACCGTCGTAGGCAGATTTCATCGCGGCCTTATAGGGTGCGAGCGCGTCGAAGCGGCTCATGACGACGTCGAAGATGGCGTCGCGGGCGGTTTGGTTGGGCTGGCGGCGCGGAACTTTGCGCAGGACTTCGGCGTCCACCATGTAGCCGAACGAGGACAGCATCTGGCCTTTGCGTTCGAACTCTTTGCGCAGTTCGAGCAGGGTGATGCCCGCTGCGTCTGCGATATCCATCATGGAGATGTCGCGCCATTTACGCTCGGCGGCCAGCCGCATCAGGGCGGCGACGATGCGGCCTTTGGGGTTGGTGATGTCGATCATGGGGGCCTCTCGAATTGTCCGCGCCGTCGAAGCGCTATGCTACAGCAGATGAGGGGCGATGTGGTGGATTCAAGACCTTGTCGCGAGGCGGTTGGTTCGGTGCTCGAATGTCAACGCTCGTAAAGCCCCCTCTCCCCGGGGCGAGAGGGGAGAAGAAAGCGTTGATCGCACAAATGGGAGATCGAGCGCGACTTTGTAGGGTGCAATAGCCTCTTGGCGTATTGCGCCATCGTGTGGCGCGGGCAGCCGGCGTAATACGCTGCGCTATTGCGCCCTTCGGGACCTTGCCTACTTTGCCAGTTCTTTGCCGCGGGCGGTGGCGGCGGCGATTGCGCGGTCGATGAGCGGGGGCAGGCCGTCGCTGGCCATCAGGACGGCGAGGGCGGCGGCGGTGGTGCCACCAGGCGAGGTGACATTCTGGCGGAGGGTGGCAGCCGGGATTTCGGGAGATTGGCGCATGAGTTCGCCCGAGCCTGCGATGGTGGCGCGGGCGAGCTGCTTGGCAAGTTCGGGGGCGAGTCCGGCGTTGACGCCGGCTTGCGCCATCGCTTCGGCGAGCAGGAAGACGTAGGCGGGGCCGGAACCTGAGACGGCGGTGACGGCGTCCATCAGGTTTTCATCGGCGACCCAACCCACTTCACCGACGGCGGACATGAGTTGTTCGCACAGGGTGCGTTGGGCGGCTGTCACATGCGGGTTGGGGCACAGGACGGTCATGCCGCGGCCGATGGCGGCAGGGGTGTTGGGCATGGCGCGGACGATGGCTGAGTTGGCGGGCAGGTACTTTTCGAAGCTCGCAATGGTCTTGCCGGCAGCGATGGAGAGGATGATGGTGTACGGGGCGGCGAGGTTTGCCAGGGCGGGGAAGACGTCCGCCATTGCTTGCGGTTTCACCGCCATGATGATGACGGCAGGGGCGCGGGCGGGGGATTGGGTGGCGGCGAGGGAGACGCCTGTCGCGGCGCAGAATTTGGTGAGGTCCGGTGAGGGATGGGGTTCCTGTATCAGGACATCGGCGGGGTTCAAGCCAGACGTGAGCCAGCCTGCCAGCATCGCCCCGCCCATTTTTCCGCAGCCGACGAGAAGAACAGGGCCGTTGAGATTCCAGGAGTGAGTGAGGGTGGGCATACGGTTGGCCTTTGAGCGTGTTGTGACGAGCGCTGCGCGTCTAGGGCTGCCGCCCTAGGACCCGCTCGGAGGGACACCCTCCGAACCGCCCGTATTTTATGACAAAGAAAAGGGGCGGGATCGTATATCGATCCGCGCCCCGATTGGGTCAACTGGGTATTGGTGAGCCGTAGGTTGGGTTGAGTACTTACGAAACCCAACGCTTGGCCAACGAAGTCGTTAGGTTTCGCAAGGGGGCTCAACCCAACCTACGAGTGAAGTCGTGTGTTACTGCGCGCGGCCTTCGGTTTCGAACATGGCGGAGGCTAAGGCTTCGCGGCTTTCGCGGCCGGCCCAGACGACGAACTGGAAGGCTTGATAATAGCGTTCGCAGCCTTCTAGGGCGGCTTTGAGCATCGCTTCGCACTGGCGGGTGGTGGCGACCGAACCGTTCAGCAGCAGCGCGTGACGGAACATGATGAGGCCTTCGGTGGTCCACAGGTCGAAGTGACCGAGCCAGAGCTGTTCGTTGATCTGGGCGACGAGGCGGTACATTTCCGGCAGGCGCGTTTCGGGCACCTTGAAGTCGAAAGCGCAGGCGAGATGCAGCGCTTCCAAGTCGTCGCGCCAGTTGATCGAGATGTGATAGTCGGTCCAGTCGCCTGCAACGATCAGGGTCAATTCGTCGTCGCCGTTACGTTCGCACGACCATTCGTGGCCGTGAGCCAGGTGCTCGATGAGGTCGATGGGATTTGAATTACGGTAATCGGCTGAGTGAGCACTGCCCATTTCGGCGTCCTTGTTCTTGACAGACAGGAACACCGCAGCCCTATTGGCTCGCTGCGTTCCCGTATCGTGTCGACCTGAGCGGACGTAAACAGGCGACAGGGTTGAGTCGCAAGGTTGCCAAAATATTGTCCACGTCGAAGTAGCCACAGTGGGTCAAAAAGGCCGCAAATCGACGCTCGACCACAGTTGCCTCGCAGTTCCCTGGGGATATGTAACGGGAACTGTGGACGAAATTCCCCGGTCTAAATTTAAGATGTAGCTGCGAGTGCGGCTTCGAGCTTTGCGATGCGGGCTTCGAGCGCTTCGTTTTGGGTGCGCGCCTTCTCGGCCATCGCTTTGACGGCTTCGAATTCTTCGCGCTGGACGACGTCGAAGTCGCGCAGGACCTTTTCGCCCTGGCTGCGGACCATGCTTTGGACTTCGCGGCTGACGCCCTGAGCGGCACCGGCTGCATCCGTCATCAGCTTGGCAAACTCGTCGAGCAAACGGTTGGACGTCTGGGTCATGGCGGTCTTTCAATGCTTGATCTAAGGAAAGGCGCAGAATATGCGCCGTTGGGCCGACTATAGCAGGGACGCGAACAGCGTGCATGCGTGGTGTCGCCCCAGTTGGGGTGCCGGATTGACGAAACGCAACGAAGGTCGCTCCTGCGGCCAGAAAGAGCCGTGATGCTGCTTGCACTGACGTACCCCCACATCGATCCGGTGGCGTTTCAGATCGGGCCGGTGGCGGTGAAGTGGTACGGTCTGTCTTATATGGCGGGGCTGCTGCTCGGCTGGTTATATATTCGCAAGCTGCTGTCGACGCCGCACATCTGGGCAAATAGCAAGCCGCCGTTTCCGGTCGAAATGGTCGACGACCTACTGATGTACATGACGCTCGGCGTTATTCTGGGCGGGCGGCTTGGGTCAGTGCTGTTTTATGAGCCGGGGTATTACATCCAGCATCCACTGGAGATTTTGCAGGTCTGGAAGGGCGGGATGGCCTTCCATGGCGCGCTAATCGGGACCGGCGTGGCCATCTGGCTGTTTGCACGGGTCAAAGGCGTGTCGATGTGGAGTTCGATGGACGTTTGCGCGGCGGCGGTGCCGATCGGGCTGATGTTTGGGCGGCTGGCGAACTTCATCAACGGCGAGCTATTCGGGCGGCCGACGACGATGCCGTGGGGCATGGTGTTTCCGCATGTGGCCGACGTGTATCCGCAGTTTGCTGGCATCGAGCCCACGACGCGGCATCCGAGCCAAATTTATGAATCGCTGAGCGAAGGGCTGCTGCTGTTTCTTGCGATTCGCGTGCTGACGCATGTGCTGGGCGGGTTGAAGAAGCCGGGGCTGGCGGTGGGGACGTTCCTGGTGGGCTACGCCATTGCGCGGTCGACGTGCGAGATGTTCCGGCAGCCTGATCCGCTGCATGCCTTCACGTCGGGAATTTTCACGCCCGGGATCACGTATTCGATCCCGATGCTGATTTTGGGGGCGTGGTTCATTCAGATGGCGCGTGAGCGGGCGACCTCGCGAGTGGGGCCGGTGGCGTGAGTTACGATCCGGATCTGAGACGGGATACCCCACTGGCGCGGAAGTTGAAGGAGCGGATCAGGCGGGAGGGGCCGATTTCCGTCCGGGACTACGTTACCACCTGTTACTATGACGATGAGCACGGGTATTATCGAAACAGGACTGTCATTGGAGGTGCTGGGGATTTCGTCACGGCACCTGAAATCAGCCAAGCGTTCGGCGAACTTGTCGGTCTTTGGTGCATCGCCGTTTGGCAGCAGATGGGATCACCGGCTCGTTTTCACCTCGTCGAATTCGGGCCCGGTCGCGGCACCATGATGCGCGATATGCTAAGGGCGCAGAAACTAGTGCCAGCGTTTTTAAAAGCGGCGGTCGTTACGCTCGACGAGCAAAGCGTGGCGTTGCGTGAGATACAAAAAATAACGCTGGCCGATGCGCCAGTGCCGATCCGCTGGCGGCACCACACAAATCTTGCGGATTTTGAAATAGAACTGCCCTCGCAGGGAAAGCGAGTCAGAACCGACACGCCAGTGATCGTGATCGGCAACGAAGTGCTCGATGTCGAAGTTCCCGATCAATACGTGCGCAGGAAGGACGGATGGCACGAACGGCAGGTATCGCTCAACAACGAGGGTGAGCTTATCTTTAGCGAAGCTCCAGCTCCATTCGCCAAAGGCGAAGAACCGCTTCGCCAAGACAAGAGCTGGACCTGGGGCGAGACGTTCTGGTCTCGTGTGTCTGACACCGCGAGCGATGGCGACATCGTCGAATTTGGATTCTGGCATCAATCCACACGCCTTGCGAAAATTGCGACGACCAGCGCGGGTCTCTACTTCGACTACGGGCATGAGCGCATCGGCTTTGGGGACACACTTCAAGCTGTCCGTAATCACAGAGCCGAACATCCGCTCACCTCACCGGGCGAGGCCGACCTGACGTGCCAAGTCGATTTCGAGCAGTTTGTAAGCCTTCTTCGCGATATTTCCGACCGTGTGGTAGATGGCCCGATCACTCAGGCGGAGTTCCTGGGGCGGTTGGGGATTATCGAGCGGGCGTCGAAGTTGATGGGGGCAAACCCTGCAAAGGCTGGCGAGATCGAGGCAGGCGTCATGCGGTTGATGGCGCCGAATGGGATGGGGACGCGGTTCAAGGTGATTGGAATTCGGAGCCCGAATGTGGCGAAGCTACCGGGGTTTTGAGGCGGGCAAGTGAAGGCCAGGGGCTCGGTCCTTTGGGCCAATGCCCCTAATATTGTTTTCCCGGACAAGTGCGCACTTGCGCACGCCGATCCGGGATCGTTACCACTCAAGGTGTGATAAGGGCCCCGGATCGGGCTCGGTCGCTGCGCTCGCGGTCCCGTCCGGGGAAACAGTGTGGGGCAGAAATTGAGAGTACATCGCCAATGGCGGAGAGACTGATGCTTGAGCCGATTGTTGCGCGGTGTTTGACGGGGGCTGGGGTCCGGCATGGGTTTTTTACGCGTAAGGGCGGCGTTTCGACCGGGATTTATGCCGGGCTGAATTGCGGGTTTGGGTCGAGTGACGACACGCAAGCGGTGGCGGAGAACCGGCGGCGGGTGGCGGGGTGCTTGTCGCCTTCGGCGTCCTCGGTTTTGACGGTGCATCAGGTGCATAGTGCGGTTGCCGTGGTGGTGGACGGGGATATTGCGCGGGCCGATTTACCCAAGGTCGATGGGCTGGTGACAAAGGCGCGGGGACTCGTCATTGGCGCGTTGGCGGCGGATTGTGCGCCGGTGTTGTTTGTGGACCGCGAGGCCGGTGTGATCGGCGCGGCGCATGCGGGCTGGAGGGGCGCGGTTAGCGGGATCGTGGAAGCGACCGTTGCCGCGATGGAGACGCAGGGGGCGCGGCGGGGCCGGATCGCGGCGTGTGTCGGGCCGTGCATCAATCAGCGCAACTACGAGGTGGGCGCGGAATTCATGGCAAACCTTGTTGCAATGGATGCGGCCAACGCGGCGTTCTTTGTGAATGCAGGAGCGAGCCGGTTGCCGCATTTCGATTTGCCGGGGTTCGTGGCGGCGCAATTGGCTAAGACGCGGGTCGGGACGATTGAGCGGCAGACGCCTTGCACCTATGAAAACGAATCACTTTTCTTCTCGTTCCGGCGGACGACGCACCGCAAAGAGCCTGATTATGGCCGTCAAATCTCCGCTATTGTGCTGCAATAAAGGCTATCATCCACAGGATTGGATGCCCGAAACTTGGGGCTTAGGGCGTTTGGCGTGGGGTATGGCCTTGCTGCATCTGGACATTCACCAAGGCTCTATCCTCTAGTTGCATTGATATGGGTACCGGTTTGAAGTGTAGGCCGCAAAGTTTGTACGACGGTCACCGGAACGGCAGGTTCACACAGGGGGACGTCAGCATGACGACCAATGGAACTGCTGCGACGTGGCGGACGTCTTTGCCAGTATTCGCAGTTACGACGATGATTTTGAGCGTCACGCTCGCAGGCTGCGAAAGCGGATCTTCACTGCTGGGCGGGGCCAATCAGCCCCCAATCGCAGTTGCAGATGCGCCGGTTTCCAAGGCCGCTACGACGGTTGCCATTGCGCCCGTACTCGGCGTGCCGGACGCGACCAGCAAGCAGCTTGTCGCCCAGCTTTCGAGCGGGCTTAACCCTAAGCGCTTTACGATCGTGTCGCAGCCCACGCAACCGGCAGACTATACGCTGCGCGGCTATGCGACGGCTGCCAAGGATACGGCATCGAAGGACAAGGGCGCGGCCAAGCTGTCGTACTTCTTCGATGTGATGGACAAGTCCGGCAAGAAGGTAAACCGGATTGCTGGCGATGAAATTCTCGCGTCGGCGGCCGGTGGCAAAGACATCTGGAATTCGATTACGCCGCAGATATCGCAGACGGTTGCCACCAAGACGGTGACTGCGTTTACGGCCTTTGTGCCGGCGGATGCGAACCTCAATGTTGCGTCCTCTGGGAGCGCTGCTCCGGTGAAGGCTGCGGCAACGCCTGCCGATGTGGCAACAGCGACGACTCGTTCGACGCCGACCCAGACCGGCAGCATCGACAAACAGCCGGGCGTGGTGGCACTCGTTCCCAGCGTGACGGGTGCACCGGGCGATGGCAGCCAGGCGCTTTCCGCAGCGCTGCAGAAAGAGCTTAGCCGGAACGGGATCGCATTGTCGGAGGCTGCTCCGGGCGCGCAGGCTTATCGCGTCGAGGGCAAGGTCACCGTTGGCGCCGATAAGGATGGCAAACAGCCCATCGAGATTTCCTGGAACGTGAAGGATCCTCAGGGCAAGAAGCTTGGCACCGTTACGCAGAAGAATGAGATCCCGCAGGGCTCGCTCGATGGCGCATGGGGCAAGACGGCGGATGCTGCGGCGGCTGCTGCGGCGCAGGGAATCATTAAGCTATTCCCAGCGAAAACGACGCAATGACTTGGATTTATCCAGTTGCTGATTAATCCCGCGGCAAATAGGTCGATATAAACCGTTTAATGGCCCGGCTGGTTTACACCGCCGGGCCATCTTGCTAACTAGCCCGTCATATGACCGTCATTTAGCTTTGGAGCGGTTTTGTACGGCGAATAGCACTTAAGTCTTCGCCCAGACCGGTCTTGGTTTTTTGTCAGCAGACGTCACGCGACGCCGCGAGATCCGGCGTCTTTTCCGGATAGTGCTTTTGTAACAAAAATGGAGAAGTTCCATGTCGTTCGACGCTTCGGCAGGACGCGGACGTGGTGGCTCTGGCGCTCAGCTGGTAGCCGGAAACTCCAACAAGCCACTGGCTGAAGCGGTTAGCGCACACCTCAAAATTCCCCTGACCAAGGGCCAGGTGAAGCGCTTTGCGGATATGGAAATCTTCGTCGAAATTCAGGAAAACGTGCGCGGCAACGATGTCTTCGTGCTGCAGTCGACATCGTTTCCCGCTAACGACAACATGATGGAACTGCTCATCATTATCGATGCACTGAAGCGGGCTTCGGCGCGGCGCATCACGGCGGTCATTCCTTACTTCGGGTATGCGCGTCAGGACCGCAAGCCCGGTCCGCGCACGCCGATCTCGGCCAAGCTCGTGGCCAATATGATCACGACGGCGGGCGCCGACCGCGTGCTGACGCTCGATTTGCACGCAGCCCAGATCCAGGGCTTCTTCGATATTCCAACCGACAACCTGTTTGCGGCACCCGTGATGGTGCGCGATATTCAAGAGAAGATGTCGACCGACAATCTGGTCGTGGTTTCGCCAGACGTGGGCGGCGTGGTGCGTGCGCGCGCGCTTGCCAAACGGATCGGCTGCCCGATTGCGATCTGCGATAAGCGCCGCGACCGGCCCGGCGAGGCAGAAGTCATGAACGTGATTGGCGACGTGCGCGGCAAGGCGTGCGTGCTGATCGACGACATCATCGACTCGGGCGGTACGCTATGCAGCGCGGCGGGGGCTTTGCTCAAAAGCGGTGCGCTGGAAGTTTCGGCCTACATCACCCACGGCGTATTGTCGGGCGGGGCGGTATCGCGAATTCAGAATTCGGACCTGAAGTCGCTGGTCATCACCGACAGCATCCAACCGACGGCCGCGGTGCTTACCGCCAAGAACATTCGCGTGATCTCGGTCGCGCCGCTACTGGGGGAAGCAATTTACCGCACGAGCCGCGAAGAAAGCGTGTCTAGTCTCTTTTATTAGCTCTCTTGCTGCTGACGTATCGACCGAAGGCGGTCTAAACGTCAGATACGCCCGAAAGGGCGGCGGCTCTTCGCCGCTTCGGCCACAAGGGTGGCCGCTAGGAGCGGTCGTAGGGCTTGCCGGAGGGCGGTTTCTCGACTATAGGAGCCGTTCTCGCTTCAATCCGTGCCGGTTGGTGGGCTGAATTTGCCCGCAGGCCTTAACTGTTGTCATTCGCTGCAAAGAGCCGTCTTCCATGAAAAAAGCTGCTGACTGCCATCCCGATTACCATCAGATCCGCGTCACGCTGCCGAACGGCTCGGATTTCATCACGTACTCCACGTACGGCAAAGAAGGCGACACGCTCGCTCTCGATATCGATCCGTCGACGCACCCCGCCTGGACCGGCGGCGACCAGAAGCTGATGGACCGCGGCGGCCGCCTGTCGAAATTCAAGAAGAAGTTCGAAGGCATGTTCTGAGCGCGAACGCGTTCGCGTGTCTCAAATCAAAACGGCCCGGATCGGATCCGGGCCGTTTTTTGTTGTGCGGTGCTATTGCTGTCATTCAGATCTTGGAGAAATGGGTCCTTGGACCACGTCCTCGGACCAAGTCCGAGGACGGCAATGGAGGGGGCCACCCCTTAAAACGACTTCTTGCCGAAGGCTTGGTGGAGTTGGACGATCTGGGCGCCGACGGGGTTGCCGGCTTGATCGACGGCAGGCTGGGCGGTGTGGCTGAAGTTCATGGCGCGGTCGAGTTGGATGATGCGATCAAGCATCTCGAAACTCTCGTCAATAAGCGCCCGCAAGTGCAGGGGAAGGTCGTCGAAGCCTTTGGTATGGGCGGGACGGCCGAGCGTCTGGAGTTTCACGCTCTGGCGCTTGATACGCGCTTCGTTCTGGCTGATTTCGCCCTGCTTCAGGGCCCGGCGGATCAGGAGCCAAGAGGCAACATCCAGCAGGCGCGTCGTCAGGCGCATGCTTTCGGTGGCGTAAAGAACGGTCGTTGCCGGCGCCAGATCCTTGGCATCGCGGCGGCCTGCGCCGTCCAAGTAGTTGGCCGTGCGCTCGACGAGCGCCATGCCTTCCTTGAAAATCTGATTGAATTGTTCAGACGATTGGAAGTGGTCACCGAAGGAAATGGTGCCGCTGCGGCCAGAACCGCCTTCCTCAACGCGAAATTCGTTCTTCATGATCAACGCGACGCCACCCTTCACGCACACCAAACTCAAACACATCATGACATACAAAACGGCCAGGATGAAGACGGGGTTAAGAGAATGCCGATCTTGAAACGATTTTACCCTTAAGTTGCGCACTTTGCCCTGGTTTTCGACGGGCGATGCAAGAGAGGGGCCTCTTTTCTTGCATCTGACCGCGATCGCCTGCGCCGAAGGCAACCCCAAGCGCGGCCTCGACAAATCTGAAAAGTTTCGGGGAGCCGCCGTGCGGGCGACTCCCCAGTACAGATGCCGCTCCAGGAGGGTGCAGGAGGATGCGGCAAAAGTTATATTAAACGATGTTCCTAAATGGATCGTTAAGGACCGTTCGGGCGTGAAGCATTCGCAGTTCTCTGAAGATCGCTGAAATCACTCGTTTTTGCTGCCGTTCGCTCAGAACGTGCTGCGGCAACTCATCTATCGTCATGATTAACGTGGTGCCGTATGCTGCGATGCAACATCAACAACGACGAGGTAGTCTTATGTCGCGTGCGAAGTGTTCGAGTGTATCGGGAGCGGCCGGCCTGTTTGGTCTGGCGCTCGCTTGCCTGACGGCATCCCCCGTACTCGCCGATCGCGATTCGATCCGGGAAGCCAAGAGCTGGAGCTATCAACTTCAAGGCGACATGCGTTCGACGGGCAAGTCGGATGCGGATGTCGCGGTCGTCGATCCTGATCACACCGGCAACCCGAGCAAGCTCAAGACCAAACCCAACGGGGAAAAGCGCGACGTGCTCGCCTACATCTCCATCGGCGAGGTCGAGGAAGGCCGCGCTTACATGAAAAAGCAGGGCAAGAAGAGCTGGAACACCGGCAAGACCCAGGGCTGGGAAGGTAACTACGCGGCTAAATATTGGGACGAAGAATGGAAGGGCATCGTTAAGGAGCGCGTCAGCAAGGCGATCGAAGCCGGTTATGATGGAGTCTATCTTGACCGCGTCGACACCTATCAAAACCTCAAGGCGCCCAACGGTTCGCGAAAGGAAATGATCGGATTCGTCAAGGAAGTCGCCGAGGAAGCGCGCTCCAAACGGGGTAATGCTGCTGTTGTGGTACAGAACGCCGAGGAACTGCTGTCGGACAAGGGCTATGTCGCGTCCATCGATGGCGTGGCGAAGGAGTCGCTTTATTACGGCGTGAGGGGCAAAGGCCGCCGCAACGATGACGGCGAAATCGCCACGAGCCGCAACTACCTGCGCAAGGCCAAGGATGAGGGCAAGGCGGTTTACGTCGTCGAGTATTTGAAGGGCGAGGGCCGGGCGGCTTCCAAGGCCAAGGCCGAAGCCGAGCGGGATGGGTTCGTCGGCAATACGCACGCGTCGCGGAATTTGGAGACGGCGCAGGACAACGATTGAACGCGAGGCGCTTCGCGGGTGGGCTACTGCACTCTTTGCTTTGTGTCGGCTTCGCCTCGGCCCGTTTGGGGGAACGTGTTCCCCCAAACCCCTTCTTTTTCGCCCAACCAGCTACGACTTGAAGAAGGCGTTGGCGGCGTCGGCTTGGCGGCGTTTGGCGGCAATTTCAGTTTTGACGCGGACAATTTCGGCGTCGAGAGTTTCGACGCGGGCTTCCAGTTCGGCTATCGAGAGCGTCGAGAGCGGTTCGCCGACGCTGAAGGTTTTGGCGGCGGGGGTTCGAACGTCGTCCCAATCCATGATTTCGTCTCCCGGGGTCCGGCGCTTGTTTGCTGCGCTTGTTCTTGCGCGCGGCATGGGGCAATTGTCTCATGCAACGATCTCACAAATCAAGGACCGACCCTATGACCGCTCTGCCCGCAACGATGACCGCCGTGACGATTTCGACGCCAGGTGGGCCGGAGGTGTTGGTGCCGGTGCAGGTTGCCGTTCCGCAGCCGGGGGCGGGGCAGATTTTGATCAAGGTCGCGGCGGCGGGGGTGAACCGGCCCGACGTGTTGCAGCGGACGGGTGGCTATCCAGCGCCCAAGGGGCATAGCGAAATCCCGGGGCTTGAGGTTTCAGGCCATGTGGCGGCGGTTGGAGCAGGTGCTGCGCGCTACGCGGTTGGCGACGCCGTGATGGCGTTGGTCAACGGCGGCGGATATGCGCAGTATTGCATCGCCGAGGAAGGTGCGGCGCTGCCGGTGCCAGCAGGCCTGCCGATGGTGGAAGCGGCGGGGTTGCCGGAGACGTTTTTCACAGTCTGGCACAATGTATTCGAGCGCGGTCAGTTGAAGGCTGGCGAGTGGTTCATGATCCATGGCGGCACGAGCGGGATCGGCGTGACGGCGATCCAATTGGCCAAAGCGTTCGGTGCGAAGGTGATTGCGACTGCGGGATCGGACGATAAATGCGCGGCGTGCTTGGCGCTTGGGGCGGACCGGGCAGTCAACTATGCGAGCGGTGATTTCGTCGAGGTGGTGAAGGAAGCTACCGGCGGGCGCGGGGTCGATGTGATCCTGGATATGGTCGGCGGCGATTATGTCGAACGGAACATTCGCTGTTGTGCGGATGATGGGCGGATCGTGAACATCGCGTATCAGAAGGGATCGAAGGTTTCGCTGGATCTGATCCGGGTGATGCTCAAGCGGCTGACGCTGACGGGTTCGACGTTGCGGATCAGGACGGCGGCGGTGAAGGCAGGCATCGCGCGCGCAGTCGAGGCGCAGGCGTTGCCCCTGGTGGCGGCGGGAAAGGTGCGCGTGGTGATGGATCAGACGTTTGCGCTGGAGAACGCGGCAGACGCGCACCGTCGGATCGAGAGCGGCGCGCATATCGGGAAGATTGTGCTGACGGTTGGTTGAACCGGCCAACCAAGCTGATAAATCATTATTTTCTGATGGTTGCTTGGGTCCCGGCCTCTCTTGCTGGCATCGGTCCGATGACGCCGGGATGACGAAATTATTGGGTTTCCCAAATAACGAAAAACGGGGAGGTCGTGGGACCTCCCCGTTCTGATTTTAACGCTGCGATTCAGCCAGTTATTTCTTGACGACCGCGGCGGTTTCTTCGAGGGGACGAAGCGTCATCAGTTTGGTGCCGGTGCTGCAGGTCAGCGAGAGGGCTTTGCCTTCGCTGGTGTAGACGCGGGCGTTGGAACCGGCCTTGATGGGCAGGTTGATACGCGAGATATCAGCCGAGACGTGGCCGTCGGCGTCGGGAAGATCACCGATCATCAAGGTCACGTCGCAGATGCCGTCTTTCGACAGGTAGTAACCGGCGACTTTCTTCGAGCCGACGTCCAGCGATACGCCCCGGGCGGCCTTGAAGACTTGCGAATTTGTGGTTTCCGACGCAAACGCGCCGAACGACGCAGTACCAAGGGTGATGGCCGCTGCAAGCACAGAAGCAATAGACTTCGAGATCGTGACCATGTGAGGTCTCCTATCTTGAGAGTGGGCCCAGTGCCGGGGGCCCTTGATGCCGGCGACGCATTCAATGAACGCATCGCCTTTGGACTGGGCCTTACTTAAGCCCATGGCGGGGCTATGAAAATGTACATGATTGCACCGCAGCAATGCGATTGGTGCAGCGCGAAGCCGCCACAGCCCGGGCGGGTAGGTGCGGCGGGTTTGTCAGGGTGCTTTGCAAGTGCCGATGGAACGGGCCATGCAGAGCGTTCGCCAGTTGAGGGGCATGAGCAAAACCTACCCGCTGGAGATACTGCAGTCACCCAAGGGGGCATTACCACCCGTTGAAACCGGGACTATCGTGCAGTTTCCTGCTCTATTTTGCATCTTGATCGTCATCATCTGTTCATATTTCGCAAGCCGTAAGCGGCAGTTCGCCCGCATCTGGCGACAGGACAAACGGCCAGGAGGCCGTTATAAGCGCGCGATGAATGATTGAAGGAAATTATCCACCGATGAACGCGCCCGTCATGACGCCTATTACGCCCGAGATCGTTGCCCAGCACGGGCTCAAGCCGGATGAATATCAGCGGCTGCTGAAAATCTTGGGACGCGCGCCGTCGATGACGGAATTGGGCATCTTTTCGGTGATGTGGAGCGAGCACTGTTCTTACAAATCCTCGCGGTTCTGGCTGAAGACATTGCCGACCAGCGGGCCTCAGGTGATCCAGGGACCGGGCGAGAATGCCGGCGTGGTCGATCTGGGTGACGGCGATTGCGTCGTGTTCAAGATGGAGTCGCACAACCATCCCTCTTACATCGAGCCGTATCAGGGTGCGGCCACCGGCGTCGGCGGCATCATGCGCGACGTATTCACCATGGGCGCGCGTCCGGTCGCCAATTTGAACGCGCTTCGGTTCGGCGCGCCGGATCATCCCAAGACGCGGCATCTGGTGTCGGGCGTCGTGTCGGGGATCGGCGGCTATGGCAACTGCGTCGGCGTGCCGACGGTTGGCGGCGAAACGAACTTCGACGCGGGCTATAACAACAACATCCTCGTCAACGCGATGTGCGTCGGCCTCGCGCGGACCGACAAGATTTTCTATTCGGCGGCCAAGGGCGTCGGATTGCCGGTTGTTTACGTCGGCTCCAAGACCGGGCGCGACGGGATCCACGGCGCGACCATGGCGTCGGCGGAGTTCGACGAAAATTCGGCTGAGAAACGCCCGACGGTTCAGGTCGGCGACCCCTTCACGGAAAAGCTGCTGATCGAGGCGTGCCTCGAACTGATGGCGACGGACATGATCATCGCGATCCAGGATATGGGCGCGGCGGGGCTCACGTCGTCCACCTCGGAAATGGCGGACAAGGGCGGGGTAGGCATCGAGCTGATCCTCGACGATGTGCCTCAGCGCGAAACCGGCATGACGGCCTACGAGATGATGCTCTCGGAAAGCCAGGAGCGCATGTTGATGATCCTGAAGCCGGGCCGCGAACCCGATGCGGAAAAGATCTTTGTGAAGTGGGGGTTGGA
>JANLYB010000274.1:0-16071 GCA_031365425.1 Hyphomicrobiaceae bacterium
GCTCGCGCCGGCGCCTTTTCGGCGCTTCGGCCAGCAAAGGGCTGGCCGCTTCGCTTGTTGCGACACTTCCGGCCTAAAGGAGGCCGCAGGCGTCGAATCCGGCGCTCGCGCCGGCGCCTTTTCGGCGCTTCGGCCAGCAAAGGGCTGGCCGCTTCGCTTTTATGTACTGACCGCTAGAAGCTGGCGGCGCTGATCCAGATCACCGACGTTGCGGAAGTTTAACCTTGGGCAGCAACGGAAAACTCCTCAGGGCCGTGTTCTCCATGCTGAGGACGCGGCAACAGGACCACAGTGGTTCTGCTCGCTTCACGCGCTCAGCGCACAATGGATAGCGCTCCTCTGAGGAGTACAAAATCATGACACGTAATAAGAAGATTCTGTTCGGCGGTATTGCGTTGGCGGCCGTTGCTGCCGGCGGACTTGCGGCATCGGCGGCCCGCGGCGGCTTTGGCCATCATGGCGGCCGGATGGGCGGCATGGGCGGCGGCATGATGGGTGCCGTCTGCAAGGGCAACGCGGCTGAAATGGCCGACCACATGCTGATCCGCCTTGAATACAAGGTGAAGCCAACCGACGCGCAGAAGCCTGCGTTCGAGGAGCTGAAAGCCGCCGCCAAGACTGCCGCCGCCAAAGCGAAGGCTGGATGCCCGCCCGCACCGGTGCAGGCTGCCGACGGTACGCGCCCTGCCCCCAAGCCGCCGACTGAACGCCTTGCTGCGATGGAAGCAGCCCTTGCCGCTCAGCTTGATGCCGTGCGCACCGTACGTCCAGCCGCCGAGAAGTTCTACGCGTCGCTGACCGACGAACAGAAGAAGGCATTTGCTGAACGTGAGCACGGCGGCATGGGCGGCATGCACCGTGACGACGGCGAGCGCGGCGGTCGTCATCATGGCCGTGGCGGCGAGCGCGGTGATCGTGGTGGCGATGGAGGCGGTATGACGCCTCCGGCAGCAGGCCCCGATAAGCGCTAAAGCCTAAGTGAAAGTTTTCCCTTGATGCAACGTGGCGGGCGCAGGACAGTGCCCGCCACATCTATTTGGAGGACTACGAATGAAATTGGCGTTCGCACTGGTGGCCGTGTTGCTGGCAGCATCTCCTGCACTGGCAGAAGAGAAAAAGAGCAAGGGCACCCGGTTCTGGAACTTGACCGGCGAAACCATCGCCAAGTTCGAACTGGCCCCCACCGGCACCACCGCATTCGGCCCGGATCAGTGCAAGAACGACAAGGACGGAACCGTCGATAACGACGAGCGGCTGAAGATCGTCGATGTGGCCGACGGCAAGTATGACGCCCGCATCACCGACGTGAAGGGCAAGGTCTGCATGGCCGCCGGGCTCGATGTCAAAAAGGACGGTGTGTTCTCGGTCGAGAAGGATCAGTTGAAGGATTGTAAGTAGGGGGGATATCCCTATGCCTCAGGAAAATGTTGGGTTACGCCGCGAAGGCGCGGCTAACCCGTCCTACAGAACAGCGATTACATCGGCAGGTGGGCGAGTTTGTTGGAGAAGTAGTTTTCGACGGCGGTGACGATGGAGCCGGAGACTTCGGTGCGCCATTCGTCGGATTTGAGGTTTTCGGCGTCCTGCTTGTTGGTGACGTAGGCCAATTCGATTAGAACCGAGGGGAACTGGGCGGTCTTTAGGACGCGGAAGGCAGCCTGCTGGTCGGGGGAGGCGCGCATGTCGGTCTTGTCGCTCATGGTCTCGATGACGGCGCCGGCGAACAATTTGCTGCGGTCCTTGTTGGCTTCGACTTCCTGCTTGGTCAGGTCTTCGAGAATGCCTTTGACGGCTTGCATGTCGCCTTCGCTGGTCTTGGCCTGATTGAACAAAGGATTGGTCATCACGCGCTTGGCGAGGTCGCCTTTGGCCGAGCTTTTCAGGTCGTCGGCGACGCCGTCGCGCAGGGAGAAGATGGTCGCGCCGCGGGCTTTGGACTGGGCGTAATCGGCGTGGACGGCGATGAACAGGGCGGCGTTGGCGCGTTCGCCAATGGCGCGGCGCTCGTCGAGGTCTACGAACGTGTCGTTGTCGCGGGTCATGACGACTTTGTAGCGGCCGGTGGCGACGAGCTTGTCCCGCAGGGTTTTGGAGAACGCCAGCACGACGTCTTTTTCGACCGCGCCGTGCTTTGTTGCGCCTGAGTCGTGGCCACCGTGGCCGGGGTCGATGATGATGGTGGGCTTGTAGGCGCGCTCGGCCTTTTTCTTCGGGCTTAGGGCCGGCATGGGCGACGGCGGTTGCATGCCCACGGCGCCGAGGGCGAACGGAGGCGTCTGTTTCTTGCCGTTCTTGGCCTTATCAAGCGAGGCGACCGTGACAATTTCGATCGCGAGGCGCGGGCTCTTGCCGTCGCGGCCTTTTTCGACTTCGGATTTGGCGACGATCACGGGTTCGGTGACGTCGATGACGACGCGCATCTTGTCGGCAGAAGCTGTGCCGCCGCGGAAGGATTTCACCAGACCGACGGGCTTATCGCCGGCGAGCGTTGGAAGGGAGACCTTCACATCGGGCAACTCGACCACGACGCGGTTGGGATTGGAGAGCGAAAAGACCTGGAATTGAACGGATTTTTCAAGGCCGATCACGAAGCGGGTGCGCGAGGGATCGTTTTGGGGCGCGTGCTCGGGAGCATCTGCCGGGGGAGGAGTTTGGGCGTTAACCGGCATCGCAGAAGCAAAAGCAAGCGCAGTCGCCGTCACGCAGGCGTAGCCTGCTGGCCGGAACCAGTTTGACATCATTTGGTCGTTCCCCGTTACGCAAAACGGCCCGCATAAAACGCAGGCACAACTGGGTATGCTCAAGGATGATGGCGGATTTTCGCTCAGCCTTGGGCAAGGTTAAGATGATGCAGGGGGATGGTTCAAAATTCGTTAACGCTCTTTGCTTGCAGACTTTCTGACCTGTAGGAGGTCAGAAAGTCTGAGTCCGGCGCTCGCGCCGGCGCCTCTTCGGCGCTTCGGTCAGCAAGGGCTGGCCGCTAGAGGTAGCCAATTGCGGGAGGTTAAGAATGTTTATTCCCAGCGGGCGAGGGCGGCGTCGTCGGATTCGCGGGCGTCGACCCAGTCGCCAGAGCCGTCGAGGGCGGTTTCTTTTTTCCAGAACGGGGCGCGGGTCTTGAGGTAGTCCATGAGGAAGCTGGCAGCATCGAACGCGGCCTGGCGGTGGGGCGAGGCGGTGACGACCAGCACGATGCCGTCGCCGGGGCGCAGGGTGCCGACACGGTGGATGATGAGGCTTGCCTGGAGCGGCCAGCGGGCGTTGGCCTCGGCTTCGACGCGGGCGAGTTCGGCCTCAGTCATGCCGGGGTAGTGCTCCAGCGTCATGGAGGCGAGTTTTTGGCCATGGGAGGTATCGCGGACGGTGCCGGTGAAGGTGACGATCGCGCCAATATCGGTGCGGCCTGCAGTGAGGGCTGCGACTTCGGCTGTGAGGTCGAACGGGGCGGGTTGGACGCGGACGGTCATGGCGGTCCTATCTTAGCCACCGGTTACGGGGGGGAAGAAGGCGATTTCGCGGGCGCTGGTGAGGGGGGCCGTTTGCTTGACGTGCGTTTGGTTGATGGCTGCGCGGATGACGCCGGGGCGGGCGAAGGCGTTGTCGTAGTGCGGGCCGCGCGCGCGAAGCCACGTGATGAGGTCGGCGACGGTTTCGAGGTTATCGGGCAGCTCGATTTCTTCGCGGGCGTGGCCGATCTTTTCGCGCACCCAGGCGAAATACAGCAGGGTGACTTTCATGGTTCAGTCCTCGATGGCGCGGGAAACGCCAGCTTTGATGTAGTCATAACCGGTCCATAACGTGAGGACCGCCGCGAGCCATAGCAGGCCGATGCCTACAGCCACAATGCCGGGCAACTGCAAAGCGCGTTCGGCGGCGGGACCAGCCAGCAGTGCGCCCAGCGCAATCATTTGAAACGCTGTTTTCCATTTCGCGAGGCGGCTGACCAGGATTTTGACGTTCAGTTCGGCCAGAAATTCGCGCAGGCCGGAAACCAGGATTTCGCGCGACAGGATGATGACGGCCGCGAAGATGGAGGGCCCGTCGATGGTGCGATCGTAGACGAGCATCAACAAGACGGCGCCAACGAGCAGCTTATCGGCGATGGGGTCGAGCATGCGGCCCAGCGTCGATTGCTGTTCCCAGGCGCGCGCGAGGTAACCGTCCAGCCAATCCGTGATGCCGGCGGCGCAGAAGAGCCCAAATGCAATCCAGCGAGCGTTGTCGCCCTGCATGAAGTACAGCACTGCGACCACCGCTGGCACCGCTGCGATTCGGCCATACGTCAGGATATTCGGCAGGCTCATGGCCAGGTTACGCGAGCCCGACCGACGACCTGCCACAGGTGCCTGGGCGATTTGTTCCATTGGAAAGAGGATAGATCAGAGGACGCGCGTGCGGTCAATGGTTTGGAATTGAACGGCTCGTTGTGGCCTCACGCGCTGAAGGCGCTCCGGCCGGGGCGCGGCTCGCCGCGGGTCGCATTGCTCCCTGCCCTGCGGGCCAAGAAGGGGTGCCGCCCCTCACGCTTTTTTTCTGCTGCCGCCCCACCCTAACCCCTCCCCGCAAGGGGGAGGGGAATCACTTGTTGTAGATCCAGTATTTCAGCAGGCCGAACTTGAGTTTGGGGCTGCGTTTGGCAGGTGGGTCGCCTTTGGTGAAGATGGTGCCGATATCGGCGAGGAGTTCGGTGCTGTCGGCGTAGGTGTCGTGGCCCCAGCTCCAAACGTCGGTGTTGATCGCCGAGACGTCGATGGTGTCGATGCCGGTCACGACGGCGGGTCCAGGCGGCAAGAGGGTTTCGCCTGCGCGCGGCAGCCCGCGACGGGCCTTGCGCGCCAAAGCCAGGGCGTTGTCGCCTTGCGAGGCGTAAAGCGTGATGCCTTTAGCAACCTTTTCGACGCTTTGGATGATGGTTTCGAACTGCTGCTTATCAACGTCGGGCGCGGCCAGGATGATCTGGTTGATTTTGGCCTTGGTATCAGTGCGCGCCAGTTCCTGGAGTGCGCCGATCAGGGCGACGTTGCCCATGCTGTGGGCGATGATGTGCACGTTTTTCACGCCGGTCTTGTCGACCACGGTCTTGATGAAGCTCTGCAGATGGAGAGAGGCGAAGTTCGCGCTGTCCTGATCGTACAGGTAGGATGTGGCGTCCCCGGCTGAGGGCCAGGAATACAGGAAGGCCGTGCCGAAGGGCTTGCCGTCGGGCGACAGGTCGTAAGAGATCTGCGCGGTGCGGTAGAGGGCATTGTCGAAGGTCACGTAGAAGCCGTGCACGAAGATGAAGGCATGGTCTTTGAAGTCGCCCGCGTTGGCGATGTGTTTCTTGGCGGCAGCGAGAAAATCAGCTTCGGTCGAATAGACCGTTACGCCGCTTTTCGGAATGGTGAAATGGCGGGCCGGGTCTCCTTCGGGGGGCACGCCGCGCACCCATTTGTCCCAAAGCGAGGGCAGGGGAATGGCACCCTTGGTGCGTTGCGCCTTGGGAACGGTGACGAAGGCATGGCCAAGTTGCAGCTTGCCGAACCGCTCGCCGCTAAAACCGATCCGGCTTGTGCCTTCCGTTTGCTTGCGGTCGGTGCCGAAGAACACGTCGACGATGGTGCAGACGTTGGCATCGACGCAGACGTTGGGCTTGGAATCGGCTGTGTTCACAACCGGCGGGAGGGCGGCCCTATCTCCACCGGCTCCACCTGCAGGCGGCTTTGCGGCCGGCGCAGGGATCGGGAGCGGTGGAGGGGCGCCGCCGAAGCTGCCACCTGCAGCCGTGCCTCGGCTCCCAATGCTCGTGCCGGGCTCTGCGGGTTTGGGAGGCGGCGGCTTTGCGGATTCGGCGACGGGCGGCGGCGCAGGAGATGGCGGGGGCGGCGGCGGGGCAGCTGCGATGCTGCGCGGCTGAGGGACCGGCGGCGGAGGCGGGGCGGCTTTTTTGGGCAGGTGCGGCGATGTCGCGGGCGGCAGGCCGCGCGAGGTCGTACCATCGCTCGACTCGCCCATCGTCTCGTATTTCCTCTCCGCGTGGACTTGGGCCGTCAGCGCCCAGATCTCCAGCTTGACGGGGCCGGTGGCCGCCGGGTCGGCGTTCCAGGCAATCTCGACCTGTTTCAGGCCAGCAGGGTCTTTGGTGACGTGAAACGATGCGGAGGGGGTTCCGGGACGGGCGGAAAAGCCGCCGCCGCTGGCGCGAAAAGCGCCGCCTGATGACGTCTTAACCGTCGCAATGGTGACGTGTTTGTCAGCGGCGAAGCGAAGTTCACGGAAGACCATGTCGGGAAGGTCGATGGTCTTCGTGCCGCGGGTGCGGGTATCGATGGTGAGGGTTGCGACTTTGATCCAGCCCGTGGTCGAGGTTTCGGCGCGAACTCCTGTTGTCAAAAGCGCGAAAATGGCGACGAGACTTAAGACCAGCGAGCGGATCATGGCCCCTCCAATGATTGTTTCCTAACGCGATAAATAGCATATCAACTGCGACGACAGTTGGACACTGAACGTCCAAAACATTTGAACGCGGACATGTGGATCAGTTTTTGCGGTCGTTGAAGAAATCGTAGATTTTCTGGGCCATTTCGGCGGAAATTCCGGTGACGCCTTTGAGGTCTTCGATGCCTGCACGCGATACGGCTTTGGCCGAACCGAAGTGGGATAGAAGAGCGCGTTTGCGGGTCGGGCCGACGCCGCCGATTTCATCCAGCGGGTTGATGCCGAGGGCTTTGGCACGTTTGGCGCGATGGGTGCCGATGGCGAAACGGTGGGCTTCGTCGCGCAGGCGCTGGACGAAGTAGAGCACGGGATCGCGGGGCTCCAGCATGAGGGAGGCGTGGCGGCCGGGAATGTGGAAGTGTTCGCGGCCAGCGTCGCGGTCTGGGCCCTTGGCGACGCCGACGAGGGCGATGTCCGTGATGCCAAGTCCGGCAAAGACCTCGCGGGCGACGCTGAGCTGGCCGAGGCCGCCGTCGACGAGGACGAGGTCGGGGCGGTCGGGGAACTCTGCCGGGTCGGAGAGGGTGGGCTGGTCGTCGTCGTCGTCTTCGGCAGTGTCCGACGGGATGATGCCGATGGGCTGGGTTGTGCCAAGGTGCTCAATCCCCACCGCACCTGTTACCCCCACCGCCGGCTCTACCGCCGGCTCTACCCCCACCCCTAACCCCTCCCCGCAGGGGGGAGGGGAATCAACTGCGGCGTGGATGTTGGCAACTTGTGGCCGCCCCTCGCCCTCTCCCCGTGAAGGACGGGGAGAGGGGATTGGGGCGTCATTTGTGCCGGGGGCCGGCACAACAGGCGTCACGAGGCGCTTGAAGCGGCGGGTGAGGACTTCGCGCATCATGGCGTAGTCGTCGCCGGGGGTGGTTTGGTCCCATTTGATATTGAACTTGCGGTACTGGTTTTTGACGAAGCCTTCGGGGCCGGCGACGATCATCGCGCCGACGGCATTGGTGCCCATGATGTGGCTGTTGTCGTAAACTTCGACGCGGCGGGGCGTGCGGGGCAGGCCGAACCGCTCGGCGACGCCTTCGAGCAGCCGGCCTTGCGATGAGGTTTCGGCGAGTTTGCGGCCCAGCGCTTCGCGCGCATTCGTGAGGGCATGGGCGACGAGGCCGGTTTTGGCGCCGCGCTCGGGAACGCGGATTTCGACCTTGCGGTCGGCTTTCGTCGACAGCGCTTCGGCGAGCACGGCCTGGCTTGGGACTTCATGGGACAACAGGATCAGGCGCGGGACCGGCTTGTCGTCGTAGAACTGGGCGATGAAGCTATCGAGCACCTCCTCGACAGGGAGCGAGCGGTCGGCCTTGGGGTAATAGGGCCGGTTGCCCCAGTTCTGGCCAGTGCGGAAAAAGAAGACCTGGACGCAGGTCTGGCCGCCGTCCTGGTAGGCGGCGAAGACGTCGGCTTCCTCGACGCCTTCGGGGTTGATCGATTGGTCGGCGGTGACGTGGGCGAGCGCCCACAGCCGGTTGCGATACATGGCGGCGCGCTCGAATTCGAGCTTATCGGCGGCTTCCGTCATCATGATTTTGTACATGTCGCGGACATTCTGGCTTTCTCCGCGCAGGAAGCGGACGGCTTCGCCGACGAGCTTGTTGTAATCTTCGGCTGAGATCTCGTTGGTGCAGGGGGCCGAGCAGCGCTTGATCTGGTGCAGCATGCACGGGCGGGTGACGGTTTCGAAGACGCTGTCGGAACAGGTGCGCAAGAGGAACGCGCGCTGGAGCACGTTGATGGTGCGGTTCACGGCGCCGGCGGAAGCGAATGGGCCGAAGTAGTCGCCCTTATTGGTTCGCGCGCCGCGATGCTTGGTGAGCTGGGGGGCGCGCTGATCGCGGGTGATCAGGATATAGGGGAAGGATTTGTCGTCGCGCAGCAGCACGTTATAGCGCGGGCGGAAGCGCTTGATGAGGTTGGCTTCGAGGAGAAGCGCTTCGGCTTCGGTGGCGACAGTGACGAATTCCATGCTCGCGGTCGAGGCGATCATGCGGGCGATGCGGTTGGTATGGCTGCCGGACCGGACGTAGTTGCCGACGCGGGCTTTGAGCGAGCGGGCTTTGCCGACGTAGATTACGTCGCCCGACAGGTCGATCATGCGGTAGACGCCGGGCGACGTGGGTAGATGCTTGAGGTAGCCGGCGATGACCGCCGCGCCCGTGGGGCGCTCGGGTGCAGGTTCTGCCGGGTCTGGACTTGGTGCGTCATCGATCATGGGGGTAGTCATGTGATGCGTTGGTTGGTCAGGTCAAGATGGGTGGATTTGATGGAGAATGCGTGCGGATGATGCCTGGTGGATGGTCTTGCGGGCCCTGTCAGGTTATCGAGGATTTAAGGGAACCGGTGAGGATCTGATGCGAACGCTTTCGGTTGCTATGGCTTTGGGCGCATTCGTGGCGTGCGGACCGGCCGCCGCGCAGGCGGTCGATTGTGAGAATGCGCGCAACACGGTCGAGATGAATATTTGCGCTGATCGTGAGCTGGCAGCAGCGGACGCCGGACTGAATGAGGCTTACAAGAAGGCGCTCGGAAAGGCCGCGGGGCAGGACGCACCAGCACCCTATGATGCGAAGGCATATGAGGCTGCGCTGCGAGCGGCGCAACGGGCATGGATCGCGTTCCGGGATGCCGATTGCAAGGGCGTCGTGCCGTTCGAATGGGGCGGGGGAACGGGTACGACGGCGGCGGTGCTGGGGTGCATGAGCGCGAAGACCAAGGTGCGGACCAAGGAACTGAATGAGTCGTTTGGGCCGCAGTAGGTTGAACTCAATCAGCGGCGCGCGAGAAACCCCCACCCTAACCCTCCCCACAAGGGGGAGGGAATAGAGAGGTCAGTTACTTATGCGTGCCGAATGGTTTGACGCCTTCGGTGAAGGCGGAGCAGACCGATGAGGTGCTGTCGGGCGAGAGCATGAAGCGGGTTTCGCCCGGCTTGAAGGATTGTTCGCAGGCCTGCATCGCACGGTAGAAGCGGGCGAATTCGGGGTCACGGCCGTATGCTTCGGCGAAGATCCGGTTACGCTCGCCTTCGCCTTCGCCGCGCGCGATGTCGGAGGCTTTGGTCGCTTCGGCGCGGATGATGGTCACTTCGCGGTCGGCATTGGCCATCACACGGTTTTTCTCGGCGTCGCCTTGGGCACGAAGTTCGGTGGCCACGCGCTCGCGGTCGGCGGTCATGCGGGCGAAGACGCTTTGCGAAATCGTGGGATGGAGATTGGCGCGCTTCAAGCGAACGTCCACGACCTCGACGCCGTAGTCCTTGCCTTCGGTGTTCACGGTGGACGCGATCTGCTTCATGAGGCTTTCGCGCTTGTCTTTGACAACTTCGGACAGGCGCGCGGTGTTGACGACGTTGCGGATCGTCGATTCGACCACGGGTCCCATCACCTTGGCGACGTTGGCTTGCGTGCGAACGTTCTGGTAGAATTTCAGCGGATCGGTGATGCGATAGCGGGTGTACGCGTCGATCACGAGGCGTTGCTGGTCGTTGGTCGTCACTTCGAGTTCGGTCGTGTCGAGATCGAGAACGCGCTTGTCGAAATAGTCCACCGTGTCGAGAACGGGGGCTTTCCACTTCAGGCCCGGCTGCTGAATCACCGTCTTGGGCTCACCGAAACGAAGCACGATGGCTTGCTGGTTCTGGTGGACGATGAAGGCCGACGAATAAAGCGCTGCGGCTGCAAGGCCCAGCAGGATCAGAAGAAATCCGAGAAATGTACGCATATCAATTGGCTCCCTCGGTCTTCTTTTTCGTCAATTCGCCAAGCGGCAGGTAGGGCACGACGCCCTGGCCGCTCTTGCTATCGATGATGATCTTGTCGGATCCACCCAGCACGCGTTCCATCGTTTCGAGATAGAGGCGCTGGCGGGTCACGTCGGGAGACTTCTTGTATTCCTCGTAAACTTTGAGGAAGCGTGCGGCCTGACCGGTGGCTTCGGCAATGGTCTGGTCGCGATAGCCTTGGGCGTTGGCCTTGATGCGGTCGGCGTCGCCCTTGGCTACGGGGATGACCTGCTCGGCGTATTTCTGCGCTTCCTTGATCTTGGTCTCGCGGTCCTGGGCTGCAGCCTGGACTTCACGGAACGCTTTGATGACCTCCTGCGGCGGGTCGACTTCCTTCAACTGGACCTGGTCGATCTTGATACCCGCGCCGTAGCCGTCGAGAATTTCCTGCATCCGCTTCTGGACGGACTTCTGGACGTCGGTACGGGCTTCGGTCAGCAAGGCGAGGAGCGGGGTCTGGCCGACGACTTCGCGCATGACGCTTTCGCCGACTTCGCGGACGGTCGCTTCCTGGCTCGCGATGTTGAACAGGTATTTCTGAACCTGATCGAGTTTGATGCGCCAGAACACGGCAAAGCGGACATCGACGATGTTTTCATCGCCGGTCAGCATCATCGTGCTGTCGCCGCGGTTCGACGAACCGGTCGTCGTGCGGGTGCCGATGTCCATGATGCGCTGGTCGGTGACTTTGAGCACCTTCACTTCGTCGATGGGCGGCGGCAGCCGGAAATGAAGGCCGGCCGGTTCCTGGCGCTGGAATTCGCCGAAGCGCAAGACGACGCCGAATTCGTCGGCGTTGACGCGGAAGAAGAACAGGTTCCAGGCGATCAGCGCACAACCGAAGGCTGCCGCAAGTAACAGGATAGGGCCGGGCAAGCCGCCGCCGTCCATGACCTGCTTCATCTTATCCTGGCTGCGCTTCAGCATATCCTCGAGGTCAGGGGGCTGATTGCCGCCGCCTTGGCCCCAGGGACCGCCGCCTCCGCCGCCGCTGCCACCGCTCTTCCAGCCACCACCGCCGCCACCAGATCCACCTTGATTGTTCCAGGGCATGCCGTTCAAAACCTCTTTACTTGAGAGTGACTCAAAGTCCGCGAACGCGGCTTCGTCATCGTCTGGTGTCCGTATAGGGCAGCGCCCGGCGACACGCAAACACCGGTTGAGAAATTGGTATAGGGGGGCGGGGTTTCAAGGACGGGGGGCTCTTTGCTTTCAAAAGGTCCGGCCTGAAAGAGGCCGGACCTTTTGAGTCCGGCGCTCGCGCCGGCGGCCCTTGGCCGCTTCGGCCAGCAACGGCTGGCCGCTAGAGGCGTTGCGGCTCTAGATTCGATCCAGGGTGATCAGGGTGGCGGGGTGGTCGTCTCTTTTGCTTTCAAAAGCCCCAGCCCTAAGGAGGCCGGGGCTTTTGAGTCCGGCGCTCGCTGCCTAAGTCGCGATCGCTCCCCTCGCCGCAAGAGCGGCGCTAGGGGGGCCCAGCTAGACCCGATCCAATGTGATGAGGGTGGCGGGGAAATCGTCTTTGGGGCCTTGGGGGATGGGCTCGCGGGAGACTGCGCGCCAGTGTTTGGCGTCGAAATCGGGGAAACGGGTGTCGCCTTCTACGTCGGCTGCCACTTCAGTCCAGTAAAGGCGATCGGCGATGGGCAGGATTTGGCGGTAGATGTCCGCGCCGCCAATGATCATGATTTCATCGACGCTGCGGGTGCGGGCGTGGTCGCGGGCGCGCGCGACGGCTGCGTCGAGGGAGGCGAAGATTTCAGCGCCTTCGGCTTTAAAGGACGTGTCGCGGGTAACGACAAGGTTATCGCGGCCATCGAGCGGCTTGCCGAGGGACGCGAACGTGCGGCGGCCCATGACGAGGGGTTTGCCCATGGTCAAGCGGCGGAAGGTCTTTAAATCGGACGACAGGCGCCAGGGCAGGCCGCCATCTTTGCCGATCACGCCGTTGCGGGCGACGGCGACAACGAGGGCTATTTTGATGGGCGGATTCAATGCAGACGTGGTCATACGGCAACGGGTGCTTTGATGTGGGGATAAGGGTCGTAGCTGGAGAGGGTGAAATCCTCGAAGCGGAAGGCGAAGATGTCGTTGACGGCGGGGTTAATGGTCATTTGAGGTAGCGGACGGGGGGTGCGGGCGAGTTGCAGATCCGCCTGATCGAGGTGGTTTGAATACAAGTGCGCGTCGCCGAAGGTGTGGACGAACTCGCCGGGTTTGAGGCCAGTGACCTGGGCGATCATGAGAGTCAGCAGCGCGTAGCTGGCAATGTTGAACGGAACGCCGAGGAAGATGTCAGCCGAGCGCTGGTAAAGCTGACAGGAGAGCTTGCCATCGGCGACGTAGAACTGGAACAGGCAATGGCAGGGGGCCAGCGCCATCTGTGGGATATCGGCGGGATTCCAGGCAGAGACAATGAGGCGGCGGCTGTCGGGGTTGGCTTTGAGGTCGCGGATCAGGTCCGAGATTTGGTCGACGGTGCGGCCATCGGGGCAGGCCCAGCTGCGCCATTGCTTGCCATAAACGGGGCCGAGGCTGCCGTCCGGCCTTGCCCATTCGTCCCAGATGCCGACGCCGTTTTGTTTGAGATAGGCGATGTTGGTGTCGCCGGCGAGAAACCAGATCAGTTCATGGACGATCGATTTGAGGTGGAGTTTTTTGGTCGTCACCAGCGGGAAGCCGCGCGCCAGATCAAACCTCATCTGATAGCCGAAAACGGACAACGTACCGGTGCCGGTGCGGTCGGTCTTCTTGGTGCCGTTTACACGGACATGGCGCATGAGATCGAGATATTGCTGCATTGGCCGCTCTATGTTTGTCCCGGTTTTCCAACGTACACGGGCGCTGCCACAATCGCTATCGCACGTTCATGTTCTTGCCATGTACTGGCTGCGAATGTGCCGCGCCACGGTCCGAATCTCCAGGCTGTTTAGATCTCGTTAGGCGATTCTGCGTGAGAAGGGATCAAGCGGTTCGCACTTGACCCGCGCCGCCCTAAGGAGATGATGATGTTTATGAGTGTTATCGACAATAATCTCACTTCGGCGCGCTACGGTGAACTCGCAGGCGCCCGGGTCATGATCTCGGGCCTGTCGCCCGAGCATGGTGTCGATATTGCGCGTGCATTTGCCGATCATAAGGCCCGCCTTGTGCTGCAGTCGGCCTCAGCGACCGAGCCGGAAACGACCGCGATTATCGCGATGCTCGCTGAAACTGCTCATGAAATCAAATTGTTCGACGAACCGCTCAACACGATGGCGGCCGCCCAGCGCTTTGCGCAGAACGGCACGCAGTCGTTTGGCAGCGTGGACGCCGTGATCAACGTCATTCCCGTGCGCGCGAGCGATCTCGCTGGGCTGGCCAGCATGGAAGACATCGAGAATTTTGTGGCCGATAAGCTCGAAGCTGCCGCCGTTATTACGCGGATAGCGGCCAATCGCATGCGGTTGATGCTGAGCGAAGGGCTGATTTTGAATATTGTCGTCGTGGCCGAGCCTTTGGGGCGGAGTGCGGCGCTGATTGCTGGGATTTTACGGTCAGCGCTGGCCGCCATGACCCGCCGGGAAGCGGAAACGTGGGCCGGAAGTGGGATCCGGATTAATGCCATAGGGCCGCGCGCGTCTTTGCCGGGCGATACATCCGTGGCGACACTGGCCAGCGAGCCGGAAATGGCTGCGGTCGCGTTGTATCTCGCCTCCAAGCGGGCGCGCGGGCTTTCCGGCCATGTGTTCGATGCCGAGGGCGCGCTGACGAAGTGTGGTTGATCGGTGGATCCGTCAATAATTACAACGACATGTAGGGCGCAATAGCCACCTGGCGTATTGCGCCGTCTGAGAACGGACTCGCGGCCGGCGCAATACGCTTCGCTATTGCGCCCTACGGGTTGAGATCAGGTGGGCCGGGAAATGCTCATTTGGGCGAGGAAGAGCCCGGCGAGCATAAGGGCGAGACCGGCGAGGCGGGTGAGGCTGACGGGTTTTATGGGTGCGCCGAACAGGCCGAAGTGGTCCATGACGGCGGACATGACGATCTGAGCGGTCATGGCGAACAGGATGGTATTGCCGACGCCGAAGATCGGGACCAGGACCGTCACGCTGATGACGTAAAACGCCACGATCAGGCCGCCGAGAAACAAGTGGCCGGGGGCGAGCGCGAATTGATTGGCCGTCGGTATTGTCTGGCGGGTGGCGAAGAAAAGCGCGATCATCGAGGTCAGCGCGACAACGAACAGCACCGTTGCGGCGGCAGGCGCGCTGCCCAGTGCGCGGCTCAAACTGGCGTTCAGGCTGCCCATGACGGGGATCAGCGCTCCGGCGGCGAACGCCCAGGCCGCCAAGGCGACGTATGACATCAGGTTTTTCCCAGGATTTTGGCGAACCACCAGCGCAGGCCGACGAACAGGAAACGCCAGTCTTTGAAAAATTCCGGCGGTTTGCCTTCGAAGGCGTGGCCTACGAACTGCAAGATCCAGCCGGCGATAAACAGGCCAATGGCCCAGGGCCAGAGCCCCGCGACAAAGATTGAGACAAGCATGAGCGGGAGAGAGACCGCAATCATGGGAATGCCAAAAAGGTGAGTTAGCTGGTTAACCGGATGTTGATGGCTCATCGCGTATTCGCCAATCCATGTATTCCAGCTCTTGCCGCCTAGCATAGTTTACTCCACCGATTGCCCCTCGCCTGTGGCTCCTGGATTGCCGGGTCAAGCCCGGCCATGGAGTGGTTTGGAGTTCTGGGTTCAGCTCACGTGCTGAAAACTCTATTGGTTCGGCGGTGGACCGTCGAGGGGCGTTAGTAAAAAGTTGGGGTGATCCTTGACTTGTGATGCAGCCGCCCGTATTTGTGCTGCGCGCTTGGCACTCATCTCGTGTGATTGCTAACACGCACCCTGACATGTTCGAAACAAAGCAGCTCGAGGATCGTGCGGATCACCGCCATCCCTCAATTGGAGCCCACCAGACTCATGAAATTCCGTCCTCTTCACGACCGCGTGGTCGTCAAACGCGCCGACAACGAAGCAAAGTCCAAAGGCGGCATCATCATTCCTGAAACTGCCGGCGAAAAGCCGATGCAGGGCGAAGTTATTGCCGTGGGCGCTGGCGCCCGCGACGAAGCCGGCAAGATTGTCCCCCTCGACGTCAAGAAGGGCGACAAGGTTTTATTCGGCAAGTGGTCCGGCACTGAAGTCAAAATCGACGGCGTGGACCTTCTTATCATGAAGGAAAGCGACATCATGGGCATCCTGGATAAGTAAGTGCAGGGGTGAGTGGTGAATTGTGAATGGTGAATAGATTTTTCACCTCACGATTTTCACCACTCACAATTCACTACTCACCATTTCCGCCCTTTCTCAATTCATCCTATTCAGGAGCTTTGCCACATGGCAGCTAAAGAAGTTAAATTCGGTCCCGATGCTCGCGAGCGCATGCTGCGTGGCGTCGACATTCTCGCCAACGCCGTGAAGGTGACCCTTGGTCCCAAGGGCCGCAACGTCATTATCGAAAAGTCGTTCGGGGCTCCCCGCACGACGAAGGACGGCGTGACGGTCGCCAAGGAAATCGAACTTGAAGACAAGTTCGAGAACATGGGCGCGCAGATGTTGCGCGAAGTCGCCTCCAAGACCAACGACGTCGCGGGCGATGGCACGACCACTGCTACGGTTCTTGCTCAGGCCATCGTTCGCGAAGGCTTGAAGTCGGTTGCGGCCGGCATGAACCCGATGGATCTGAAGCGCGGCATCGATAAGGCCGTCAACCAGGTCGTCGAGGAAATTAAGAGGCGGTCAAGCAAAGTCAAGGATACGGCCGAGATCGC
>JANLYB010000310.1:0-2898 GCA_031365425.1 Hyphomicrobiaceae bacterium
ACCAAAAACCTCTTTCTCAAAGACGATAAAGACAGGCTGGTCCTTGTCGTTGCCGAAGGCAGCACGCTCGTCGATCTGAAGGCGTTATCAAAAAAGCTCGGGCTCGGACGATTCAGTTTCGGCAAATCGGACCTTCTGATGGAAGTCTTGGGCGTTTCGCCGGGGTCAGTGAACGCCTTCGCAGTAATGAATGACCCCGGACGCGTGCAGGTGGTCGTCGACCAGAACTTGATGAGACACGAAACGGTCAACTGCCACCCGATGCGCAACACGGCAACGACAAACATAGCCCGCGAGGACCTCCTGAGGTTCCTGCGCGAAACCGGACACGAGCCGAAGGTGCTGAAGTTAGAAGCGCCCGAAGGCGGTTCACCGTCGAACTGACATCGCAAGCCCAGCGCAACTCAACGGCGGCGTACAGACGAGGCCATCAAACAAGCCAAAATCATCGAGAACGTCCGGTTACAGGGGTGTCGCTACCATACCGGCTACGATCGCCGACCAACCCTGTTGACCCTTTCAGACATCGTGGGCGGGTCAAAGTCGGAAGGTTCGGATTTTCATAGTCGAACCTCCGGAGATAGACGACCGGCGCGCGCTCTGCGAACGCAAGTAGTTCGATGAATTTGCAGTGCTCCGAGGTCTCGGCATGCAGCCAGGACGACATGAGACCTCGCGCGCCGGTCGACGTATTCCTCGCAGACCGTATCACCTAGGCGGCGTTGAGCTTTGCATCGCCCGATCGAGACCGACAAGGACGCGTAAGATCGGGGTCTATCGATCGGCTTAAGCCGTCACGCCCACCCGCCCCAGAAGCACCTGCACTGATACCGAGCGCATGACAGCGCGCGCAGGAGGGCGTAAACTTAGACAGGCATTGTGGGCGAGTTTGTGGTCGTTCGGACGGACGACGAGGGCACGATCTGCTTTTTTGGCAATGGAGTTCCGCATGGATGTTTCTCCAGAACCGGTGCAATTGATCGACTTGGCGGAGGCCTATTGTGGGAAGGGTTTCTTCCTGAAACTGTTCGCGGCGTTGCAGGGAAACAGCTTTACTTCAAGTCCCGAGTATCGCGAATTGAAACTTTCCATCACTTCATTTCTGGATAGGAATAGCACCGAGCAGCATTCGCTCGACCTCTCCTATCTCGATACGACAAAGGACGGCGCGGAGCTTTTTAAGGAGCAATTGCCGAGGCTCAATCGTCGCGCAATGTGGGTGGCCTTCATCCAATTATTAATGCTCACGGCTGCGGCTGGCGCAGCGGCGATTTACTTCCGAGTTCAGCCAGACATGCGTCTGTTGAACTTTCTCGCCATAATACTTCCGGCGCTGGCTCTCTTGGAGGTCCTCGCTTACAAGTACTTCCGGCAGGCTCTCTACACGCAATGTATGCTGCCGCGTGCCCGTGACGTCTTGAAGACCGACAAGCGTCGGCCTGTGCTCCTGATCCGCTCTTTCCAAGACGACGGCGCCCAGATCTACCGCTACCAAAACGAGGCCACAACAGATGCACGCGGCCACACAACGTGGACGCGAACGCTTGTCTCGAGCCGGTTCGAGGAGGCATTCACGCCCGCGCTCGACCGCTTCGGTCCAGTCATCGCGGTTGGAAACCCGAGCGAGGAATTGCCCGAGCCAGGCGCAGCGCGGGCACACTTCACGGACGCCGTCTGGAAGCAGCCCGTGCTCGACATGATCGAGCAATCGCGGCTCATCGTTCTCGTTTGCGGTTTGAAGATGAAGTCCAACGATGTCGCAGAGCCAAGTCTCGTTGCCGCCGGCCCGCTCGCAATTACCGATCTCACGCCTGGCGTTCGCTGGGAGGTCGAGCACATCCTAGCTAACAATCATCAAGGCAAATTGCTTGTTCTCGTGAAGCCTCATGCTCCGGACGATTCGCTCGCAGCGCAATTCGCTGCGCTGAGGAGGTTCTGGCGTTGGGAAGCGCCGCCGTTTACCGCGGCGGATATTGTGGCGCTGCATTTTCCGATGTCGAGCCGCCCCTTGGTCCTCAAGTGCAAAGAGGGACTCCATGACGAGGAGTCCTACGACCGCGCGATCGATATCGCCTTTCACGAGATGTTCTGCCGCGCGAAGGCATGAGGAGCGCCATAGCCTGCTCCGCATCTATGCTTTGCGGCGGAACAATTCGGCGTCGGCGTAAAAGCGGACGATCTATTCGGTTAAGTCAGCAGTCTGTGAAGTCGAAAATGGCCCGACTCCGACTCAGGGGCCTCTGGCCAAGACCATCGCGGTCAGGGGAGAAGCCGACGAAGAAGCCAAAATCGTCCAGATCGTCGGCTTATTGGGGCGTCGCTGCCGTGCCGTCCACGCTGGCCAACCGACCAGTTTGACCCATAGCGGCCCTGAGCACTTGCAGCAAGCGACGCTCTCGATCCGACGCCGAGCAGAGATTGCGGAAGTCGCTGCCAAGCGGTGATCTGCTAGGATCCGCATCCCGCCGCAAGTCGCTCCGCATACAAATGCGGATGCAAGAATGTAGAGGCGCGCCCTGCGTTTGGCGGGCATCTTCGGCGCCGTCATCGTCAACTACGTGCACGATAGCGCCAAGGCCGCTGGCACGCGAATAACAGCTGTCCACGCTCGACCCGACACACGCCAACTACTTTCATTGCGCACATCCCGTCGAAATCGCGGTTCAGCCGCGAGTGTGCGGGGAACGGCAGTACGGAGCGCAATTTTTTCTTCCCACATCGTCGTCGAGAAAGCACGATGGGGAAAATTAAGTGCTGACTAACCAATTTTGCTCTTTTGGCCGAAAATTCTCCGCGCCGCCTGCGAAACCGATGGGAAGGGCTGCCAACGCACCGATCGCAAAAAGATCAGCGCTGGCTGTAGCGGCGAGACGTGGCTTCAGGGTTTGCTGATTTGAG
>JANLYB010000336.1:0-4716 GCA_031365425.1 Hyphomicrobiaceae bacterium
CGCCGGCGCAGGGGATGATTTTTCCGCCGCGTTCGACCTTGAGGTCTGGGTTGGCGCAGATCATGGGCACGTTGCGGGCGGCGCAAGCGGTAAGCGCCTTGAGGTAGTCGCGCGGGGTTTGGGTTTCATCGTCGAACAGGCCGGTACAGACGATGGTTTCGGCTTCGGCGGGGCTCGCGATGGTGACGTCGAGGCCGTCGTAGAGGGTAAGGTCGCGGTCGGGACCGAGGTGGAAGAGCGGTGCGCCGTCCAGGGCTGCGATGAGCGCGCGGGACGTGTCGCCGGACGAAACGATCGCGTCATATGCTTCGCGGGCGACGCCGATGCGGTCGAGCTGGGCCCGGACGGCGGTGTTCGGGCGGGGCGCGTTGGACACCAGAATGACGATGCCGTCATGGTGCAGGCGGAAGGTGCGGCAGGCATCGACCGCGCTGTCGAAGGGGGCGATGCCGTTGTGCATCACGCCCCAAATGTCGACGAACCAGGCTTTCGTGCCCGCAGCGAGGGGGGCGATGGAGGTTACGATTTCGATCATGGGCGATACGTCCTGTTATGGCTTTGGTGGCCTAACAGGATTGCGCACATGGGGGAAGGGCTAGCGGAGGGGCTGGAGCCGCTCGTGTTATGAGCGGCCCGGGGACGACACGCCCGGCAGAGGCTGGCCGCCCTGATCGATTAGCGAGCCGAGCAGAGATATGAGGTCGGCGCGGTCTTTGGGGGAGATGGCCGCGAGCATGTTTGCTTCGACGCGCTCCATGACCGGTCTTGCCGATTGGAGGACGCGGGCACCCTCATCGGTCAGTTTGATGGCGTAGGTGCGGGCGTCGTCCTTGGTGCGTTTGCGCGCGACGAGGCCGTGCTTGGTCAAGCGCCGGATGACGTCGGACATGGTCGAACGGTCGATGCCGGTGGCGGTACCGATGGCGGTCTGGCTTGCGCCTTCGTCGGCAGCGATGGAGGCCAGAACGACGAGTTGACGCGAGGTCAGCCGGCTATCGCCAAGCTCGGTCGACAACCGTTCGGATGTCACCTGAGACGCGCGGTGGAGGCGGTGCAGCAGGGAATTGTTGATCGAGAATTGCATCGGTCAGATCTCTCGCTTGGACCAGGGGATAAGGAAACGCCAAAATGGATTACCAACGCATGCCGGCAATGGCCTACAACGGGGATGCGTATGCTTTTATTCCCTAAGCTGACCACGGCTGAGCGGATGCGATTCCAGCGGGTTAACGAGAGCAACAAAGATGATCCGTGTGGATTTCGATCGTGAGGCTGCGTCGAACTGAACCCAAGCCGCTCTTTTCCCTAACTTGTGAGGGCATGCGCGGTTCCCGGCAAGGTCAGGCCTGGTGTCCCGGATCAGGCCGTTCTGCGTTGCGCGGCATTATCATTGCCAAACAAGCGGAGGTGCTCGCGTTCGGGGACGCCGAAGAACCTGTCGGCTATCTTGATGAGCCCGTCGCGGTCGCGGACGACGATCTTGCCGCGAATTTGAGCGATGAGATTTTGCTTTACCAGGAGACCGAGCGCCGAGGTGACGCCTGACCGGCGAACGCCCAGCATGACCGCCAGAAAGTCGTGGGTCAGAACCAATTCGGCGGAGTCCATGCGATCTTGGGCCATCAAGAGCCAGCGCGCCAATCGCGTGTCTATGGTCGCGCGGCCGTTGGCCAGGGCGGTGCACGCGGTCTGGATAAAAAATGCCTGAGTGGAAAAACGGCACAACTGGGCGAGCGGCGCGCTCTCGTGCATCTCGCCGCGCAGATCGTCCGCGGTGATGCTCCATCCGCCGCCGGCCGCCTGGACGTAGGTATCGTGAGGTGAGCGATCGGTGCCCATGACGACGGGCAGGCCGGTCATGCCTTCCCGGCCGATAAGTCCAATCTCGATGGTGTCGTCCCCGAGCCCCCGCGCGACGACGGAGACAATGCCGTGTTCGATGAAGACGATATTTTCGATGGGCCGGTTTGGGAGTTCCAGCCGCTGGCGCACGGCAAGGCTGATTGGGCTGAGCTTAGGTTTCAGCCGCTCAAAATCGCAGGCAGGCAAGTGCGACAAAATACAATTGCGAATCGTAGCCTGAGAAATTGGGTGCATGTCTCTTCCCCAATCAGGGCAAGAGTTCACGCCTCTCTCAGCCGCCTGTGCCCGAATAAGTGACAGGCGATTACCGGACTTCGCTACTCAATTCAGTGAAAGTCAACGGCAGATTTTATGCATAAATTGTAGTTGGCACAAATTCCTTCGCTGACTACTCGGCCGGGGCGACCGAGGCTGCAGAATAGGACTGCTGCGGGGCGGATTGGGATTCCGGCTTCATCGGGCGGGGGCCTCCGAACAGACGGCCCTGACCAAAGAGGACGCCGAAGCCGAAGATGCGGGCAAGCTGGTGGTCGTCCAGGATGCCGCCAACGATCAGCATGAGGCCCGATTCGGCAAGGTGGCGGCAGATGTCGGCTGGCGGGACAATTCCACCCGAGGTCGGCAGGCCGATCAAGAAGGTTTCCGCATCGAGGCGGGCGAAGACGAAGCCTGCGTCGCGCAGACGTGGGAAGTCCATGTCGAGGCTCGTTACCCCGGACAAGGCAAAGCCGAAGCCTGCTTCGCGCAGACGGGCGAGGGTGTACCAGTCGGCGGCGGTGAAGGTTGCGACGTGGGCCTGCGGGAGCGTCAGGACGAGTTGGCCGGGGAATGCGCCGACCGAGATGGTGTCATTGGCGAAGGTTTCCTGAAAGCCGCCGTCGTCGAGGGTTTCGCCGTTCAATTCAGCAAAAACCGCACCCGATTTGCCGCGGTCGGCCAAGCGGCGGGCGACGTTGGCGGCGTGGGCGATGCGCGCCTGATCGATGAGCGGGAGGAGGCCGGTGCCGCTCAGGTCATTGGCCGCGTGGGTCAGGTCGATGGCGTGGCCGCCGTAGGTGCGCAGCGCGATTGAGACTTCGTAGTGCTGCGGGCGCTGGCCGGCCAGGTCGAGGATCGGCTCAAGGTAAACGTCGATGCGCTGTGCGTTCAGAGCCGACAGGATGTTGCTGCGCTGGCTGTCCGCGTGAGGATCGCGGGCAATGATGGGAGCGTGCTCGACGGGCATGGACTCGACTGGCATGGACTGGGGCCATGCCATCTCGGCCATTTCGGCGCGTGTTGGAGCGGGCGCCGCAACTTCGGCGATGGGCGCAACGTCAAGGCTTGGATGAATGGCGTTGGCGCGGCGCAGGGCATTGATGGACGCTTCGAGCTGATGACTCGGGTCGCCAGACTCGTTGAACAGGGCGAGCTGTTCGCCGTCGGGGTGCCGGGGGGGCTGGGCTTGGCGCATTGCCTGGAGCTGGTTGACGTTGTCAGCCAGGCGCTTGACGAGCCGCTCGACGCGCTGGACTTCCGTTTCGGTTTCGTCAGCCTGTGGGTGTGCGGCAAGGACTGGCGCGTGCGAGATGCTATCGGCAAGAGCGTGTGGTTCGAGCTGAGCCGCGATTGCCCAAGTCCAGGCGTCGGCATCGGGTTGGGGCTGAGCCTTTGTGTCTGCCGTAGAGCTGAGGCTGGCGAGCAGGGCAAGCGCGAGATCGCTCGGCTCGACGATCGACGATGGCGATTCAGGGTGGGCAGATGCAGGCCCGCCAGCCTGGGTGGCGGCGACTGCGAGCGTGGGTTGGTTGGCGAACGACGGCGCTGCGAACGATGGCGCTGTCTGGCGCGCCGCATCAAGGGACGGCGTGCGGCGCGCGGGTTTTACTATTACCGGGCGCGGAGCGGATGGACGGGTAAGCCGGACATGGAGGGCGGCGGCTCCGATCGCGAACGACAGGCCTGCGATCAGGGCGACCAGCGGCGGGAGTGCGAGCTGGATGCCAACGAACATCGCGACAGCGAGGCCGACGATGGCAATGGCCGAACCGATGAAGATGTGGGTGACAGCACTTGCTGGAGCGGCGGCGCTGTGGAGGGCAGCGGTGGGTCCGCTGGCTGGTCCATCATGAGGTAGTGGTGTCAGGTGTATCGTCATGATTTCTATGGCTCGCCCATTCCGACTCAATTTGCAGCAAGCACACGCCGGTGCGTGATTCGAGGCAATGGCGGTCGCGGGGTTTTCACCAAGTATTAACGTCGCACAACGTGCATCTTGTGGTTGCGACGGGCAAGGAAGGTGAAGCGCAGTTCAAATGGCGGCGAGGGAGCGGGCGATGTGGTTGCGGATCTGGACGAGGTCCTGCTCGGTCGCGATGAGCGAAGGGGCGACGATGGCAGTGTCGCCGCCAACGCGGACGTAGAGGTTTGCTTCGCGGAAGGCGTGGTCCGTGAGGGCGAAGCCTTTGGCACCGGGCTTGGCCGGGTCGGGCGTCAGGTCGATGCCGCACATGAGGCCGACGGTGCGGATGTCGGCGACGTGGGGCGCGCCTTTCAGGGTCATCATGATTTCGGCGAAGCGGGCTTCGAGAGAGCGAGCACGTTCGAACAGATTGTCGTCGCGGTAGATATCGAGGGTCGCAAGGCCTGCTGCGACGGCGAGAGGGTGGCCGGAGTAGGTGTGGCCATGGAAAAGTTCGACCATGTGTTCGGGGCCGGTCATCAGAGCGTCGTAGATTGGAGCGCGGACTAGGACGCCCGACAGCGGGACCGCGCCGTTGCTGACGCCTTTGGCGAAGCAGATCATGTCGGGGACGACGCCGTAGCGCTCGGCGGCGAAGGCATGGCCTAAGCGTCCGAAGGCGGTGATGACTT